>JALYVS010000080.1 GCA_030853115.1 Actinomycetota bacterium
TTTGACACCGCTCTCCGCAGAGCGATGCCGAAGGGCCACAAAACCTTCATCTCCTGCACAGCAGCACATCAAGAGAGTCGTTTACCTAGGTACGACTCCTTTCTGCGCGCGTAGCACACCAACACCATAGACTTAGGCGATTTCGGGTTATGCGACGCTGTGACCTGGCGTTTTGCGTCGTCTTTGAAGCAGGAGGGACCCCTGGTAGGCATTTGGGTGTCGATCCGTGCCTTCCGAGGAGTCCCAGGGTGCAATCTAGCCTTCTGGCCGCTGATGCCGCAATTCGTTCCGTGGAGTTCCCTGCCGGCGGGACGCCGGCGGGCACGCTGGCGGTCCGTTCCGCTGACCTGCGGGTTCACAGTTCCCGGTCGGTGACCGTGGCCGGGGCGGCGCCGGCGGGGGGTGAGCTGGCGGTGTTCTGCCGGCCGGTCCTGGAGGCGCCCGCGTTCGTGAAGCGGGACGGCACGGTCCTGGCGGACGCGTGGCTGCCGGACCTGGTCCGCCTCGGCGCACTGGAAGCGCACCTGGGCGATGGCGTCATCGAGAAGGTCGTCGCGAAAGCAGAGCGGAATGGGCGCCTCCGCCTGCGGGAGCGCCGTCGGCTGATGTCCTATCCGCTGGCCGTCCGGCTGGTCATCGCGATGACCCTGCTGCCCCGCTCCTGCGGGCCGGACGCGGCGCGGACCCTGGCCGGGCTGCTCGCGGACATCCCGTTCGCCCTGGACTGGCACGTTCCCACGGGGAAGACGATCACTGAGTGGCGGCTGCTGGTCCCGGCCGTGATCCTGGAGGAGATCTTCTGGCACGCCGCCGGGCCGCTCATCGGCGACGATGAGCCGCCGGCGGTCATGGTGGCCGGGATGCCAGTCGACGCGGCCGACGGGATGCTGGTGAACCTGGCGGACACGAAGCAGAACCGGGAGTACTTCGGGACGACCGGGACCGCGGACGGGTCCTCCCCGTTCCCGCAGCTGCGGGTCGTCGCGGTCACCGCCCGCGCCGGGCACGCCATCCTCGGCGCCGCCATGGGGACGACGTCCGAGGGAGAGCAGACCCTGCTGAAAACCCTGGCCGCCGAGCAGCCGGGCATCTTCGCCCGGCGGGTGACCTGCTTCGACCGGAATTTCCCCGGCCACGGCCTGATCCTGGCGATCCTGCTCGCCGGCGGGCAGGTCATCGCCCGCGTGAAGGGCGGCATCGCCCTGCCGTTCCAGGACGGCCCGGACCAGGGCTGGCTCGGGGACGGATCCCGGATGAGCTGGCTGAACGCCGAGTCCGGGAAGAAGGAGGACCGGCTCCCGGTCCGGGTCACCGAGCACTCCGCCCTCGTCGCCGGCCCGGACGGCGGGGAAGTCGCGGAGACCTGCACCCTGATCACCACCCTCCTGGACCACGAGGCCGCGCCCGCCGCCGCGATCCGCGACGCGTATACCACCAGGTGGAGCGCGTCGGAAACGACGTTCGGCCAGGACAAGGCGACCATCACCGGTGCCGGGAACCGCACCTCCGGCCCGGCGCTCCGCTCCGGCTGCCCGCCGCTAGTCCTGCAGGAAGCCTGGGCCTGGCTCGCCGGCACCCAGCTGGTGCGCGCGAGCGAGGCCGCCACCCTGCGCAGCGAGGAAGCCGCCGCCCGCGCGCTGCGCCGCACGGACGCCAGGCCGGTCACCGCCGACGAGGAATCCTTCACCGCCGCCTGGCGCCACGCCGTCCGCTCCATGGAAACCAGCCAGGTCACGGCCACGTCATCGCTCGCGGCCATCGCCGCCGCGGCAGACTCGGCCGCCCGCGCGCACCTGCACACCCTCAACATCCCCGGCCGGGACCGGCACTCGCCCCGGGTGCAGAAGGCACGCCCGAAATTCGGGCACACGTCCGCGGCCAAGCAGACCGTCACCGGGAAATACCAGGTCATCGAGTACGCACCCGGCCGCCGCTGAACCCGCTCCCCGTCACTGCGAAAGGAGGGAGGGAGGGAGGGATGGAGGGAGGGAGGGGCCGCCCCGCCCGCCGGGGCCGCGGCCCGTGGAACCGCGCGCCCGACCCGCCGCGACACGCGGGCGACCGCCATGCCCGCCCGCCACCCGGAAAAGGACACTCAAAGACACACGTAACACGAGATTCTCAAGACCCCAGAGTGACCCAAACACCTAAAAGAGCTGGTGTTGCGTCTAGGTGTAGGTGAATAATCGAGCTTAGAAGTCCAACTGGATGCCCAATTTGCATCTATTTATTACTTTAGTATTAAAGATCATTAAGTTCATCGAGACACGTTATCTCTAGTTCCGCGGCTAGTGATACTGCGAGCTGCCCCAACTGGGCGCTGTTAACGACGATCCGACGGAGATGGCGCACTCCGCGCAATGCCGAGAGATCATTTCCGCGCAAATCGCAGGCTGCATATTGGCCGTTTTCGAACGTCGCCAGTGTAAGGTCGCATTCATCAAGGAGAGATCCTGATATGTCACTTCCGCTGAATTCGGCCTCTCGCAGAGAACATCGGACAAACATCACTGGTCCGGAGGCGCGCACCCGATTAAAAGTCGCGTAATCCATTTTGCAATCTGTGAAGACCACATGTTCCATGGAAACATTCTCAAACTCGGCACCGAGAAGCTTGCAGGCAGCAAACCGAGTTCGCGAGATCTTCCCGCCCGCCCAGTGCAAAGATCTTAGTTCACAACCGCTGAACTCAACACATTGGACGCTTACTCCGACGAGGTTGGTCGTTTCCGTTTGATAGACCGAATTTGACCATCAATCAGCCTAGTATCCTCCAAGTCCAGGGCGCGGACGCTAGTGTTATTGATCCTGAAATGAGAGACCAATCTGTCGCCCGGGCTAAATGATTCTAGCGTTTCGAAAACAGCACCCTCTTCAAACAGAGGTAGGTCGACGCTAGCATCGCGGATTCTCATTTGGTCCATGACGGCATTATAGAAGCGAACTTCCTTATTGAAGGCGACCCTGTCGGCCTATCAAGTGACCTGCGACATCTGAAGTTGCTTATGCGCCAAGTGACCAGATTGACCCACTTGCCCCCGCTTCCTCTGTACCGGCAGTGGTCAGGCGCGTTATACTACCGGCTGTAGTAGGACTGTCGAGCCGGACGGGGCGCCAGGATGACACGAGCGCGCGCGGTTGTGATCGGTGCGGGGATTGGCGGTCTGGCGGCGGCGGCAGGGCTGCGCCTGGCTGGCTGGGACGTCACCATCTGCGAGCGCGCGGCGTCTCTTGAGCCGGTCGGGGCTGCCCTCGCGCTGGCTCCCAACGGGCTGCGGGCGCTGGACGCGATCGGAGCCGGGGACGGGCTCCGAGGCCTGGCGGTTCCCCAGGAAGTGGGCATCCGCCGGTCCGACGGCCGGTGGCTGATGCGCAGCACCACCGGCCGGATGATCTCGGAAAGGTTCGGGGACCCGGTCATCCTGCTGCCCCGGACGGCCGTGATCGACGCGCTGGTGGCTCACGTTCCCGGTGGGATGCTCTCGCTGTCAACTGAGGTGACGTCCGTGGAGCCCGGCGAGAAGACCGGGCAGAGCGGGACGGCGGCAGCGCGCGTGACGACCACGGCGGGTGAACTGCATGCTGATCTGATCGTGGCTGCCGACGGGGTCGGCTCCGGAACGCGTCAAGCGCTATTTCCCGGCCATCCGGGGCTCCGCTACGCGGGGTTCACCACCTGGCGCCTGCTCACAGGACCCGTGACCGGACCGTTCCCCATGGCGGAGAGCTGGGGACGCGGCACCGTCTTCGGCGTCATGCCGCTGTCCGACGGGCGGGTCTACTGCTACGCCGCCGCGCCTGCCGCCCCCGGCGCGCGCGCCGGCGACGAGCTCGCCGAGCTGGTCAGGCTCTTCGGCACCTGGCACGAGCCGATCCCCGCGCTGCTCGCGATGGCCAGGCCGCCGGACGTCCTGCGCCATGATGTCGCCGAGCTCGCCGCGCCGCTGCCGTCCTTCCACCGCGGCCGGGCCGCCCTGCTCGGCGACGCCGCCCACCCCATGACCCCGAACCTCGGCCAGGGCGCATGCCAGGCACTCGAAGACGCCGCGGTCATCTCCCAGCTTGCCGCAGGAACAGCACCGGACGCGGTAACCACGATGCTGGCCCGCTACACCGCGGACAGGCTGCCGCGCACCAACGACGTCGTCCGCTGGTCCCGCCGGGCCGCCACCATGACGACGTGGGCCTCATCTCCCGCCGTCGCCTGCCGCAACACGGTGGTCCGGCTGACAGGCAAGCTCGCGCCGGGAGCCGCACTCCGCAGCCTCACCCCCATCTACGGCTGGCGACCCCCGGCGGCAGCCCGCCCCCGCGACCCGGCCTAACCGGCCGCGCCCTGGCCCACCACACGGCTTAAGGCAAACTGGGGTTACATCCCGGGCAGGATACTCGCGAGCAGGGTTCCCATCCGGCTGGCGGATGCGCGGCCCGCCTTGATGACCTCGGCGTGGCTGAGACCGTGCCCGGCCAGGCCCGCCGCCAGGTTGGTGACCAGCGAGATGCCGAGCACGTCGGCTCCCATCTGGCGGGCGGCGATCGCCTCAAGACCGGTCGACATGCCGACCAGGTCGGCACCGAGCCTGGCCAGCATGGTGATCTCCGCCGGGGTCTCGTAATGGGGCCCTGGCATCATCGCGTAGACCCCCTCGGCCAGGCTGGGGTCGGCGTCCCGGGCCAGCGCCCGCAGCCGCGGCGAGTACAGCTCGGTCAGGTCGACGAACCGCTGGCCCGCCAAAGGGGCGGGCCCGGACAACGGGGATGCGCCGGTCAGGTTGATGTGGTCGCTGATCAGCACGGGCTGCCCGACACTGAGGCCGGGACGGATCCCGCCCGCCGCGTTGGTCAGCACCACCGCTCGGCAGCCCGCTGACACCGCGGTGCGTACCCCGTGCACGACAGCGGCGGGCGACAGCCCCTCGTACATGTGCACCCGGCCGAGGAACACCAGGACCCGCATCGGCCCGGCGACGACCGAACGCACCGCCGGGGAGTGGCCCGGCACGGTGGTCCCCGGGAACCCGCCGAGTCCGGCCAGCGGGAGCTCGGCCTCGGCGGTGCCGATGGCGTCCGCGGCCGGCGTCCAGCCGGAACCGAGGACCACCGCGATGTCATGCGGGCCGCTCTGGGCGGTGAGGCGGGCGGCGCTGGCCGCCGCGGCGGCGTACGGATCATCGGTCACCTGGGTCATCATGGCTCATGACGGCCCCGGACGCAGCCCCCGGGACAGGTAAACCGGGGCCGCGGGCGGTCACCACGGACCGTTCGGCCGAAGACGGAAGTACCCGCGATTCGTTATACCGTGTCTTGGTGGATGAACAGGCTGCGGCCGAAGCAGCCCTGGTGGCCGGGTCCGTGGCGGAAACGGAAGCCAAGGGCCTGCGAGCTGGGCAGAAGCAGGACCCGTGGGACGACCCGCGGATCCCGTGGGCCGGGAAGCCGGGCCGGGCCGACATCTTGTGCTGGGCCGGCATCGTGCTCAGCGGGATCTTCTACTGGGCCATGCTGCCGTTCCGGGCCTCGCTGGTTGGCACCCACCCGGTGCTGCTCGAGTTGCTGAACGGGACCACCGAGTCGATCATCTCCGCCGCGGCGTTCGCCCGGATCGGGCACGGGACGCTCGTCGTCGTGCTGCTGGCCGCCGTGCCCGGGCTGATGAAGTTCGATCCGCTCTACTGGTGGGCGGGGCGGCTGTGGGGCGAGCGCGTCATCATCTTGCTGTCCGGCCGGCGTAACCGCGGCGCCAAGTACATGGCCCGGGTGCAGCGGTGGGGCCGCAAGTTCACCTGGCCCGCCGTCGTGATCAGCCCCTTCCTGCCCATCCCGAACGCGATCATCTACGTCATCGCCGGCTGGGCCGGGATGCGCCTGGTCACGTTCATCATCCTGGACGTGATCGGCTCGCTGCTATGGGCGGGCACGCTGGCCGGCCTCGGCTACGCGCTCGGCCATCACGCGGTCGTGGTGGCGCAGGCCATCTCGCGCTACGGCCTGTGGTTCTCCATCGGGCTCGTCGTGGTGATCATGTTCTTCCAGTTCAGGTCGCAGCGCCACATGATGAAGGTGATGGCGGACGGCCGTACCGCCCGGGCTCAAGGTCAGGCCGCCGCCGACGCGCTGGCCTCCGACTCTGGGACCGCCGACTCTGGGACCGCCGACTCTGAGATCGCCAACACTGAGATCGCGGGCGCGGGGGCCGCCGGCGCGCAGGCCGCTGATACCCACGTGCCCGACCCGCAGGCGCCAGGCGCGCGCTAGCCGGCCGACCTGAGAGGCCGGCCGGCGCCAGGTGTCTGGAGGTCCCGCTAGGGGCGGATGCCGTAGAGGTGCTCGAGGGCAAGCTGGTCGAGGTGCTCGTAGCCCAGGCCGCGCTGGGCCAGCGCCTCGACATCGGCGACGGCCTCACGCACGTCACGCCAGGTCTCGCCGGCCGCGAGTGTCGGCGAGGCGAGCTGATCGACCCCCGAGACCCGCAGCGCCTCGATCACCTCCGGGTCGGATCGGAACGCCCTGACCTTCGCCCGCAGGATCAGGTAGTTGCGCATGCACGCGGCGGCCGACACCCAGACGCCCTCGTCGTCCTCGGTTCGCGGCGGCTTGTAGTCGAAGTGCACGGGACCGTCGTACCCGCCGGCCACCAGCGTGTCCACCACCCAGAACGCGCCTCGCACGTTGCCGGCGCCGAACCTCAAGTCCTGGTCGAAGCGCGGCCCGTGCTGCCCGTTCAGGTCGATGTGGAACAGCTTGGCGTGCCACATTGCCTGGGCGATCCCGTGCGCGTAGTTCAGCCCCGACATCTCCTCGTGGCCGATCTCGGGGTTCACGCCGACCATGTCCGGGTGCTCGAGCCCGGTGATGAACGCCAGCGCGTGGCCCACGGTCGGCAGCAAGATGTCGCCGCGCGGCTCGTTCGGCTTCGGCTCGATCGCGAACCGCATGTCGTAACCCTGCTCCTGCACGTACTCACAGAGCAGGTTAAGTCCCTCGGCGTACCGGTCCAGGGCGGCCCTGATGTCCTTGGCGGCGCCCGACTCGGCACCTTCGCGGCCGCCCCAGAAGACGTACGTCCTGGCGCCGAGCTCAGCGGCCAGGTCCAGATTCCGCATCACCTTGGCCAGCGCGAACCGGCGGATTTCCCGCTCGTTCGCAGTGAACGCCCCGTCCTTGAACATCGGGTGGCCGAACAGGTTGGTGGTGGCCGTCGTCACCACCATCCCGGTCTCGTCCAGCGCCTTGCGGAAAGCGCCGACGCGCTCGTCGCGCTCCGCGGCCGGGGCGTCGAAGTCGAACACGTCGTTGTCGTGGAAGTTCACCCCGTAGGCGCCGAGTTCCGCCAGCTTGTAGACGGCGCGTTCGGCGGGCATGGGCGGGCGGACGGCGCTACCGAAGACGTCGACGCCCTGCCATCCCACCGTCCAGATGCCGAACGAGAAGTGGTCCTCGCGCGAGGGAACGTACTCCGTGCTCACGGCCCAGTCCTTTCCTGTGTGTCACTGAGGCCTCCATGCTTTCACGTCGCCCCCGGCGTCGCCGCTGGCCCGACCGCCGCGATGGTCCGTCGCTAACTAAAACTTTCGGGCCCCCATCATGATCGTGGCCAGTTTTAGGCACTATTTGCCCGTTTCTGGCCATGATCATGACACGGCCCTGCCAAGGGTGCTTTCTGGCATCGGGCGCTGGCAATGGCGGGGGGAGGGGGGAGGGGGCATCGTCGCGTTGGCTGCTTGCTTGGCTAGGCGCCGTTGGCCGCCTGCTTGGCCCGGCGCTGCGGGCCGCGCTCAGTCGCCGGTGCTGCCCCAGCCGTCCGTTGCGTCCCGGAGCGCCGCGTACCGGTGGCGGATCTGCGGGCTGGGATCGGCGGTGTACTCGGCGCTGGCCCCCGCCGGCGGCCACGACGGGGGACGGTCCGCGCCCGACAGCGCCCAGGCGGCCTGCCGGGCGGCGCCGAGCGCTACGTACTCCGCTGGTTCGGGGACGGTCACCGGCACGCCGAAGATCGCCGGGGCGATCGCGCGGACGGCCGGGGAACGGGCGGCGCCGCCGATGAGGATCACCCGTTGCGCGAGGATCCCGCAGTCGGCCAGGTTGTCGATGGCGTCCGCCAGCGAGCAGAGCACGGCCTCGACCGCGGCCCGGGCTAGGTTCTCGGGCGTGGTGTTGGAGCTGGTCATCCCGCGCAGCACGCCGTGGGCATCCGGCCGGTTCGGGGACCGCTCGCCGTCCAGGTAGGGCAGCAGGGTCAGGCCCTGAGCCCCCGGCGCGGCGGCCAGGGCCAGGCGGTCCAGGCCCTGGACGTCGGTGCCCAGCATCCTGGCCGTGACGGTCAGCACCCGGGCGGCGTTGATCGTGGCCACCAGCGGCAGGAAGTGCCCGGTGGCATCGGCGAAACCGGCGACGGCACCGGTCTGGTCGGCGGCGGCCCGGGCGGCGACCGCGTACGCGGTGCCCGAGGTGCCGATCGAGACGACGACCTCGCCCGGTTCCAGGCTGAGGCCGAGCGCCGCGCCCATATTGTCCCCGGTACCCGCGGAAAGCGCCGTTCCGGCTGCGGTCCGGCCCACGATCTCGGCTGGGCCGGCCAGCCTCGGCAGCCCGGCCGGCCGGCCTAGCGCGGCTTCGGCCATCCCGGGAAGCCAGCGGCCGGTGGCGGGGGAGAAGTAGCCGGTGCCCGAGGCGTCCCCGCGGTCGGTGGTCGGGCCTGTCGCCGGGCGGCCGGCCAGCCGCCAGGTCAGCCAGTCGTGCGGGAGCAGGACATGGGCGGTCCGCGCCGCTGCGGCCGGTTCGTGCTCAGCGAGCCAGCGCAGCTTGGTGATCGTGAAGGAGGCGGTCGGCACGCTTCCGGTCTGCTGCGCCCACTGCTGCGGGCCGCCCAGCTCGCTGATGAGCGTCCGGGCTTGCGGCGCGGAGCGGACGTCGTTCCAGAGCAGGGCGGGCCTGATCACCTGGCCGGTCTCGTCCAGGACCACCATGCCGTGCTGCTGGGCCGCCACCCCGATCGCGTCCGCGCGGTCGAGCAGCCCGGCGCCCGCTTGGGCCAGGGCGTCCCACCACAGTTCCGGGTCGCATTCCGTGCCGTCCGGATGCGGCGCGCTGGCTTGCCCCACGATGACGCCATCGTCGGCCCGGCAGAGCAGCACCTTGGTGGACTGGGTGGATGAATCGACGCCAGCAACAAGCATGAGCGGCTCCGGACGGAGGAACGTGGCCCCGTCACACCGGGGTAATGACACACGATAACGCGCATCCCCGCGCCGCGCCGCCACGCTACCCGGCGCGCCGGGGCCCTGCCGGACGAGGGTGCTGATGACTACTCTGCGTTATCGGCGAAGCGGCTGCCGTTATCGGCTGGCCGCCTCGTCAGCTGCGCCGATTTTCGACCCCTGCATTTGAGTGAAATCTTTATGACCTGCACCGCTGTGAGCTGCACGTTACAAATGAACGTGCATATGGTCTTGCATCAACCGCGTGATCTCGGGCAGGATGATGCTTGCGGCGGTCAGCTGGGATCGGCGCATTACGCTTCGCGGGGTCGCGGTGGGTTTGAGCCAAGTAGGGTTGCCGACACGGACCAAGGGTGATCCTGCCGTCCGCCGGCCGCTCGAGCTGAGCGCCAGGCTGCATTGCCCCCCGGAGCGCCCGCGCGTGGTCCGGATGCCTTCCGACTGGTGGGATTCACCTGCGGTAGCGGCCTGTGCGCTGAACACCGGATCCCAGTCCAGCCGGAACGCCAGGAAATTCACCAGGAATACGCTCAAGGAGTGGGACCTGGCTTCCCTGGCGGATGACGCGGAAGCCATCGTCGGCGAATTCGTCGCTAACGCGGTGTCACACGCTGCGCGGTGCGTGGGATCAGGACAGCCGCTAGGGCTGCGGCTGCTGCGCCGGACCGGCGAGGTCATGTGCGCGGTGCTCGACCCGTCCGACACCGCCCCCGTACTCAGGGTGCCGGACCGCAGCGAAGAATCAGGCCGTGGCCTGCAGATGGTTGACGCGCTCAGCGACGTCTGGGGCTGGAGCCCGGTCAACGGCCGCGGCAAGGCCGTCTGGGCCATCTTGTTCTGCGCCTTATCTTCGGCGCCCGCACCCGCCCCCGTCGGCCCCTACCTGACGTCGCGCCTGCACTAGCCCTGAGCTACCCTCAGTCAGCACACACGACGAGGAGGCCAATCTGATGCCCTGGACCTGGCGGTACGAGAAGGCGGACGGCACCGCGATCACCGCCGATGACCTGCAAGAAGCCATCTTCGCGAGTCAGGGCGACGCGGAGAGCTGGCTCGGGGAGAACTGGCGCGCGCTGCTCGCCTCCGGCGTGGATCAGGTCACGCTGTTCGACGACGCCAAGGCTGAGTACGGCCCGATGGGCCTGGCGCCCGCCGAGTAAGTTCAGGGCCGCGAGGGCGGGCTGGCGGTACGTGCCGGGTCACGCATGATCACCTGACTGAGCGCCTCGTCGATCCGGTCCATCAAGCCGGGGTCCAGCCGCACGCCGGCCGCCTTCACGTTCTCCCGTACCTGCTCAGGGCGGGTAGCCCCGATGATGGCCGCGGACACGTCCGGATTCTGCAGCGTCCAGGCCACCGCGAGCTGGGCCAGCGAGAGCCCGGCTTCGCCGGCCAGCGGCGTGAGCTGCTGCACCGCCTGGAGGGTCTCGTCGGTGAGCAGCCGCTTGATAAAGCTCGAACCCGAAGGGTCCGTCGCGCGGGAGTCCGCCGGAGGCGCGGCCCCCGGTGCGTACTTACCGGTCAGCACGCCCTGCGCGATCGGGGAGAAGACGATCTGGCCGATGCCTTCCCGGCTGCACAGCGGAACGACTTCGGCCTCGATGACCCGCCACAGCATGTTGTACTGCGGCTGGTTGGACACGATCCGGTCGAGGCCGAGGTCGGCCGCGACCTTGAGCGCCGCGGCGATCTGGTCGGCGCGCCACTCGGACACGCCGATGTACAGGACCTTGCCCGCGCGCACCAGGTCATCGAAGGCGCGCATGGTCTCTTCGATCGGCGTCTCGTAGTCATACCTGTGCGCCTGGTACAAGTCGATGTAGTCGGTCTGCAACCGCCGCAGCGACGCGTGGGCCGATTCGGTGATGTGCTTGCGGGACAGACCGCGGTCATTGCGGCCGTCGCCCATCGGCCAGTACACCTTGGTGAAGATCTCGAGCGATTCACGGCGCACCCCGTGCAGCGCCCGGCCCAGGACCTCTTCGGCCCGCCCGCGCGCGTAAACGTCGGCGGTGTCGAAGGTGGTGATGCCCTCGTCAAGCGCGGCCCGGACGCACTCGGCCGCCGCCTGTTCCGCTACCTGCGAGCCGTGCGTGACCCAATTGCCGTACGCGATCTCGCTGATGACCAGGCCGCTGTGACCAAGGTGTCGGTATTCCATGGGACGATCACCCTTTCTGGCCCGGCTGCACGCGCGGGGCCGGCATCCGGAACCTTCGTATCTGCAGAGCTCGCATCACCGCGTAAAAGGTCAGGCCCCGGGCGGACTCACCGGGAAGCCGCTCGGCGATCAGCTTGGTCAGTCTGCGGCGGATCAGGACGGCGTCGATGGCGATGACCAGGACGAGGGCCAGGACCAGCGGCGAGATGTACGTCTGCACTTTGGTATTGCGCAGGAACACGGCGGCGAGCAGGATCACGAGCACGTACATGTAATACTCGCTGATCCTGCGCTTGGAGTCCACGAAGTCACGCGCCAGGGCCCGCGTCGGACCGCGGTCCCGCGGGTTCAGGGCCCACGCCTCGCCGCGCTTCATCGCGTCGTACTTGGTGGCCCGGCTGGCCTTGGACTTGGCCTTGTCCTCCGGGGTACGCGGCCCGGCGGTCGCGCGCGACCCGGTGACCGGCCTGCGCCGCTTGGCCTCGGCTTCACTTCGCTTGGGCGTGGGCCGCCCCTTGGCCGCCTCGGCGGCGGAGCGGGCTGGCTTGCTGTCGGCCGGTGCGTCCGGGCTCCGCGCGCCCGGGGAATCCTGGGCCGTGCCGTCCGTCGCCCCGGCGCTATGGCGTCGGAACACGCGCATAGCTTAAGCCCAGCACGTTACAGTGCGCGCCGCGCCCCGAAGGGACCAGGCGCCGCACCCCACGGGCGGGGGGATAGAAGGTCTTACGCCCCCCGGGACGTGGTAGCTCCTATGCGGGTGACCGCGTAGGGTGGAATGCGACTAGTCGCACGGGCTCGTCCGCCGTCTAGCCGGGTGCCGGCCTCATCGGCCCGGTCGCGCGGCCTGGTGGCGGCCAGAAGAAGTTAATGAAGGGGACGGCCGCGCGTATGGGCGTGATGAAGCGAGTCTCACTTGTCTTCAAGGCCAAGGCCAACAAGGCCCTGGACAAGATGGAAGACCCTCGTGAGACCCTTGACTATTCTTACCAGCGGCAGCTGGAGTTGCTGACGAAGGTCCGCCGCGGTGTCGCGGACGTCGCCACCTCGCGCAAGCGTGTCGAGTTGCAGATGAACCAGCTGCAGCAGCAAGCGAACAAGCTCGACGACCAGGCCCGCAAGGCCCTGGGAGCCGGCCGCGAGGACCTGGCGCGAGAGGCGCTCACGCGCAAGTCGTCCGCGGGCAGTCAGCTGAACGACCTGCAGGCTCAGTACGCCCAGTTGCAGGGCGAAGAGGAGAAGCTGACGGTCGCCTCGCAGCGGCTGCAGGCCAAGGTGGACGCCTTCCGCACCAGGAAGGAGACCATCAAGGCCACCTACACCGCGGCCGAGGCGCAGACCAGGATCAACGAGGCGTTCTCCGGCATCTCCGAAGAGATGGGCGACGTCGGCATGGCCATCCAGCGGGCTGAGGACAAGACCGCTCAGATGCAGGCCAGGGCCGGCGCGATCGACGAGCTGATGGCCTCAGGCGCGCTGGACGACGTCGGCGGCAAGCGGGACGACATCCAGTTCGAGCTCGACCAGATCGGCGCGGGCAACGATGTCGAGAACGACCTGGCCCGGCTCAGGGGCGAGATCGCCGCCAGCACGCCGAAGCAGCTCGAGGGGGGCGCTAACGGCGACAGCCAGGCCGCCAATGGCGCCCCGGCGGGCCAGGCCCGCTACGCCCCGCCCGCCGCTCAGTCTGCCAGGCTGCCGGTCTCGGATCTGCCTAGCGCGAACGAGCCACCTCAAGACGGTGAGGAGTTGTGATCGTCAGGATTCTCGGCGAGGGGCAGTTCAGAGTCGACGACGCTGCTGCTAGCGAGCTCAATCACCTCGACAGCCAGCTGGAGACCGCCGTCGAACACAACGATGAGACGGCCTTCCACGCTGCCCTGACCAGTCTGCTGGCCGAGGTTCGCGCGCAGGGTTCACCGTTGCCCCCGGATACGCTGGAAGCATCAGAGCTGATCCTTCCGCACCAGGACTCGAGCATGGACGAAGTTCGCAAGCTGCTCACCGACGAAGGCCTCATTCCGGGCTGACCGCCCGGGCCAGGCCAGAGCGCAGGCGTCGAGCGTACTTGCGGGTAACGTTCAGCTGGGATCCAGTGTTCAACGTATAGATTTCAGCTACATAATGCTGCTGGCTCCGGGCGGGCTCAAAACCAGCCCGGGCCGAACGGAGGTGGCGCCATGGCGGCGCGTACCAGGTATGCGCCCGACCGGGGGCTCACGGTGCGGATGACCGCAACCATGTTCCTGCTCGGGCTCGTGTTCGTCGCGTTCGTTGCCGCGATCATCGGCATCGGCACGGCGTATCACGCGTCCAGTGCCGCGATCGTGCTGTTCGCGGTAGTTCTCGGCGGCGGCTTCGCCGTCGGGTCGCTGTTCTACTCAGACAAGATCGCGCTGCGGACGGCCGGGGCCCGCGAGGTCACCCCGCAGGAGGCGCCCGAGCTGCATGGCATCGTGGACCGGCTCTGCGCGCTGGCGGACATGCCGAAGCCCCGGGTGGCCATCGCCCAGTCGAACATGCCGAACGCCTTCGCGACCGGTCGTAACGCGGACCACGCAGTGCTCTGCGTGACCACGGACATCATGCGCCGGCTGACTCCGGAGGAGCTCGAGGGCGTCATCGCGCACGAGATGTCGCACGTGGCACACAAGGACGTCCAGGTCATGACGGCCGCCTCGTTCCTGGCCATCATCGCCGCGCTGCTCATCCGGGTGGCCTTTTACGGCGAGCTGTTCGGCGGTGGCGGCGGCCGCGGCCGCGGCGGCAACAACCAGAACACCGCGATCATCATGTTCGCGCTGATGGCGGTGAGCATCGTCGTGTACGCGGTCAGCTTCCTGCTGATCCGCATGCTCTCCAGGTACCGCGAGCTGTCCGCCGACCGCAGCGGGGCGCTGCTCACCGGCCAGCCGAGCGCGCTGAAGAGCGCCCTGGTCAAGGTCAGCGGGCAGATGTCCAGGATCCCGACCAACGACCTGCGCACCGCGCAGCCTATGAACGCGTTCTTCTTCGCGCCCGCGATGCACCTGGCCCCCCAGGGAAGCCTGGCCGCCATCTTCTCCACCCACCCGAGCCTGGATCGCCGGCTGGCCGAGCTCGACAAGGTGCAGGCCCAGCTCAACCGGACCGCCGGGTAACGCGTGGGCTTCCTCGACACGCTGCTCGGCCGGACCAAGCCGGTCCAGCCGAAGCTGGACGACCTGTTCGCGCTGCCGTCGGCGGCGGTCACGCTCGACGCCGGAGCCGGTTTCAAGCCCACCGGTTCCGGCTCGGTGTGTTTCCGGCCGGTCGAGGGCAGGTCGTTCGCCGACGTGCAGAAGGACGTGACCGACCTGCTCGACCTGAGCTCGGGCCGGGAGGGCGGCCTGCCCGTCGAGGTCAGCAAAGATTCCTTCGGGTTCACCTGGCTCGTCAGCTCACACCTGTCGGATGAGGTCGAAGCGCTGGTCACCGACCTGCACGCGGTGAACTCCTCGCTGGTGGACAACGGTTTCGGCCCGCAGCTGCTGTGCACCATGGTCGCCTTCAGGGACGATCAGGAGCGCCGGCTCGCGCTGGTCTACCTCTATAAGCGCGGCACGTTCTATCCGTTCGCCCCGCTGTCCGGCGAGCGCCGGGACAACGCCCTGGAGCTGCAGGTCAAGGGCGTGATCGGCAGCGACCTGAAGTTCGAGCCTGAGCTGGCCCGCTGGTTCCCGATCTGGGGTGCCCCGGGCCTGTGACCCATCGCTCACGGTCAGGAATTCCGGGGGTGGCTGGAATGCAGCCGCACCGCATATCGTTGGCCATGCACGTGGGAGTGACCCACGGTGCAATGACAAGCTGGCGCACATACGAGCAATGGCAGGAGCCAAGGTGACTGTTCAGCAAGAGGCCACGCAGGGGCAAGAGGCCACCCAGGGAATCGTTCTGTCCGAAGGCGCGGCCACGAAGGTGAGCGCTCTGCTCGCGCAAGAGGGACGTGAAGACCTCAGGCTGCGTATCGCGGTGCAGCCGGGCGGCTGCTCCGGGCTGAAGTACCAGCTCTACTTTGACGAGCGTGACATCGACGGCGACATCGTCAGTGACTTCGACGGCGTCCAGGTCGTGACCGACAAGATGAGCGCGCCGTACCTGATGGGCGCGACCATCGACTTCGTGGACACGATCGAGAAGCAGGGCTTCACGATCGACAACCCGAACGCAACAGGCTCTTGCGCCTGCGGCGACTCCTTCCACTGACACCAGACCGGGGTAGCCACCGTGCATATAGCGGTCACGGGTTCCATCGCGACCGACCACCTGATGACTTTTCCCGGTAAGTTCACCGACCAGCTCATCGCCGACAAGCTGGATAAGGTCTCACTGTCATTTCTGGTCGACGACCTGGCGATCCGGCGGGGCGGGGTAGCGGCCAACATTGCTTTCGGGCTTGGCCTGCTGGGCCTGCGGCCGCTGCTTATCGGCACGGTCGGCGCCGACTTCGAGGACTACCGGCGCTGGCTGGAGGACCACGGAGTGAGCACCGAGGCGGTGCGGCAGTCCCTGCTGCACCACACCGCTCGCTTCGTCTGCACCACCGACCAGGACGGTAACCAGATCGGCTCGTTCTATGCGGGCGCGATGAGCGAGGACGGCGAAACCGACGTCGCGGCGGTGGCGGCCAGCCATGGCGGCGTCGACCTGGTCCTGATCGGGGCCGGGGATCCTGGCGCGATGGTGTCGCACTCCGGGCAGTGTCGCGAGGCCGGGATCCCGTTCGCCGCCGATCCGTCTCAGCAGCTGGCCAGGTTCCTCGGCGATGAACAGGTCCGCGCGATGGTCGATGGCGCCGACTACCTATTCGGCAACGAGTACGAGGAAGCCCTGATCGAGCGCAAGTCCGGCTGGGGCACGGCGGAGATGCTGAACCGGGTGAAGGTCCGGATCACTACGCTCGGCGCTGCGGGCGCCCGGATCGAGCAGGCCGGCCAGCCGCTGATCCTGGTCCCCCCGGTGCCCGACGCGCAGCCCGTGGACCCGACCGGCTCCGGCGACGCGTTCCGGTCAGGCTTCCTCGCCGCGGTGGCCTGGGGACTGCCCCTCGAGCGCGCCGCGCAACTCGGCAACCTGATGGCGGTGCACGCGCTTGAGGCCATCGGGCCGCAGGAGTACGACGTCAAGCCGGGCCCGCTTGCGGATCGTCTCGCGAGCGCCTACGGAGACCGCGCGGCTGCCGACCTCGCCGCCCACCTGCCGGCCTGAAATCGCGGTCGCACCTAAGCGTGATAACCCAAAAGCAGGCAGCGACCCCGCCGAAGACCTCTGATGAGTTAGAGTCAGCTTCCGGAGGTCATCAATGAAACGTGCGCGCCTTCGCCCCTCAGCTGTGGTGGTACTTGCCTCGATCGCCTGTGCGTTCCTGGTGGCCGGGCTGGTTTTCGGGCTGACCGAGGCGGCCCGCGCCACCCCCGCGCATCTGGCCCCGATCCGGACGGTCGTCTTCGACTGCCCCGGCCAGTTGGCTCCCTTGGTCAGGCCCAGGACGTTCATCCTCACCTGTGCTGACGCCAATTCCGACCTCGGCCAGCTCTCCTGGAGCAGCTGGACGCCCGGCCTGGCCAGCGCCACCGGCACGCTGGAGGAGAACGACTGCACCCCGTACTGCGCGGTCGGGCACTTCCACGCTTACCCCGCGGTCGTCGTCCTTTGGGGCGTGGCCGCGGTGAAGAACCACCCGGGTGAGCACAGCTACACCAACATGACACTCATCCTTACCGGCGCGCGCCCTCGCTATTACGACTACCTCGCCCGCACGTGGGTCACGGCGCCCGCGACTCAGACCAGCCGCCTGCTGACCTCGCCCGGGGCGCTGTCACCGCGAGCCTGACCCCGTTGGTCCAACCGGCAGCCCCGCATCGTCGTCATAGTTATTGAACGGCGCACGAGGCGCCGCGACCTGAAGGGCACGCAGTTGTCTGCACGCGCAATGTTTCCACGGGTCGTGTCTCCGCGGCCCGTTCCACCCGGCACCACACCCGCAGGGACGGGCCTGACGCGTGCCCGCCGGCTGGCCTTGGCGGCTGCGGCTTTGACGAGCCTGGCGCCGGTGGCTGGCTGTTCGTCCGCCAGCAGCCAGCCGGCCGCGTCCGGCTCCGCCGCTACCAGCTCGACGCCCGCATCGGCCCCGGCCGCCGGCAACACGCCCGCCGGGACCGCGTCGTCCTCCGCCCCGGCCGCGGCCGGGGCTGCACCCTGCGCGACCAGCTCGCTGGACGCCAAGCAGGGACTCGGCCAGGGCTACGCCGGCGGCCTATACGAAGTCATCGACTTC
>JALYVS010000431.1 GCA_030853115.1 Actinomycetota bacterium
GAGCACACCCAGGGTGTCCCTCATAACCCGGCAACCAGGGAAGTCGCTCCCAAGGCCCTGTGTCATCGAAAATTCCTCATCCCAGGTCAGAGGGCCAAGCCGAGCACGATTGGATGACATCGGACAGCGAGCAAGCGAAGGCCTTGGCGCATCGATAGGGGAGATAAGCGCTGGGCGACGAGGCCCGGACCTCGTGGCAGGAGCACGGCGGCGGCGCCCGGGCGCGCCGGGTGGGTCGCGGGAGGCCGCTCGGGGGCGGGCCGGTCACGGTTTGAGGATCTGGTCCCGTACCCGGGCCGGGCGACGTTGCCCGGACTGGGCGCCTGGCGGCGTATGCGTCAGGCCGGGCTCATCTCGGCGATCACCGGGTCATGGCCGGTGGAGCGGACACACTTGAGGAACTCCCCCCAGGTGAGCCCCACGCTCCTACCCGGCCGACCTGACGACGCAAGACCACGTTCTGGCGCCGCAGCCAGCAGCTCGGCACCGGTGGACGTCTCACTCGGGGGCCAGTACCGTCAGGCAGCCGGGCAGGCAACGCACAAGCAGGCAGAAGACTGGGAAGACCACCGGGCGGTAATCTCCAGCCCAGCAGATCGCTGAGGCGAGATCGGGTAACCAGGCCCCGCTGGCTGTATGACCGGAGGTGACGGTCACGTACACGATCTTGCCGGTGGTCTCTCGTCGTTCATAGCCGGCCAGTTGATCGTCGGTCGGTTCGGCGCAGCAGTACCACGGCTCGGTGAGCTGAGGGACGGTGCCGTCCGCCGCGGGCAGCGTCGTCAGGTCCGGGGCCGGGGGCGCGCCTGGTTCGAGCCGGGCGGCCGTGGCCTGCCATACCTGCAGGAAGGTCTCCCGCCGGTTTCGCCCGGCGCGCTGACCGGCCTTCACCTGGTCCAGGACGTCCCGGCACAGGTCGTCCACCTGCGGGTCGGGGTTGGGCCACGGGTAGGCCAGTGCGTTCGGGTCGAAGCCGCCTGCCATGGCGGCGACGTCATCAAGCTCCAGTATCCGTGAGCCGCGCGGGATCAGGAGCCGGATGCCGTACTGGACCGGGGAGATGAGGTCCACGAGCCCGCTCCGCACGATGGCGCGAAGGAATTCAGCGTATCCGTGCAGCGTGGTCCATGGCGTGAAAGCGATGAACGTGGGGTTGACCGCTAGGCCGTTGTCGCGCAGCAGCCGGAGCGCGTGGTCGAGATCGGCGACGGTATGCCCCTTATCCAGCCGCTCCAGGATGCCGTCATCAAGGGCCTCAGCGGCGGTGGTGACCAGGGCGCAGCCGGTGCGCTTCAGCACCGGGAGCAGGGCGGCATGCCGGCACAGGTGCTCGACTTTGACGGTGACGTCGTAGCTCAGCTGAGGAAACTCTGCGTGCAGCTGGGTGATGATCCGCAGTGAATGGGCCGGGGCGTTGAGGAAATCCGGGTCGCCGAAGGTGATGTGCTGGGCGCCAGAGGCTACCTGCTGGCGGATGTCATTCAGCACCGTGCCGGCTTGCACGACCCGGAAGCGGCCGCCGTAGACCGGTACGACCGGGCAGTGCCGGCACAGGTGCTTGCAGCCCCGGGACGCCTCCGTATACCCGGCGGTCCGGAAGGTTCCCGGGCCGACCTGCAGGGCAGCGTACCGCATCAGCTCGGGCAGTCCGATCCGGTCGGGAACGAGGAACTGCTGCCTGTCTAGCGAGATGACCGGCGCCGCGGCTGGCCGGCCGCCGTCCTGCCCCGGTCCGGCTGCCAGCTCGTGATACAGCCGGGTCAGCGGGGCCTCGAACTCACCGCCGATGACGCTGTCAGCACCGAGCCTGATGAGATGATCAGCGTTCATCGGTGCGTACAACCCGTAGACGCATACATGAACATGGGCGTTGTGCTCACGGACCCGGGTCAGTACGGACTCTGCCATCCGGGTGGCCGCGTGCATCGGCACATAGATACCCACCAGCAGCGCGTCACGGACGGGCGCCGGCTCAAAAGCGCTCACCGCCAGGTCCTGCACTGCTACATCAGCACCGGCCTCGGCCAGCCATGCGGCTGGAGAAGCCAGGCCGAACGGCTGGCGGCCCAGTTCATAGGTGGAGATCAGCACGACTTTTCCCATGCGGTTTCCCTCCGGGCGGATAGCGGCTTCAGGCGTGCCGCCAGGGGCGGGCCGGGTCGGTGGCAGCCGGGGCGGGGACGGTGCGCATCGCGTAGGTCGGCCGGGGGGCGGGGACGGGGCCGAGGTAGGCGTGGCCGGTCAGGTGGCACCAGGCGGGCAGGTCGATGGGGGCGGCCGGGTCGGCGGCGATCAGGTGGATGACCGTCCCTGATGGCAGCCCGGACATGCGTGCCCGTAGCTTCAGGAGGAGTTGCACGCAGGCGCGGTCGCCACCGTCGATGACGACGGGGTCGCAGGGCGGCGGGGTCACAAGGGCGTCCCGCTCCCGCTTGCTTTGCGGGTGGCTGCTGCCGGGCCGGTCATGCGCTGGTCCCGGCGGTGACGGGGAGCCCGGCCAGCCGCCAGTCGGGCATCCCGCCTTCCAGCGGGCGGGCGGAGAAGCCGCGCTCCCGCAGCAGCCGGACCGCGTCGGGGGCGAACACGCAGTAGCGGCCGCGGCAGTAGGCGACGATGTCGGTGCTGCCGGGAAGCTCGGCGAGCCGGGCTGCGAGCTGGTCGTGCGGCACGTTCAGCGCGCCGGGGATGTGTCCGGCGGCGTACTCGGCCGCCGGGCGCACGTCCAGGACCAGGACCTGCCCGCCGAGCATCCGGCGGGACAGCTCGTCCTGCTCGACCGGCTCCAGCGCGGCGACGTCGCCGAGGTAATCCCGGGCGGCGTGCTCCACCTCAGCCAGGCGGGAGGCGGCGAAGTCCTGCACCTGGCCGATGAGCGCGGTGACGCCAGGGTCGGTGAGGCGGTAGTAGATCTTCACCCCATCACGGCGGGAGGCCACCAGCCCGGCGCCGGCCAGCATGCGTAGCTGGGCGGAGGTGTTGGACACCTTCATCTGGGCTGTCCCGGCCAGATCCTCCACGCTGCGCTCGCCCTGGGCGAGCAGGTCCAGCAGCTCGAGCCGGGCCGGGTTGGCCAGGGCCTTGCCGACCCGGGCGAACTGCTCGAACAGGGCCATCTTCCGGGTGCGATCGTCCACTGCGAATCATTCTCCAATAACTTTTGGAATATTGTATCATGGGCGCTAGGCTGAGCGTGTTGAACCCGGAGGAGCCCGTGAGCTACACCCGTGACCACCTGATCCCGCTCGTCGACGAGGGGCTGGGGAACTCCGCCTACCTGGCCGACCTGGGCGACGGCCGGGCGCTGGTCGTCGATCCGCCCCGCGACCTGCGAGCGCTGCGCCGGGCCGCAGCCCGGCGCGGGCTGAGGATGGCGTTCGCCGCTGACACCCACCTGCACGCCGACTTCCTTACCGGTGCCCTGCAGCTGGCCGCGGACGAGGGCGCTGCCGTGCTGGCCGCGGCGGCCGGGCGCCGGGCCTACCCGCACATCCCGCTGGCCGACGGCGACGAGACCGACCTGGGCGGCCTGACGCTCCGGGCCCTGGCCACCCCCGGGCATACCGACGAGCACCTGTCCTACCTGCTGCTGGACGGTGCCCGGGAGCTAGGGGTGTTTACCGGCGGGTCGCTGATCGTCGGCTCGGCCGCCCGCACTGACCTGCTCGGCCCCGGCCGGACTCGCGAGCTGGCGGGCGCCCAGTACCGGTCGCTGCGCCGCCTCGCCACGCTGCCGGACGCGACCGCGGTATGGCCCACGCACGGAGCCGGGTCGTTCTGCTCGGCCCCGCCCGGGGCCGCCCGCGTCACCACCATCGGCGAGCAGAAAGCGTCGAACGCCCTGCTGGCCGCGCCGGACGAGGACGCCTTCGCCGACCGCCTGCTAGCCAGCCTGGGCTCCTACCCCGCCTACTTCGCCCGGCTCACCGAAGTCAACCGCCAGGGCCCAGCGCCGCTTGCGGGCGCCCCGGCCCTGGCGCCGCTTAGCCCGGCCGCCATGCGCTTGCTGGCTGGCCGGGACGGCTGGGTGATCGACGCCCGTCCGGCCGCGGACTTCGCCGCCGGGCACATTCCCGGGGCGGCCTCGATCCCGCTGCGCGACCAGTTCGCCACCTGGCTGGGCTGGGTGGTCCCGAGCGGGGTGCCGGTAGCCTTCGTGCTCGCCGGCGGGCAGGACCCGGACGAGGTCACCTGGCAGGCACTGAAGATCGGGTACGAGGACCTGGCCGGGCGGCTGGACGGGGGCATGGCCGCCTGGGCCGCGGACGGCGGCCCGGTAGAGCAGACCGGGATGGTCACCGCCGGGCAGGTTCACGGCCGAGCGGTACTGGACGTCCGGCAGGACGCCGAGTTCATCACGGGCCACGTTCCCGGGGCGGCCCACATCGAGCTCGGCGACCTGCCGGGCCGCACGCAGGACGCGCCCGGCGGGGCCGTGCTGATGTGCGGTCACGGCGAGCGCGGCATGACCGCCGCCAGCCTGCTGCAGCGGTCCGGGCACCAGGGCCTGGCCGTGCTGGCCGGCGGCCCCGATGACTGGGCCGCCGCCACCGGGCGCGACCTGGAAGAGGGCACGTGACCGGGTCGGGCAGTGCCGGACTGACCGCCGCGGGCAGCCCGGACGTCAGGCTCGGGCTGCGGGCCAACCTGGCTCAGTTCATCCTGCTTGCGGTGGTGAACTTCTTCGTCGGCGGCATGGTCGGCCTGGAGCGCACCGTCACCCCGCTGGTCGGCTCCGAGCAGTTCCACCTGGGTGTCCTCGCGGTCTCGGCGTTCGTCGTGGTCTTCGGGTTCACCAAGGCCATCACCAACGCGGTGGGCGGCGCGGTCACCGGCCGGTACTCCCGCAAATCGATCCTGGTCGCCGGCTGGATCATCGGCCTGCCGGTGCCGTTCATGCTCGCCTGGGGGCCCAGCTGGGGCTGGGTGATCGCCGCCAACGTGCTGCTCGGGGTCAACCAGGGCCTGACCTGGTCGATGACGGTCAACATGAAGATCGACCTGATCGGCCCCGGCCGCCGCGGCGTCGCGCTCGGCATCAACGAGACCGCCGGGTACCTCGGCGTGGCGGTCACCGCGCTGGCCACCGGCTACCTGGCCACCGGGTTCGGGCTCCGCCCGGCCCCCGAACTGCTCGGCGCGGGCTACGCGGCCGCCGGGCTGGCCCTGTCGGTGCTGGCGGTCCGCGAC
>JALYVS010000432.1 GCA_030853115.1 Actinomycetota bacterium
TGCCGGGAGGGCCGCAGCCGGCGCCGGGACGGAGTCGTCATCGGTGCACGCCAGGAT
The DNA here is from genome assembly GCA_030853115.1 of Actinomycetota bacterium. Classification (GTDB taxonomy): domain Bacteria; phylum Actinomycetota; class Actinomycetes; order Streptosporangiales; family Streptosporangiaceae; genus Palsa-504. The sequence continues at coordinate 58 of JALYVS010000432.1, forward strand.
CTCCGCCAGGTGCTTGACGGCCACCCCGGACCGCTGCCGGGCCAGGGCGCCGCCGATGTGCATCAGGCAGGAGTTATCCGCCGCGCACAGCACCTCGGCGCCGCTGCGCCGGACCGCGGTTACCTTATCGGCGCAGATCGCCGCGGAGACATCGGCGTTCTTCACCGAGAACGTGCCGCCGAACCCGCAGCAGGACTCGGCATCGGGCAGCTCCGCGAGGTCCAGGCCGCGGACCGCACGGAGCAGCCGGAGCGGAGCGTCGCCGACGCGCAGCATCCGCAGCGAATGACAGCTCGGATGGTACGTCACCCGGTGCGGGAAGTAAGCGCCCACGTCGGTGACCCCGAGCACGTCGGCCAGGAACACCGAGAACTCGTAGGTCCGCGGCGCGATCTCCGCGACGGCCCGGGCCAGGCCGGGGTCCGCGGCCTCGGCGGCCAGCGCGGGGAAGTACTCGCGGACCATCGAGGCGCAGGACGCTGAGGGAGTGACGATCGCCTCGAAGCCGCTGAACGCCGCCGTGAACCCGCGGGCCATCGGCGTGGCTTCGCGCCGGTAGCCGGTGTTGAAGTGCATCTGGCCGCAGCAGGTCTGAGCCGCGGGGAATTCCACCCGGTGACCCAGCCGCTCGAGCACCGCCACCACGGCCTGGCCGGTGCTCGGGAACAGCGTGTCGGTCAGACACGTCACAAACAAGCCGATACGCATGAAGCGCCTCCGCCAGCCAACGCTACAAGACCCGGGTGCGCCGCGATACAGGCCATCGGCCCGGGAGCGGGCTCAGGTCCCGGCCGCGAGCAGCGCCGACCCGTCCCGGGCCTGCACCGTAGCGCAGGGGCCGAGGACGGCGAGCGCCGCGACGTACCCGGGAGCGGCCTCCAGATCCAGCAGGGACACGCTCTGCGGAGGCTGCGGGTAAGGCCACGCGACCAGCCGCGGCGCCCCTGGCGCGCCGGCCACGACGACGTCGCTGAACTTCGCGCGCACCCCATCGCCGGTCGCCTTGGTCACGGCTTCTTTCCGCGTCCATCCGACCAGGAACGCACGCCCCCGGTCGGCTGGGGGCACCACGTCCAGGCTGGCCTGCTCCGCCGCGCTGAACACCAGTGTCGCGAGCGCCCGGGGATCCCCCCCGTCACCGCCCAGCGGGCGGACACGGTCGTCTAGCTGCTCCACGTCCACGCCGACCGGATCCGCCGCCACGGCCACGGCGACCAGGTCGCCGGAGTGGCTCACCGAATGCGCGAGGCCGCCGCCGGCCAGGATGGGCTTGCCGTGCGGCTGCCCGCACTGACCGCAGGTCCGGTCGAAGCGCACGTCGGCGGGGCGCTGGCCGGCGTAGGCCGCGAGCACGGTCTTCGCGAGCGAGCAGCCGACCAGGAAGCGCTCGCGGTCCGCGGCCTGCCGGTAGGACGTCCAGCGCTGGCGCTCGACGTCGTCCAGGAGCCCCTCGTGGCGAGCCGAGGCGTCCTGGCGTCGTGCCCACCAGACGTGGGCGGCGCCGGCCTCAGGGATCGCTAGTTCAGCCACTAGATCAGCCTAATGGGGGTTATCCGCCGACCGAACTTACGCCCGGCCGGGCCGGGGCTAGCCGGGCGGGCCGGGCCGGGGCTAGCCGGCCGTGGGGCCGCGGCGAGCGGACCGCTGGGCCGCGATGCCGTCGAGCACGCAGCTCAGGCCGAATTCGAAGCGCTCGTCCCTGGTCTGCGGATCGTCCGGGTCGACGCCCGATTCCATCAGGCGCGTGATCCGCGGGTAGCGGCCAGAAGCCTCGAACCACTGATGGAAGCGCTCATGCTGCGCGTGCTTCTCTTCTGCCGTCAGGTTCACCTCGGCAAGCTCACGGTCACGCTCACCGCGAACCTCCTGCGCCTCCCGTATCACCGCGCCCATCACGTAGGTCGCGACCGTGGCCATGACGTCCATGGTGACCCGGGCCTGCAGGTCAAGCCCCTCGAGGAGGCCGAGCATCCGCTCTAGGTTCCGCACGTCGTTCGGCCCGGACGGCGGCCTGCTGCCGATGAACTCCAGCGCCCACCGGTGCCGGCTCATGCCGGCCCGGATCCGGTAAGCGAACGTCCGCAGGTCGGCCCGCCAGTCACCGGACGGCTCGGGTACTTCGATTTCCCCTTCGACCGAGTCCAGCATCAGGTCGAGCAGCTCCTCCTTCGACTCGACGTACCAGTACAGGGACATCACGCCCGCGCCGAGCTCTCGTGCGATGCGCCGCATGCTGATCGCGTCCGGGCCCTCGGCATCGGCCACCGCGATCGCGGCACCGACGATTTCGGCCCGGGATAGCCCCCGATCGCGGCGCGGCGGCCGCGATCCCCGCTCCCGGTGCCGCTGAACGTGCCCGGCTATCCGCTGCTCGTGGGTTTCCGCATGGGACGCCCGGCCAGGACGCGGATAAACGCGCGGTGGCCTGAAGAACGGCCACGGCTCCTCGTCGTGCTCGCCCATGCCTGCTCCTTCCGCCGCTCGGTGCCCGAATTACCCCGGTATGCCCCAACCGCTCGGCGCGTGCCCGTAATGCGGCTTGTCTCTCGTACGCCGTACTGCTACGGTACAGCGTACTAGACGTACAACGTACGAGTAACGGGGACAACTATGACGGAAACTCTGGCCATCGAGGCGGCAGGGCTGATCAAGACCTACGGGAAAACGACCGCGCTGGCCGGGTTCGACCTGGCGGTCCCGCCGGGGACGGTCTACGGGCTGCTCGGGCCGAACGGGGCCGGGAAGACCACCGCCGTCCGCGTTTTCGCCACGCTGGCGCGCCCGAACGGGGGCCGGGCGCGAGTCCTGGGCTACGACGTGGTGACCCAGGCCGCCGAGGTCCGGCGGCGGATCGGGCTCACCGGACAATACGCCGCGCTGGACGAGTACCTCACCGGCCGGGCCAACCTGGTCATGATCGGCCAGCTCAGCAGGCTCACCGCGGGCGCGGCCAGGCGGCGTGCGAATGAGATGCTCGAGCGCTTCGACCTGACCGAGGCCGCCACCCGCGCGGTCAGGACCTACTCGGGCGGCATGCGGCGGCGGCTGGACCTGGCGGCCAGCCTGATCGGCTATCCGTCGGTGCTGTTCCTGGACGAGCCGACCACCGGCCTGGACCCGAACGCCCGCGCCATGATGTGGGACATCGTGCGAGAGCTGGCGGCGGAGGGGACCACGCTGCTGCTCACCACGCAGTACCTGGAGGAGGCCGACCAGCTGGCCCGGCGGATAGCGGTGATCGACGGCGGCGCGGTCATCGCCGAGGGGACACCCGACCAGCTCAAGGCATCGGTGGGCGGTGAGCGGCTGAACATCGTCCTCGCCGCGGATGCCGACCTCGAGGCGGCCGCCATCGCGATCAAACCGTTCGCCGCGGGCAGCGTCGTGCTAGCCGAGGACGGGCTCCGGATGCCAGTGCCCGTGGCGGCCGCCGAGGGGCTGACGACCCGCGTGGTGCGCGCGCTTGACGTGGCCGGAGTGCAGGTCAACGACGTGACCATTCAGCGCGCGTCCCTGGACGACGTGTTTCACGCGCTCACCGGCCAGGCTGGCCGCAGCACCGGGGATGAGACCGAAGGGAGCGCGGCGGCATGACCACGCTCACCGCGGAACTGGCACCCGAGCGAGACGTCACCTACGGGCGAAGCTCGTTCACTCATTTCGTCACCGACGTCTGGGTGCTGACCAAGCGCAGCCTCGCCCGGATCAGGCGGGAACCGGAAACGCTCGCCGACGTCACCATCCAGCCGGTCATCTTCATCTTGATGTTCGCGTACGTATTCGGCGGCGCGATCGTGCTGCCGGCCGGCGGGAACTACCACGAGTACCTGATCGGCGGGATGCTCGGCATGGGCCTGGCCCAGACCGCGCCCGGGGTCGCCGTGGCGCTGGTCACCGACATGTCGACCGGGCTGGTCGACAGGTTCAGGTCGCTGCCCATGTCCCGGTGGGCCGTGCTGACCGCGCGGACGATCGCCGAACTGCTCACCCAGGTCATCGGTGCGCTGATGGTGGTCTGCGTGGGCCTGGCCATCGGCTGGCGGGTGCATACCAACGCACAGGACGTGATCGCCGCGCTGGCGCTGGCTCTGCTGTTCGGTTACGCCTTCACCTGGGCCGGCGTCTGCCTCGGCATGACGCTGCGCAGCCCGGAGGCGGCTCAGCAGTCCGGGTTCCTCATCTTCTTGCCGCTGACCTTCATCTCCAGCGCGTTCGTGCCCACCCAGGGCATGCCGGGCTGGCTGCAGCCGGTCGCGGTGTGGAACCCGATGTCCGCGCTGGCCGCCGCCTGCCGGCACTTGTTCGGCAACCCGAACCCGGCCGCCTCCATCAACGCCTGGCCGATGCAGCACCCGGAACTCGCCGTGCTCTGCTGGTCGGTGGCGATGCTGGCGGTCTTCGCTCCGCTCGCGGTCCGGCTGTACCGCCGCAAGGCCGTCGGCTGACCCGCGGCGAACAGGGCCCGCGCGCGGATCAGCCCGCGGAGCGCCGCTGGACCTGGCGGCAGCCATGGGTTATACATCGGACCTATGACGCAACCATCGGCTGAATTCTCCGGCCTGACGGCCCTGGTCACCGGCGGCGCCTCGGGCATCGGGCTGGCCACCGCCCAGTTGCTCGCCGCCCGCGGGGCCCGCGTCGCCGCGCTGGACCGGGTTACGCCGGACCAAGGCGCCGGGGTTCCGGGCAGCGCGGGGATCTACCCGATCGTCGCGGACCTGACCGACGACGCCGCGGTCCGGGCCGCTGTCCGCGACGTCGGCCAGTTGCTGGGCCAGCTCGACATCCTGGTGAACAACGCCGGGATCGGGGCGGCCGGTACGGTCGAGGACAACGACGACGACGAGTGGCACCGGGTCCTGGACGTGAATGTGCTCGGCATCGTGCGCACCACCCGGGCGGCCCTGCCGCTGCTCCGGCAGGCGGTGCGCGACCGCGGTCAGGCGGCCATCGTCAACACCTGCTCGGTCGCGGCGACCGCGGGCCTGCCGCACCGCGCGCTGTACTGCGCGAGCAAGGGCGCGGTCTACTCGCTCACGCTGGCCATGGCGGCTGACCACGTGGCCGAGGGGATCCGGGTGAACTGCGTGAACCCGGGCACGGCGGAGACCCCGTGGATCGGCCG
>JALYVS010000433.1 GCA_030853115.1 Actinomycetota bacterium
CGACCATCCCGGCGGCCGCCCCGGCGACTCCGCCCGCGACCACCCCGGCCTGCCACCGCCCGCGAAGCCGGCCCGGCCGTCCTTCGGGGATGACCAGTCTCGCGAAAGCGCCCGGGCCGCTCCGGCCATGGCGTCACGCAGCGTGAACATCGCCGGGCTGGTGTCCCACGGCGGCGGGATCATCGGCGGCGGCGTCCCGTTCCGGATCGAGTCGGCCAGCCGCTCCACGGTATCGATGATCAGCGGCGGCGGCCGGGTCCCCGGCGACGCCGAGCGCGACCACCGCCTCGGCCATCAGGTGGCTCGCGGTCAGCGCGGCTACCTGATCTGATCGCCGGTGGCCCGGCCTTGCGCGGTGGGTTCGTGCCGCCAGCTGGCCGGGGTCCGGAGCAAGAACTCGGCGTAGGTGTCCGGCGCCCGGTCTGGCTCGACCAGGCCGTAGGAAAACATCAGCGCGCTGGCGCGTCTGGTCGCGAAATGCATCTCGCTGACCACGTAACCGACCCGGCGGGCGAGGCGGATGATCCAGGACGCTCGCCGGCCGGGGGTTGGGGAAGAAGAACTCTTAGCGTCCATGCCTTCACAATGCCAGCGCTGCCCGCGGACAGCCAGTGGCAGTCGAGCCCCTGTTCAGCGACATCCTGCCAAATTTTTCTGGCATACTCCCGGTTATGACGTTTCGTGACCGAGTCCCTGTCCTCCGGTCCGGTCGCCGTGCTGGCTAACGTGGCCGTGGTGGTCGTGAACGGCTTCCTCCCGTTCGAGTTCGGCACTATCTGTGAGGTGTTCGGCGTCGACCGCGCCGATGACGGACTGCCGTCCTACGACTTCGCGGTGGTCAGCGGCGAGCCGCCGCCGTTGCGCGCGCACATCGACTTCACCATCACGCCGTCCCACGGCCTGGACCGGCTGGCCGAAGCGGACCTGATCGCGTTGCCTGCGGTGGGCGATGACCGGCTCCGGCTGGCGGCAGCCGACCACACCGGACCGCTGACCAGGCCGGACCCGCCTGCGGCGTTTCCGCCCGACCTGCTCGAGGCGCTGCGATGCGCGGTTGATCGCGGCGCGCGCGTGCTGAGCATCTGCAGCGGAGCCTTCATCCTGGGCGAGGCCGGCCTGCTGGACGGCCGCCGCTGCACCACCCACTGGCGGCACGCGGCCGAGCTAGCCCGCCGTTACCCGCGGGCCAAAGTCGATCCCGATGTCCTGTACGTGGACGACGACCCGGTCATCACCAGCGCGGGCACGGCGGCCGGCATCGACGCCTGCCTGTACCTGGTCAGGAAGGAGCAGGGCTCCCGGGTGGCCAACGGCATTGCCCGGCGCATGGTGGTGCCGCCGCACCGCGATGGCGGCCAGGCGCAGTATGTCGTGCAGCCGGTCGCCCCTTCGTGTGACGGCGCGCTGCGTGATCTGCTGGAGTGGCTGCGCGGCCACCTCGACCAGACCCTGACCGTGCGTCAGCTGGCCACCCGGGCGAACATGTCCGAGCGGACCCTGGCCCGGCGTTTCGTCCAGGACACCGGCACCACGCCGCAGCGCTGGCTCACCGGGCAGCGCATCTTGCTGGCCCAGGAGCTGCTCGAGGAGTCCGATGCGACGGTGGACGCCATCGCGGACCGGGCCGGCTTCGGCAACGCGACCGCCCTGCGTCACCATTTCCGGGCGTGGCGCGGCACCACCCCCCACGCCTACCGGCGGTTGTTCCGGGGCGATCACGCGGACGCGGCTGCTGCACCTGGTGACCGGAGATAACCGGCCCCAGAACGATCAGCCGCCGCCGGTTCGCGTTGTCGGAGTTCGATAGCCCCTACACTGGCGGCTTAGACTTCTCAGCGATCCAGTGCTGAGTTACCATCCCCGATCCCGGAGTGACGCGGACGTGAAGACTGACGTCGAAGAGCTGAGCCCGACCCGTGTCCGGCTGAGCGTCGAGGTGCCGTTCGATGAGCTAAAGCCCAGCCTCGACAAGGCCTATCGCGAGGTCGGACAGCAGGTCCGCATCCCTGGCTTCCGCCCGGGCCGCGTGCCGCCGCCCGTCATCGACCGGCGGGTCGGTCGTGATGTCGTGCTCAGCCAGGCCGTCAACGACGCGATTCCTGAGCTGTACGCCAAGGCAGTCGCCGACAGCGATGTCTACGCTCTGGGCCAGCCCGAGGTGGAGATCACCCGCATCGACGACGGTCAGGAGCTGGCCTTTACCGTCGAGGTCGACATCCGGCCGAAATTCGAGCTGCCCGACCTCGCCACCTTGTCGGTAACGGTCGACGACACGGTGGTCACCCCGGACGAGGTGGCCGAGTACCTCGGCTCGCTGCAGGAGCGGTTCGCCTCCCTGAAGGGGGTGCAGCGGCCGGTGCAGCCCGACGATTACGTGTCCATCGACCTGTCGGCCACGGTAGACGGCGAGCCAGTGGAGGATGCCCAGGCCAGCGGCCTGTCCTACCAGGTCGGAAGCGAGTCGCTGCTGGACGGCCTGGACCCGGCGCTGACCGGCATGGCGTCCGGTGATTCCGCGACCTTCCGCACCGAGCTGACGGGCGGCGAGTTCGAGGGCCGCGAGGCCGACGTCACGGTCACCGTGCACAGCGTCAAGGTCAAGGAAGTGCCGGGCCTGGACGATGAGTTCGCGCAGCTGGCCAGCGAGTTCGACACGCTGGGCGAGTTGCGGGCCGACACCCGCACCCAGCTTGAGCGGATGAAGGGCATGCAGCAGGTGATGCAGGCCCGTGATCGCGCGCTGGACGCCCTGCTCGACACGATCGACATCCCGCTGCCGGACAGCGTTGTCCAGGACGAGGCCCAGCAGCACCGGGATTCGGTCATGCAGCAGCTCGAGCGGGCCGGTGCGACCCTGGAGAGCTACCTGGAAATGTCCAGCCAGACCACGGAACAGTTCGAGGCGGAGGTAGACGAGCGGGCTCGCCGTTCGGTCAAGGTCAACCTGGTCCTGGACCAGCTGGCTCGCGCCGAAGAGCTCGGGGTCGACCAGGCCGAGCTTTCCGCCTACGTAATGCGGCAGGCCGAGCAGATGGGCATGCCGCCGGAGCGCCTGGCCCAGCAGCTTGCCGACAACGGCCAGCTCAGCTACGCTGCGGCCGATGTTCTGCGCGGCAAGGCCATGAACCTGATTGCCGAGCGGGTGAAGGTAACCAACCCGTCGGGCCAGGAGGTCGACATCAAGGCCGCCCTCAACGCGCCGGTGCAGTCCGGGGCGGGCGGCGAGGTAACGGCCGACGATGATACTGAAGTGATGGCCGAGACCGATCCCGACGCGGAGACCGGCGACAGCCCGGCTGAGGCCAGCGCCTCCGCCGTCAGCGGCACCGCCGATGACGTCCCCGCCGACGATGCAGTCGCCGGCGAGGCCCCCGCCCAGGGCCGCGCGGCCAAGGGCAAGGGCAAGGGCAAGGCCAAGGCGTCGTAGGACGCCGTCGTGTTGTAGCCCTTGTGTTGTAGCCGTAGCGGTGGGCCGGTACCGCGGGCGAGCTCCGGCTCGTTCAGCGTGGCTCGGTCATGCCCACAAGCCTGGTCGCCGGGAGCGCAACTCGGTGCGCCAGTAGCGAACAGGGGGCTGTGCGGGACGATCGGGTTCCGCAGCCGCGTTATGGTCCTGTCAATGACACCAGACGTGACTGGAGCAGGTGAGTAGTGTGACTCAGCCCTTGTGGAACCCGTCGCCGCCGTCGATCGTGGCGGCCGGAGAGGCTCCTAACCTGCCGTTCGCTGACCCGCTGTTCCAGCGGCTGCTGCGGCACCGCATTATCTTCCTCGGTCAGCAGGTCGACGACGAAATCGCTAACCGCATCTGCGGGGAGATCGTGCTGCTGTCCTCCGAGGACGCCAAGCGCGACATCAGCATCTACATCAACTCCCCGGGCGGCTCGGTCTACGCCGGGATGGCCATTTACGACATCATGCAGTACGTGCCCAACGACATCGCCACCTACGCGATGGGAATGGCCGCGTCGATGGGGCAGTTCCTGCTGACGGCCGGCGCGCCGGGCAAACGGTACGCCCTGCCGCACGCCCAGGTGCTGATGCACCAGCCGTCCGGCGGTATCGGCGGTACCGCGTCCGACATCAGGATCCAGGCTGAGCAGATGCTCTACATCAAGCGCACGCTGTTCGAGCGGACCGCCTTCCACACCGGGCGGCCGATCGAGGAGATCGAGCGGGACGCGGATCGTGACCGCTGGTTCACCGCGGAGGAAGCCAAGGAGTACGGCTTCGTCGACCGGGTGATCCGTAGCGCTGTCGAGGTGCCCACGGTGGGCGTGCTGTCATGATGAACCCAAAGGAGCCGAACGTGAGCGAAGCCAGCTGGCGGAGCCCTCAGTCAGCGCTGCTGACTCCGCAGTCCCGGTACGTGCTGCCGTCGTTCGTGGAGCGCACCTCGTACGGGATCAAGGAGATGAACCCGTACAACAAGCTCTTCGAGGAGCGGATCATCTTCCTCGGCGTTCAGATCGACGATGCCTCGGCCAACGATGTCATGGCCCAGCTGCTGACCCTGGAGGCGATCGACCCGGATCGCGAGATCACCATCTACATCAACTCGCCCGGCGGGTCGATGACGTCGATGATGGCGATCTACGACACCATGCAGTTCGTGCAGCCCGACATCCAGATCTGCTGCATCGGGCAGGCCGCCTCGGCGGCCGCGGTGCTGCTGGCCGCGGGGACCAAGGGCAAGCGGATGGCGCTGCCCAACGCCCGGATCCTGATCCACCAGCCGGCCACCGAGGGCGGCTACGGCCAGTCCAGTGACATGGAGATCCAGGCGCGGGAAATCCTGCGGATGCGGGCCGCCATGGAGCTCATCTTGTCCAGGCACACCGGCCAGGACCAGGAGAAGGTCCGTCGCGACATCGAGCGGGACAAGTTCCTCACCGCCGAGGAAGCCAAGGAATACGGCATCATCGACGAGGTCCTGACCATGATCAAGAGGGGCGACGAGCGCTCTGCGGAGGTAGTGTCATCCTAACCGGGATGATTCAGCTCTTCCCTGATGGGCTGCTGAAGGGGTTTGATGGTGTTCATCGGACCCCCGGAGGCGGTACCGTCGGTATGCAAGCGGTTGACGGCCTCGCGGGACATGTCCGCTGGAGGCGGCCGGTACGGCCGTCGCGGCGGCACCATGTAAAGGAGTATCTGGGTGGCACGCAT
>JALYVS010000434.1 GCA_030853115.1 Actinomycetota bacterium
AGGCGGATGACGCGCGCAGGCGTGAAATGCTCGCAGAGTTTGAGGTCCGCGTGGTGCTGCACCCGACCGGGCATGCGCCGCGTGTGGCGATTACCGGGATGGAGATAAGCCCGGACGGCCCCGAAGCGGACGGCTGAATAGTCAGAAGAAAAGCGGAACGCTGACCCGGCGTTCTTCTTGCGGCTGGTCGAAGCCGCGCACTGTGAGGGAGACGGATCTTGTACGGTGGGTGATCGCCTGGACAACGACATCCGGCCCGCTGCTGATCTTGGGCTGAAAACAGCCCTGATTCGCCGCGGTCCGCGGGCATTACCTGGCGGCTGAACTCCGGCGTTCCGGCCACCGAGATCGCGGCTTGGGCCGGGCGCAGTGTGGAGGTGCTGATGCGTGTCTACGCCCGCTGCGTGGCTGGCCTGGAGGGCGCGTCTGGGTCGCCGGATGGACGCCACGCTGCGCCAAGGGGACGGCGGACTCGCGTAGCACCACTCATCCGACCGGATGTGACTTTGCAAGCTAGCTAGTCAGGCAGCCGGTGCGGCGCACCGCAAGCTGCTGCCCTGCTGGAGGGCTGCTACTGACCGACCTCGCACTCCATACGTCGAAGGAAGACCGCGGGTCGTCACGTGTGCGGGCCTTTGGCTGCGCCCTGGCGATCTTCTGTCTCTCGGTTGCTCGTGCCTGGCTCAAGCAGCCACGCCGATCTGGCGTGCCGTCTGGATCCTACGCCCTTACGGCGCAGGGCCTGGTTGTGACCGGTGATGCTGGACGGGTGCGGCGCCACGGAACCTGAACGGGTGCCTGGGGCAGCGGATAAGCCTGTACTAGGCGGGAGCTGGCCGTCATCGACCAGGGCGGCGGTGTTGCTGACGTTGCCATCCTGCATCATCGTTGCCAGTGCACCGTCCTGGCCGAGCACGTACCGGTCGAAGAAAGCTAGGGTGACGCGGGCGACGAGCTGCTCCGTCGGGTTCGTGCCCGCATACGGCGTCATGTGGCTCGCTCCGACCAGGTCGAGGTAGTACCTGGCGCCATCCCCGTCCGCTCGATACAGCTGGATGCTTGCCGACGGCGGATTGACCGTATCCGCGCTGCCCTGCGTAAACAGCATCGGCGGCGCGCCGTGCGAGAAGTATTTTCCTGGGTACCCGGCCACGGCCCCCGAGAGCACAGCCACGGCTTTCAGCCGGGTATTCCTGCAGCAGGTGTTGGCCGCGAGGGCAGCGACCGTGTCCCCGCCGTCGGACTGGCCGGCTGCGGCAACCTGGCTGGGGTTCAGCAGGCCGGAGAGCACATTACCCGGCTGGGCGCTGAGTCTCAGCAGCTTGCTGAGCACATAGGACATGTCCTGTGGCTGGTTCACTATGTCTGATTCGTTGAGGGCTGCGCCGGCCTGGCAGTCCGTATACGGGAAGTTCACCGCCGCGACCACATAGCCGGCGCTGGCCCACGTCTGCAGGAGGTGCTCGTATGTGCCGCCGCAGTATGTGTACCCGGGTGCGAACAGGAGCAGTGGGAACCGGCCAGATGCCGGTTGCGGTGAAGCTGACCCCTGAGCCAGCGGATAATCGATCATGATCACCAGCTTGCGCTGACCGAGGTAGAAGGCCGACGGCCACCAGATACCGACCTGGTAGGTGCCAGCGGTACCCATGGGAGCGGTACGCGGGGAGGGGGTAGGGCTCACAGCGGCGATGCTGGGGGCGTCGGTCGCAGAACGGGTGGGGCTTGCCCCCTTCGCTGGTGTCGTCCCGGATCCCTGCAGCGAGCTTGCGCAGGCAGCGACAACCACGAGGGCTCCGAAGATGACTACGATCACCCCGCTGGCGCTGATCAGTCTGGTGTATCTAGCAGCCGGTACCACCGCTGTAGCCTAGCCTCCCGCATTAGCCTCTTGGGGCTTGGGCGCCGGCCTCTTGACTGCCATGACAACCCCTACCAGGCCAAAAGGGCATCTCTACCGCCGGCCCTGTACCGCTCCATAATGGCGCAACAGCTCTGACCTGCGGGTTTGGGTGTACCACTTAACGGCGGCGACTGCTTTCGCAGGCCTGAGTCTGTCCGCAGGATGGCCCGGAAAGCACCTGATGTCCGTCATTCCTCCGGCAAGCGCGGCGGAACGCGCGGGCAGCCTGGGACGAGCAGGGCAGCAGGGACAGATCGCCCGCAGCGGTCCCAGAGCAGGGCAGCGGGGACCGGCCAAGCCACGGTCACGAGTCCAACCCAAACTCTGGAGGTATCCAGAGCACGTGTCAGCTGCCGAACCGGATGAGGCACCGAACGCTTAGCTCGGCTGCTGCCAGGTGACGTTGGATGCCGTGCACCGCGCGCCAGGTCTCTCAGGTAGTCTCGTCCCGCCTGGGCGCGGCCTGCTCGCCGAGATCCTCGCCCGGCTGCGCGCCCCTGCCTGCCAGCCCCTGACCACCCGGCCCGCAAAGCCCGGGCCGTTAACCCCGGTAAAGAGGGGTCTCTCACGGACAGCCGGCCTCGCAGCTCAGGCCCCGTAGAAGCCCGAACGGCACAGCTTCCCAAGCTGATAGTCCAGAAGATCGCCGAGCGCCCAGGGACGATATAGCGACAGATGCGACGAACTAGACGACACCCAGGCCGCTCGGCTAGTGTGTTTAGAGGAAGCATCCGCCGAGCCAGTAGTCATACATCCGGGCCACGTTCGGCTTGCTCGTGTCAAAGGGCATCGTCATGAGATCGCTTCCTCCACGTCAGGGGCCACAGTGGCCCGGGGGGACGGCGGGCGGACGGGGCGGGGTTTCAGCCGGGGAGGGCGCGGGTTAGGTCGGCGATGAGCGCGATCTGGTCCCCGGAGATCGCCGTACTGGTCGGTGATCCAGGTGAATCCCAGCAGCAGGCCCCGCAGCGGATGGATAGGCAGAGCCGCTATCATAGTTCCAGCGCCGGATTCTCCGGGATGTGCGCGGGACCGGCCAGCTGCTTGATCTCGGCGTAGGACACATCCTGCGGCCGGGTCCGCTGGTGCAGCAGCGACCAGATGCGGGCCGGGTCGGCGTCCCCGAAGTCCTCACTCACCGCGGTCAGCCGCAGGTCCTGATCGATGACGAACACCGCCGGCACAGGCGAGCGGCCAGCGCGTCCACCAGCCCCTGGATCTGCTCGATGCTCATGCTAAACCATCGCTCACGCGGGTTACGACGCGTGTCATGCGACCAGGGAAAACGTCAGTCCGCTGGTACTATCTATGTACGTAGGCAGTACGTACATAGATAGTAGCAATCGGCCGCCCGGCTGCTTATGCTGGCCGGCGACGACGATGGAGGTGACGTGCGCGGGTTCGGCGACCTCGAGGCCGTGATCATGGAGCGAGTATGGGATCACGCCGAACCGGTCACGGTGCGGGAACTGCACGGCGAACTCTCCGCGGGGCGGACGATCGCCTACACCACCGTGATGAGCACGATGGACAACCTGAATCGCAAAGGCTGGCTGAACCGGGTCAAGGAAGGCAAGGCCTACCGCTATACCGCGACCGCGAGCCGGGCCGAGTACAGCGCGCGGCTGATGCGCGAGGCGCTGGCCGACGGCGGTGACACCGCGGTGGTGCTGAGTCATTTCCTGGCCCAGATGGACGGCGAGGAATCGGAGACGCTGCGCTCGGTGCTGCGCGGGCTGGGCGGGCTGGGCGGCGGGCGGTCCACGTGAAACCGGCCCTGCTGATGTTCGGCTACGCGGCCGCGATGGCGTTGCTCGCACCGGCCCCGCTGGCCCGCCTGACCGGGCCCGGCGTCCACCCCCGGCTCGGGCTGGCCGCATGGCTGGTCGCGATGTCGAGCGCGCTGGCGGCGATGATCGTCGCCGTCTCGTTCCTGGTCACCGACGCCGTCGTCAGCTGGCCCTCGTTCGCCAGGACCTTTTGCCAGTCAGTGACGGACGGTTACTGCTCGCCCGAGGTCTACCGGAGCGCGCTGCTGGAGTTCCAGCTCGCGGCCGCGGCGGCGGCCACGGTGACGGCGATCCTGCTGGCCTGGCGCTACGGCCGTCAGCTGCAGCGTTCCGGACGGCGCAGCAGAGCGCACGCCGAAGCCGCGCGCATCACCGGATACCGGTTCACCAGCACGGGCATTCCCCGGCCGACGACAGCGGTCGTGCTCGAGACTCCGCAACCCGCCGTGTACTGCATGGCGGGCAGGCCCGCCGTCATCGTGCTCACCCGGGGCGCGCTCGCGGTACTCGAGCCGCCCCAGCTGCTCGCGGTGCTCGCGCACGAACGGGCCCACCTGGCCGGGAGGCATCACGTACTGGTCAAGCTCAGCCGAGGGCTGCTGGGCAGTTTCCCCGGCGTCCCCCTGTTCACCCTGGGAGCCGTCGAGGTCGGCCGGCTGGCTGAGCTGAGAGCCGACGACGCCGCGGCCAGGCACAGCGGCCGCGCGGCGCTGGTCACCGCCCTGGTGGCGATGGCTACTGGCCACCGGCTCCCGGTACCGCGAGGGTCGCTGGCCGCCACCGGCGGCGCTGTCACCGCCCGCGTGCAGCGGCTCCTCGAACCGCCGAGCCGGTCGCGCCGCGCGTGCCACGGCCTCGTTCTGACGGGGGTTATCATCGCGATCGCCGCCGCGTCGGCCGCCCTCCCCGTCTTCGGTTGAGACAATTACCCGCGCCGGGGACGCATTCCCCGCACCTCCGGCGCCGGCATCGTGACCAGCCAGGATGAGAGCTCACGCCCCGGCGATCGTAGGTATTGGCTAGGGGCCGGAACTAGATGCGCCGGTCACCAGCAGGGTCACCCGGAATACCATCCGGCTGCCGGCACACCGCATGGCCGGCGTCGCTGACATGGCGGCCGCGGGGGAGCCTGCAGGCTCAGGTAGCCGGCAGGGGTACCGTACCGACGAGACGGTACCGGCACCGGCGCGAACGGCGCGGAACGCCGCCCCGGTTACTCCCGCCATGAGCATCAACCGCGGATCGACCGTTCCTCGCAGGTACCCGGAGCTGGCGCGCGGAGGCTGCCATTTGTCGCTCAGCGTGCCCCGGAGCAAGACCACCACCATGGTCCCGGTGGTCACGCAGAACGTCTTGCCGTTGTCCCGCTCAGAAAGGCTCAGGATCCCGGCTGTCGGCAGCGATGCGGCACAGGAAACCGAGGAACCCGATGGTGCCGTGGAGGTCGATGGTGCCGTGG
>JALYVS010000081.1 GCA_030853115.1 Actinomycetota bacterium
AGCTGGTGGCGGCCGGGCTGGTGGCGGTGGCCGGGCAGCCCGCGGCCAAGCCTGCCACCCAGGTCGCCCGGGACACCGCGATCACGGTCACCGAGTCCGGGGCCCCGGACTACGTCTCGCGTGGCGGCCACAAGCTGGCCGGCGCGCTGGCGGCATTTGTTCCGGCCGGCCTGGTGGTGCACGGGCGGCCGTGCCTGGATGCGGGCGCCTCCACCGGAGGGTTCACCGACGTGCTGCTGCGGGCCGGCGCGGCGCACGTGGTGGCGGCCGACGTGGGGTACGGCCAGCTCGCCTGGTCGCTGCGCACCGACTCGCGGGTGACCGTGATGGACCGCGTTAACGTCCGGACCCTGGACCAGGTAGCGCCGGTACCCGGACTCGTGGTCGCCGACTTGTCGTTTATCTCGCTCACCTTGGTGCTTCCGGCGCTGGCCGCCTGCGCCGGCCCGGACGCCGACTTCGTCCTGCTCGTGAAGCCTCAGTTCGAAGTGGGTAAGGGCCGGGTAGGGGCAGGCGGCGTGGTGCGTGATAGCACGGACCGTTCGGCTTCGGTCAGGAAGGTCGCCGAGGCGGCGGGCCAGCTCGGCCTCGGCGTCCTGGGGGTGACGGCGAGCCCGCTGCCCGGGCCTGCGGGGAACGTGGAATATTTCATCTGGCTGCGCCGCGGCGCGCCGCCGCTCGACGAGGGTCAGCTGCAGCGGGCGATCGAGGAGGGACCTAGCTAGTGGGACAGCGATCGGTGCTGGTGACGGCGCACACGGGCCGGGAGAACGCGCTGCGCAGCGCCGAGCTGGTGACGCAGTGGCTGACCGCGGCCGGCATCTCCGTCCTGAACCTGGCGGGCGAGCTCAGCTGCCCGGGCGCCCGGGAGGTGCCGCCCGACGCCGGGGCAGCCGAGGGTGCCGAGCTCATCATCGTTCTCGGTGGCGACGGCAGCCTGTTGCGCGCCGCCGAGCTGGCCCGGCCGGCCGGGGTTCCGCTGATCGGCGTGAACCTGGGCCACGTCGGGTTCCTGGCTGAGGCGGAGCCGGACGGGCTGGCCGACACGGTCGAGCGGGTGGTAGCCCGGCAGTACGTGGTCGAGGAACGGATGACGATCGACGTCACCGTGCGCAGCGACGGTGAGCTGATCGCGTCCACCTGGGCGCTGAACGAGGCCACGGTGGAAAAGGCGGCCAGGGAACGGATGGTCGAGGTGGTCACCGAAGTCGACGGCCGTC
This sequence comes from Actinomycetota bacterium, assembly GCA_030853115.1. GTDB lineage: Bacteria > Actinomycetota > Actinomycetes > Streptosporangiales > Streptosporangiaceae > Palsa-504. The sequence continues at coordinate 1,221 of JALYVS010000081.1, forward strand.
CGCTGTCCCGCTTCGGCTGCGACGGGGTGGTGTGCTCGACCCCCACCGGATCGACGGCCTACGCTTTCTCCGCGGGCGGCCCGGTGGTCTGGCCAGAGGTGGAGGCGCTGCTCATGGTGCCGATCAGCGCGCACGCGCTGTTCGCTCCGCCGATGCTGGTCTCGCCTCAGTCGGTGCTGGCGGTGGAGCTGATGGTGGGCAACGAGACATCGGGTGCGGTTTTGTGGTGCGATGGTCGGCGTAAGGTCGATCTGCCGCCCGGGGCCCGGGTGGAGGTGCGCCGGGGCACCTTGCCGGTGCTGCTGGCGCGGCTGGAGGCGCCGGGCGCTCGCGGCGCGCGGTTTACGGACCGGCTGGTGGCCAAGTTCGGCCTGCCCGTAGCGGGCTGGCGGGGCCATTCCTGGGAGGACGCAGGCGAGCATGCTTGAGGAAGTCCGCATCACGGGCCTCGGCGTCATCGACGACGCGGTGCTCGAGCTGTCCGCCGGGTTCACCGCGCTGACCGGTGAGACCGGCGCCGGAAAGACCATGGTCGTGACGGCGCTGGGACTGCTGTTCGGCGGCCGGGCTGATCCCGCGCGGGTGCGGCCGGGCGCGGCCCGGGCCGCGGTGGAGGGGCGGTTGGTGGTCTCGGCGGAGATCGCGCGGGAGATCGAGGACGCCGGCGGTGACCTCGATGACGAAGGCGCCACGCTGGTGCTCAGCCGTTCGGTATCGGCGGAAGGCCGGTCGCGGGCGTTCGCCGGCGGCCGTTCGGTACCGGTTTCGCTGCTTCAGGTGCTGGCCGATGATCTAGTCGCGGTGCACGGCCAGTCCGACCAGCAGCAGCTGCTCAAGCCCGGGCGGCAGCGGGACGCGCTCGACAAGTTCGGCGGCCCGGAGCTGGCGGCGGTCCTGTCCGACTACCGGCGGGTATTCGGCCGGCACCGCGCGGTCCGCGACGAACTGGAGTCGCTGACCCGCGCGGAGCGGGAGCGGGTGACCGAGGCGCAGACGCTGCGGCTGGGCCTGGCCGAGGTCGAGGCCGTGGCGCCGGTCGAGGGTGAAGACGCGACGCTGCTCGCCGAAGACGAAAAACTCGCGAACGCCGACGCGCTGAACGCGGCGGCCACCACGGCCCACGAGGCGCTGCTCGGTGACCCCGCCGCAGGCTCGGACGATGGCTCGGACGCGGTCACGCTGCTCGGGGTCGCGGGGCATGCGCTGGACGCGGTGCGGGCGCATGACCCGGTGCTGGCCGGGCTCGCGGACCGGCTGTCCGAGGCCACCTACCTGGTGTCCGACGTGGCCGCCGATCTCGCCTCCTACACCGACACCCTGGACTCCGACCCGGCCCGGCTAGCCGCGGTGCAGGAACGCCGCGCCGCGCTGGCCAGGCTGATCCGGGCCTACGGCGGGTTGGCCGACGTGGCCGCGGTGCTCGACTGGGCCAAGCAGGCGGGGTCGCGGCTGGCCGAGCTCGAAGGCGACAACGACAAGATCGCGGCGCTGGCCGCCGAAGAAGCGTCATTGCGCTCTGAGGTGACCTCGCTCGCGGCCCGGCTGACCGCGCTGCGGCGGTCGGCGGGGGACCGGTTCGCTTCGGCGGTGACCGGCGAGCTGACCGCGCTGGCCATGCCGCACGCATCGCTGACCGCCGCGGTCACCGAACTGGACGCACCTGGCCCGCACGGGGCCGACGACGTGGAGATCAGGCTGGCCGCGCATCCGGGGGCGCCCCCGCTGCCGCTGAACAAGGGCGCATCGGGCGGTGAGCTCTCCCGCGTCATGCTGGCCATTGAGGTGGTCTTCGCCGGCGCCGACCCGGTGCCGACGTTCGTGTTCGACGAGGTCGACGCCGGGGTTGGCGGCAAGGCCGCGGTCGAGATCGGCCGGCGGCTCGCGCGGCTGGCCCGGTCCTCGCAGGTGATCGTGGTCACCCACTTGCCGCAAGTCGCCGCGTTCGCCGACAACCACCTGGTGGTGGAGAAGTCCGGCGACGGGCTGGTCACCGCGAGCGGCGTGGTCAGGCTGGACCGGCCGGGCCGGGTGCGGGAGCTGTCCCGGATGCTAGGCGGCCTGGAAGAGTCCGAGTTCGGCCAGGCTCACGCCGAGGAACTCCTCGCGATGGCCGACCGGGAGCGCCGGGCGGCCGGCGGCTGACCGCGGGCCGGGAATGCCAGCGAGCAGCGCGGCATTGAGCCGGTAGTGGACATCGTGACTGATTCACTTGACCTGGCGGTGCTGGATTTCGTCGGGATCGAGCATGGCGAGAGCGCCGCCGCCTCCATAGCCGGCGCTGTGGACATCGCCCAGGCTGTCGAGGCCGCCGGCTACCGGCGGTACTGGGTATCTGAGCACCACAACATGACCAGCCTGGCCTGCAGCGCTCCTGAGCTGCTGACCGCGCACGTCGGCGCGCACACCTCGCGGATCCGGGTCGGCGCGGCCGGAATCATGCTGCCGAATCACGCGCCGCTGAAGGTCGCCGAGACGTTCCGTACCCTGCTGGCGATGTATCCGGCGCGCGTGGACCTGGCCCTAGGCCGCGCGCCGGGCACCGATCCGCTGACCGCGCACGTCCTGCGCCGCGGGATGGTCACCGATGCGGCGGCAGAATTTCCCGCGCAGGTCGGGGAGCTGCTGGCGTTTCTCGGTGACGGATTCCCGGCGGACCATCCCTACGCGCGGCTGGTCGCCGCGCCGCTGGTCGCGGAGCAGCCGGAGCTGTTCGTCCTGGGATCGAGCGGCTACGGACCTCGGTTCGCCGCGGTCAACGGGATGAACGCCGTATTCGCCCATCACATGAGCCCGGACCTGGCGTTCGAGGCGCTGCGGGCATACCGCCGCGATTTCACCCCGCGCACCCACGGCGGGTTGCCTCACTCGGCGATGTCAGTGCTGGCTTTCGCGAGCCACGACGACGAGGCGATCACCGAGTTTGAAGCCGCGTGGACGCTGACCATCTCGAACATCCGCCGCGGGATACGCGAGCCACTGCGCCCGGAGCAGGTCCGTGAGTACGCGCGTTCACGGGAGTTCCGCGCCAGCCAGCGCGACGACTCCCGGATGGTGACCGGGGAACCGAAGGTGGTCGCCGAGCGGCTCCTTGAGATGAAGCAGCTCGCCCAGGCCGACGAGATCGTCGTGGTCACCCCGAGCCTGGACCGGGAACGCCGCCGGGGTAGCTACGTAGCCCTGGCCGAAGCCTGGCGCCGCGCCGCATAACGTGGGCGGTGCCCTCGCAGGCCCTGGACAGCTAAACCGGGCACTAGCGTAGAGGGATGGGAAAGCTCAGGGTCTTGTTCATTGGCGGCAGCGGGGTCATCAGCTCGGCGTGCTCCCGGGTCGCGGTCGCCAGCGGTATCGAGCTGTACGTACTGAACCGGGGACGGAGCGCCATCCGGCCGCTCCCGCCCGGCGTCACGATGCTGCGGGCCGACATACGGGAACCACGGACCGTTCGGGAGGAAATCAAAGATCTCGACTTCGACGCGGTCGTCGACTGGGTGGCGTTCACCGCCGGGCAGGTCCAGGCCGACATCGACCTGTTCCGCGGCCGGACCGGGCAATACGTCTTCATCAGCTCCGCGTCCGCTTACCAGACGCCGCCTGCGCGGGTGCCGGTCACCGAGTCCACGCCGCTGCGCAACCCGTTCTCGCAGTACTCCCGCGACAAGATCGCCTGCGAAAACCTGCTCGTCGAGGCCTACCGCGAGCAGGGGTTCCCGGCCACGATCGTGCGGCCCTCGCACACCTATGACCAGACCATGGTGCCGTTCGACGGCGGCTGGACGGTCCTGGGCCGGATGCTCGCGGGCAAGCCCGTCATCGTCCACGGTGACGGCACCTCGCTGTGGACGCTAACCCATCATGATGATTTCGCCCGCGCGTTCGTCCCGCTCCTGGGGCACCCGCGGACCCTTGGCGAAGCGTTCCAGATCACCTCAGACGACGTGCTCAGCTGGAACCAGATCGCCGGGACCCTGGCCGCGGCGCTGGGCGTGACGACGCACCTGGTGCACGTGCCTTCGGACGTGATCGCCGCCGCCGACCCCGACTGGGGCGCAGGCCTGCTGGGCGACAAGGCGCACTCGATGGTGTTCGACAACGCGAAGGTGCGCAGCGTCGTGCCCGGCTGGAACGCGGTGATCCCGTTCGAGCAGGGTGCCCGTGAGATCGTGGCGTGGCACCTGGCCGACCGGGCCCGGCAGGTCACTGACGCGAGCCTGGACACCGTGATGGACAAGCTCGCCGCGACCTGGACGGTATGACACCGGGAATTCTCGGCACCGCGCGACGGCTCGCTGACGAGGTGCTGTTCCCGGGCGCAGCGCGGGTGGACGGGCTGGACGCGGTCCCCGCCGCCCAGCTTGACGCCCTCGCGGCTGAAGGCCTTTACGGGGCATCGGTGTCCCGGCAGGCGGGCGGCCTCGGCCTGGACCTTCCGACGGCGTGCGGGGTGACCGAAGAACTGGCCAGCGGCTGCCTGGCCACCACCTTCGTGTGGCTTCAGCATCGCGGGCTGTCGATGACGCTGGCCGCTGAGAGCACCCCCGACGAGCTGCGCGAGCAGTGGCTCGGGCCCGTTTGCCAGGGCAAGCTGCGCGGCGGCATCGCGCTCACCGGGCTGATTCCCGGGCCGCCGCTGTTGCGCGCGCGACCCGTCGGCGACGGCTGGCGGGTGGACGGGCAGGCTCCGTGGATGACCGGCTGGGGCCTGATCGACCTGCTGCTGGTGGTGGCCCGCGGGCCTGGGAACAGCGTCGTGTCGCTGATCCTGGACGCGGTCGCCGCACCGGGGCTGACGGTCACCCGCCAGCGGCTGGCCGCCGTCAACGCGAGCGTGACGGTCCGGCTCGATTTCGACGGTGTCGTGGTTCCGGCAGGCCGTCTGGTCACTCAGGGGCCTTTCGACCCGGCCGCGAGCCTTCGGTCCGACCGGCTGCGCATCAACGGCTCGCTCGCGCTCGGCCTGGCCGGCCGGTGCTGCCGCCTGATGGGCTCCGGCCCGCTCGACGATGAGCTGGCCGCATGCCGGACCCGGCTCGATCAGGCCCTGGACGCTGACGTCGCGGTGATGGCGCAGGCTCGTGCCGCCACCTCGGCGCTGGCCGTCCGGGCCGCGGCCGCGCTGGCGGTACGGGACGGCAGCAAGTCGATCGCGGCAGGCCAGCACCCCTCACGGCTCGCCCGCGAAGCACTGTTCCTGCTGGTGTTCGGGTCCCGGCCACCGATCAAGAGCGCGCTGCTGGAGCAGCTTGGCGCCATCGCGCCCCGCTACTTCGACGATCCGCCGACGACGTCGTAGGACCACAGCTCGCTGCCGACGCCGACGGGGCCAGGCGACTCGCCGCCTGCTCGCTCGGCGGCGGACCGGTGTCCGTGTCCGAACGCGGGCGAGTTCATCCACGCCTGAAACGCCTCGTCATCCCGCCATCTGGTCACCACCAGCCAGGTGGTGCGCTCGTCGGTCGGTTTCAGTAGCTCGAAACCCTCGAATCCGTCCTGGTCATCTACTGCGCCCGCCCGGGCTGCGAACCTGCGGGCAAGCTCGTCGCCGCTGCCGGCGGCCACCGTAATCGCGTTGATCCTCACCACTGTCATGCCTACGATCATGCCAGCAGGTGCGGAACGATCGCACCAGGACCGAACGGAACGAGGTGCGCTAGATGATGCCAGCCTCGCGCGCCTCCGCGGCCAGCTGACTGACCCGCGGGCGGCCCTGGCTGGTGATCGTCGCCGAGCCGGAGGCCAGCCGTCTGCTGGCCTCCGGCAGCACTCACGGAATTTAGTAGCCCTGCTGCTGGTCCTGCCCGCCCTGGTCCTGGCCGTACTGGCCGCCCTGATCCTGCTGGGCGCCCTGGTCCTGGCCGCCCTGATCCTGCTGGGCGCCCTGGTCCTGGCCGCCCTGATCCTGCTGGGCGCCCTGGTCGTATCCGCCCTGGCCGCCTTGGTTCTGCTGGCCGCCCTGGTCGTATCCGCCCTGGCCGCCTTGGTTCTGCTGGCCGCCCTGGTCGTATCCGCCCTGGCCGCCCTGGTTCTGCTGGCCGCCCTGGTCCTGGCCGCCCTGGCCGCCCTGGTTCTGCTGGCCGCCTTGGTCCTGGCCGCCCTGGCCACCTTGGTCCTGGCCGTACTGACCCTGCTGCTGGCCGCCCTGGCTCTGGCCCTGACCACCCTGGTCCTGGCCGCCGCCCTGGCCGAACTTCTTCTCCACGTCCTGCTCGCCCTGCTGAACTGCTTCGCCCTTGAGCTTGTCGAACTCGCTCATCACTACTCCGTCCCCGGTGGGCCGCTTCGTCGCGACCGTCTTAGGTTGCCAGCCGTTGCCGACGGAGCAGTGCCCTACCCGGGTAGACCGGGCTAACACCTGGCATGAGGGTCAGCTGATACTCACCAGGTCATGGACGTCATCGCTGGGCAGCGCCCCGCCGACAGTGGCGGTGACCGCGGTTTCGGTCAGTTCCACGGCGCCACCGTAGGACGACATGAACGCGGTGCCGGCCGCATCGCGGCCGGTCGCGATGCGAATCAGGCTGGATCTCGGGGCCAGCAAGGTGGCGTCCACGACCCGCCACTGGCCGCCGACCAGCGCTTCGGCCACCGCATGGAAATCCATCGGCTCCAGGCCTGGGGCGTAGACGGCGGCGAGCCGGGCCGGGACGTCCAGCGCCCGCAGCAGGGCGACGACCAGGTGCCCGTAGTCCCGGCACACCCCTTGCCTGAGTAGCAGCGTCTCGACCGCGCCGTCGATCGGCCTGCTGCTACCAGGAACGTAGCTCAGCCGGGTGCCGACCCAGGAGGACACCGCCGCCAGCAATTCCTGTCCGGTGCGGATCCCGCTGAACTCGGCCCGTGCCACCGCCGTCAGCCGGTCGGACTCGGCGTACCGGCTCGGCCGCAGGTATGTCACCCGGTCGGCCTCGGTGACCTCCGGCGCGAGCGTCGCGCCCGGCACGACCGCACCGTACTCGACGGTTACCCAGCCCGGGTCCAGGGCCAGCAGATGGGCGCGGCCGCCGTGCGTCATGGCGACCTCGGCCGCCTTCACCGGTGCCCCGTCGAGCTGGGCCGTTAGCTCTTCCTCAGCCTGCAAGGCCGCCACGTCGGCGGCGGTGACCTGCAGGATCACTTCCGCCTGCCGGTGGACCCGGAAGACGAGGCGGGCACTGACCCGGCGGCTGGGATGAGCGTTCATCGCCCCAGTATGGGGGCAGGCGTGAGCCGGCTGACCCGGCCCTCAGCCAGCATCGGGCAGGCAGACCTCGATCATGCCGGCCACCTCGCGTACGGCGAACGCAGGTTGCGGTGCGGTCGCGGGCCCGCGCGCCACGGACCCGTCGGCGACGCGGAAGGCGCTGCCGTGCCAGGGGCAGGTCAGGCAGCCGTCGGCCAGCTCGCCGTCGGACAGCGGGCCCGACATGTGGCTGCACCGGTCCGACAGCACGTGCACCGCGCCGTTGATCCGGACGGCCACGACAGGGACCTCCCCCAGCAGCCGGCGCACCGGCTCGCCTTCGGCCACGTCGCTGGCGGGCATCAGAGCCTGCCAGCCGGGCTTGACCAGGTGCGGGACCTCCTCGGCGTGATTGGCCCCGCCGGCCAGGCGGAACGAGATATGCCCGCCGAGCAGCCCGCTGCCCGACATGAAGGTCAGGCCGGCCAGCCGCAGCATCCGGCTGGCCGGGCGGCGTCGGACGATCAGGGACGCCCCGTACAGGCCCATGGCGGCGAGATTGCCCGCGGCATGGATCACCCCGACGCGCATCTGCTGTTCGTGCTGTTCAGACCAGTCGACCGTACCCGCCAGCGCGGCCGGGACCGCCGCCGCCAGGCCGGCCGCGACCAGGTGCCGCGAGGCCTGCTCGTTGTCGCCGAACACGTCCAGGATGCTCGCCGATAGCCACGCCCCCGCCGCCCCCTGGACCAGCACGGGGTGGAGCGGGTGCCCGAGCCAGACTCCGTGCAGGAGATCACGTACCAGGCCGGGGCGGATCCGGCGGGCAACGCGCTGACCTGCGGAGACCACGGTATCGAGACGGGTGTCCTGCTCGAGGCGAGATATCGGCTGCATGCCGCACGCGGCTGCCCGGGGCCAGCACGCTTAAACCGGCCGGCGGATGGTAGTGGACTTTGCCGCAGACCAAAATGACGGACAACAGAAGGGGACTGTCATGGTCACCTATACCGTGCCGGGAATGAAGAGCGCCACCGCCGATAAGGTCGCGGCGCTTTTGCAGGACCGGCTGAACGCGCTCAACGACCTCGCGCTGACCCTTAAGCACGTGCACTGGAACGTGGTCGGGCCGAACTTCATCGCCGTGCACACCATGCTGGATCCGCAGGTAGACGCGGTACGCCTCATGGTCGACGAGACCGCGGAGCGGATCGCCACGCTCGGCGCGTCCCCGGTCGGGACGCCAGGGGCGCTGGTGGCCCAGCGTGGCTGGGATGACTACTCCCTCGGCCGGGCCAGCACCCTGGAGCACCTCGGCGCCCTGGATGTCGTCTACACCGGCCTCATCGAGGCCCAACGGGCCGCGATCGAGACGACGGAGGACCTCGACCCGGTCACCCAGGACATGCTCATCGGGCAGTCGGATCAGCTGGAGCAGTTCCACTGGTTCGTCCGTGCCCACCTGGAGACCCCCGATGGCTCGCTGACGACCTCGAACGCGCGCACCGAGAAGTCGGCGGCTAAGCGGGCCAAGCGCTAACGCCGGTCAGGCCATCCGCAAGGCAGGTTCGCGCACCATTGCCCGTTCGGGACAGGACTTGAAGGCCATCTTCCCGAACGGGCGCTGGTGCTTGCGTCATGACACCCCCTGTGTCAACCTCAGGCCGCGATTTGCTTAGTCGATTGTTCGGCGAGCGCGGCGGCGGCCCCGTGTTTGGCGGGGTCGTAGGGGGTGCCGTCGAGCCAGCAGCGCCATATGACGCGGATCCAGGCGCGGGCCAGGACGCGGATGGCGTGCGGGTGGTCTTTGCCGCTGGCGCGGGCGTCGTTGTAGATCTTGGCGGCCCAGGGGCTGGCGTGCCGGCTGTTATCGGCGAAGGTGGTGACCGCGACGCGGAACCGCTTGTTGCAGGCCCAGCGGAAGTGCACGGCGCGGTGCTTGCCGGATTCTTTGGTGACCGGTGTGACTCCGGCGAGGGCGGCGACGGCGTCGGGGTGCTCGTAGGCTTGGCGGGCATCGCCCCACTCGGCGAGTACCTGGGCGGCGTTGACCTGACCCGGCCTTGGCAGCGACGTGAAGATCGCGCCGTCCGGGTGCTCCCCGAGGTGGGCGGCGACGGAGCGGCCGGGGTTCTTCACCGACGCGTTCAGGGCGGTGAGCACGCCGACGGCGGCGAGGACCGCATCGCGGAGTGCCTCGGTGAGGGCTTCGCCGGTGGCGCCGGCCGGTGGGTGGCGCAGGCGGGCGAGCAGCTGCGCGGGGGTGCGGCGGCCGCAGTAGCCGTGCTTGACGCAGAACGCGGCCATCCGCTTCTCACCCAGGTGCGCGGCAGCGGCCGGGGTCGGGTAGCGGGTGAGGAATTCCAGGCTGACCGGCGATTCGACGTCGGCGAAGATGGCCTTGGCGCCGGGCCAGTGCGCGTCCAGCAGCGCCGCCAGCTGGTTGGTGGCCGCGACCCGCATCTCTACCAGGTCGCCGCGGGTGCGTACGACGGTGCGCAGCGCTTTGGTCTGGTCGGAGTAGGGGGCGGCGGCCTTCAGCTTGTGCGCGCGCAGCCGCAGGTACTCGGCGATCACCGCGGCGTCCCCGGCGTCGGACTTGGCGCCGGAGAGCACCTCGCCGTCCCGCCAGGTCTTGATCGCGTTCGGCTTGACCGGCACTACCGGGTGCCCGGCCTCCAGCAGCAGGTCCACCAGGCGGCCGTTCGGGCGCTCGATGGCGACCGGCAGGCCACCGGGCTCACCGTACCTGGCCAGGCGGCGGATCAGCGTGGCGATCCCGTCCGCGGAATGCTCGATCGTGAACCCGGCCGCGATCTTTCCCCCGGCGTCCATCACGCACACGGCGTGGGTCTCGGCGGCCCAGTCGATCCCGGTGAAAAACAACGCCTCAGGCAGCGCAAACGACACAGTAACTCCTCAAGATGGCAGCGACGGCCCGGCGGCGGCGCGGCTGGCTCCCGGGCGGTCACTAACTGGCGCTCTGCGGCGCATCCCACTGTTGCCGGTCTGCAGCCCCGCGAAAACCGGGGGCGGCAGTGTCATGAAGGCCCTTCACGGGCGACCACACGAGGCCGTCACCCCGGCTCCCGCCGAGTCCCTACAAAGAGCACCGTATCGGTGCCCCTGCTAAGGATGGTGCCCTAGTGACCACGCTCACGCGGGGCGGGGATACACCGCGGCTCGGATGCTCACCCGGCGCTACCACCGCCATACCCGCCCCCGCTGCTAGCCGGGGCGGCGGGAATGAACTCGTCTTCGGTGGTGACGGGGGGTTTGCCCGGCTCGCACGCGGGCAGCCAGGGAAGCACTGAGGGGGTGCTAATGTCCGAAACTACGTATCCATCGACCGCTGCTCACCCGCTCACCGGCGGTCCGCCGACCGGCCAGAACCCGGCCGGGAACCGGGAGGCCGGGGACTGGGGGGCCGGGGACTGGGCGGCCGCCAGGACGGCAACGGCCTTCACGGCGGCGGTCGAGTCGGGCCTGCTGAACCTGCCAAGGCCTGGGAGCGGACGGACGAGCGAGCGCTGGGCGGCGCTGGCCGACTTGGCCGAGAAGGACCTGTCCGTGGCCCGGCTGTCCGAAGGTCATACCGACGCGCTCGCCATTCTCGCCGAACTCGGCGCGGACCTGCCGCCGGCCGACAGCCGGTGGGGCGTCTGGGCCGCGCAGCCTCCCGGTCCGGGGCTCAGCGCCAGCCGGGCCGACGACGGCAGCTGGCACTTGGACGGCCTCAAGCGGTACTGCTCAGGCGCGCGTTCCTGCACCGATGCGCTGGTCACCGCGATCGCGCCCGACGGTAACCGGCTGTTCGCGGTCAGCACGCAGGACCTGTCGGCGGTGCCCGGCACCTGGCCCGCCACTGGGATGGCCGGCAGCGACACGCTCGACGTCGGCTTCACCGGCATCGCGGCCGAGCCGGTCGGCGGACCAGGCGGCTATGTTGACCGGCCAGGTTTCGCGCACGGCGGAGCCGGGGTGGCTGCCTGCTGGTACGGCGGAGCGCGCGGCGTGGGCCGGACGCTCCTGGCCGCCGTCGCCCGGCGCGACGTCGGCCCGCACGCCCTGGCCCATCTGGGCGCCGTTGACGTCGCCCTGCGGACCGCGAAGATCGTGCTCGACGCGGCCGCCGGCGAGATCGACGCGGACCCCGAAGACCGCGAGGACGGCGGCCGCCTGCGGACCCTGCGGGTGCGCGCGCTCGTCGAGGCCACCGCCACCGAGGTCATGGAGCGGGTGGGCCGTGCGCTCGGCGCCGGTCCGCTGTGCCACGACGAGGTGCATTCGCGCCGGGTCGCGGACCTGACGGTGTACGTCCGCCAGCACCATGCCGAACGTGATCTCGCCGAGATCGGCGCGATCGCGGCCGGACACGGACCCGCCTGGTGAGCCAGCCGGGTGTCGCCGGCCCTCGTTCCGCTAACCGGATCGACCGGCCAGGGACTGAGGAAGATACCTGGGCGTCCTGGCCTGAGCTGCGTCGGCTGCCGATGGCCCGCCCGCTGGCCTGGCCCAGCGTGGTGGTGGTGGCGGCCCACCCTGATGACGAGGTCCTCGGGGTCGGCGGGACGATGGCGATCCTGGCCGCCGGGGGAGTCCGGCTGCGGCTGATCGCGGTCACCGACGGCGAGGGGTCGCACCCCGGCACTGAACCCGCGGCCATGGCGCGGACGCGCATCGCAGAGTCGGCTGCCGCCCTGGACCGGCTGGGCGTCCCGGACATCGACGTGGTCCGGCTGCGGCTGCCTGACACCGGGCTGGCCAGCCGCGAGACGGAGCTGGCGGGCCTGCTGAGTGAGCACTGCGGCGGATTCGACGTGTGCCTCGCGCCGTGGGAAGGGGACGCCCATGCGGATCATGAGGCCGCGGGCCGCGCCGCGCGGCGGGCGGGCCGCCGGGCCGGGCAGACCGTGCTGACCTACCCGGTCTGGATGTGGCACTGGGCCCAGCCCGGCGATCAGCGGGTTCCCTGGCGCCAGGCCTGCCAGGTCGAGCTGACCGCCGACATCGCGACCCGCAAGCGATCAGCCATCCAGGCCTTTGCCAGCCAGCTGACTGACCGCGACGACGGTGCCGGCCCGGTGGTGCCGCCGGGTGTGGTTGCGCATTTCACCAGGAAGCAGGAGGTGCTGTTCCGGTGACCCGGCCAGCGAGCCGCGGATCGGGGCCAGCCACCCTCGGGCCGGGCTACTTCGACGCGATGTATGAAGCCGCCAGCGATCCATGGGGCTTCCAGGACCGCTGGTACGAACGGCGCAAGTACGCGATCAGCCTCGCGCTGCTCCCGGCCGAGCGATACCGCAGCGCGTTCGAGCCCGGCTGCTCCATCGGCGTGTTCACCGAGCTGCTGGCCCCGCGCTGCGAGGCCCTGCTGAGCTGCGACGTCGCCGCGACGGCGGTCCATGCCGCTGCTCAGCGGACGCAGCACCTGCCGCAGGTCCGGGTGGAGCAGCGCGACATCCCCGCTCAGTGGCCGGACGGCCGCTTCGACCTGATCGTGTGTTCCGAGATGATGTACTACCTCGGGGATCATGACCTGGCGCAGCTGCTGGACCATGCGGTGGCCGCCCTGGAACCGGGCGGCACCCTGCTCGCCGTGCACTGGCGGCACCCGGTGACCGACTACCCCAGATCCGGCGATGACGTCCATCGCGCGCTCGGCGCCCGGCCTGGCCTTCGCCGCCTGGTCGCTCACGCCGAGCCTGACTTCCTAGCGGAGGTCTACCTGCGTACCGACGGCCCGGTTGTGTCCGTGGCTCAGGCGACGGGCCTGGTATGACCGAGGCCGCCGCCATCGAGGCCGTCTGCGTGGTCGTACCAGCCCATAATGAGGAAGCGCTGCTGTCTGCCTGCCTGACCGCGTTGCGGCACGCCGCCGACGCCGTCAGCATCCCGGTTCACCTTCTGGTGGTTGCCGACGCGTGCACTGACGGGACCAGTGCCGTCGCGCGGGCCTGCGGGGCTCGGGTCATCGGCATCGGGGCGCGCAATGTCGGTGCCGCGCGGGCAGCCGGGATGAGCGAGCTGCTGCGGATGCCCGCGGCGCCGGATCGGCCCGCGGCCCACGATCCGTCCGCCGTCTGGCTGGCTACTACCGACGCCGACACCGTGGTGCCGCCGGGCTGGCTGCAGCGCCAGCTCAGGTACGCCAGCCAGGGCTGGGATGTCGTGCTCGGAACCGTCACCGTCGCCGACTGGGACGGGCATCCGCCGCATGTGCCGGCCGCCTTCGATGCTCTTTACGAGTTCGGTGCCGGGCCGCACCCGCACGTGCATGGCGCGAACCTCGGCATCCGCGCTTCGGCCTACCTGGCCGCCGGGGGGTTCAGGTCGCTGCGCACCGCCGAAGACCACGCCCTGCTCGCCGCGGCCACCGAAGCCGGCTGCTCGGTCCTGCGGGCCAGCGACATCACCGTCGAGACCTCAGCCCGCCGCCGCGCTCGCGCGCCGCTGGGCTTCGGTAACCTGCTGCGCACCCTAGCCTCATTGCCGCAGCCCCAGTGACCCGCTTCGGGCCGGGCGGCCTGGATCGCTAGGTAACGGCGCTCGGGCACACTGGTGGCGTACCGCGCCGCCTGCAGGTAGTCAGCGGCCACCGCACTGAGGGTCACCGGCTAGTTCCCGCAGGTGCGCCTGGGTGGTCGAACAGGCGGTGATGCTGTGCCAACCGCTTGTCCGCGGCCAGCGCGGCCAGGACCTGCAGCCCGGCCGCGGGCCCGTGCACCATGGCCAGGGCAACCGCGTGGTTGAGCGTGGTGCACGGGTTGGGCGCAGTGAGCTCCAGCAGGTCGTACAGCGCGAGGATCTGCGGCCAGTCGATGCCGGTCCCAGTTCAGATCTACGATAACTGGTCGCCGTTGCGGGTTCCTGTCCGGTGATCCACTGAAGGGTCAGCTCAGCGTCGTGGCCGGATGCCGCTGACGATGCCGGCCTCGGCCACCACCGGCTGGAACCTCACCTCGGTGAAGCCCGCGTCCTGCAGAGCCGTCTGCCAGAACTCCGGCGTGGCCGGGTGCTCCTGGCCGACGCCAAGACCGTAGCGGGTCAGGTTCTTTGCGATCCGCCACCAGCCACCTGGCCCCTTGGCGGCGAGCGCCGCGACTTTCTGGACCAGGATGTCCCTGTCTCGCGCGCTTGCGCCGCGGCCGAACATCATGTCGGCAATGACCAGGCGGCCGCCGGGGCGGAGCCAGCCCGCCGTCCGGACGGCCAGGGCTCGCTTGTGGGCGTGGGCTAGATGGTGCAGTGCGTAGCTGGACACAATAAGGTCGGTGCTGGCTGGCTCAAGCTGCAAAGCCCTAAGGTCACTCACCTGCGTAGATACGTTTTCCAGGCCGCCTTTAGCCGCGGCCTCGGTGAGCGCGACGACCATCGCGGGAGAGATATCGATCGCCAGGATGTTGGAGACTAGCGGAGCCAGGGCCATGGTCACGAAGCCGGTGCCGGCCCCGAGGTCCACGCAGGAGTCGGCTGGCTGTGGCGACGAGACCGCGATCAGGCGCTTGAGGACCTGCTCGAAGGCTGCGGCTGAGGTGACATGAGAATGCCACTCATGAACGCGATTGTCCCACTTTCGTTCAAGCGACAACATTTCTCCTCTATTGCAGCCACGCTTATTAATTGCATCTTTTGAACAATACTTCTTGCTTATGACGACAACATGAAGGGCTTCGTGTATGACAAAAATATAAAGCTGTTTCGCTTACGACGAACAAGTTGAAGCGCTTTCATGAAGAAAAGATGAAGCATCTGTCTGGCCGGGTAGGTGCAGGCCGAACAGCCCGGGACGCAGGAGACTAAATCCCGGGGTTTCGGCTATGGTTTTCTCGTCGTGGTTTACACCAGCAACTCTGTCAGCCGCCTGCGCCAGGCGGCCGGTATCGCTGTCGTCGCTGCCTGCACGGCAGCGACGCTGGGCGCGGCGAACCCTGCGGCGGTCGCCGATACCGTGGTCAGCGGTCCGGCGAGTAGCCTGGGGGAGCCTGCCGCCGCGCAGGATTCCGCCGTGACCGCGGTCGTGGCTACCAGCTTCGGTTCCGCGGGAGCGCAGGTCCGGGCCTGGACCAAGCCTGCGTGGGCCGCGTCGTGGAGTGCCGCGGGAATGATCCTGCCTGCCGGGTTCGGTTCCAGCTACGACGCCTCCGCGGCGGCGGTGCCCGGCGGTCCGCTGCTCCTCGTCGCGGGCACCGCCCCGGGCGGCCAGGCGTGCATTGCCGGCGGGTCCGTAGCCATCGCGAACGTATATGCCGGTGGCAGGCTCGGGGCAGTCCGGCTGGTCAGCGACCAGCGCGGAACCGGTGACTTCGATGACCGTCCGGCTGTCGCGGTCGGTTCGGACGGCACGGTCTGGGTGGCCTGGTCCCAAGGCCCCGATGCCGACGCTTGCCAGAACGTCGGGACCGGTGACCGGCTGGAGATGGCCGCCTCTCATGACGGCGGTCGTACGTTCGGCGCGCCCGTCAGGATGCCGGCCGAGGGCGGCGACTCGGCGTTCGGGGCCCGGCTGCAGCCGCTGGCCGGGGGTCAGGTGGCGGTTTCCTGGACCGAGACGATGAGCTCGGGCGACGAGGCGGTGCTGGTTTCGGTCGTCAGCTCCGCTGGCCAGCTGGCCCAGCCTCAGCAGGTACTGACGGGTGACCAGCTTCCGCTGGCGCTGCCGGGTGCCAGCTTTTACGACCTTCCGGCGGGCGACATCACCGCGCTTGCCGATGGCAGGCTGGTTGTCGCCGCGCCCTTCTGGCGCTCCGACCACGGCGTCATCAAGCTTGCCGTCGGCACTCCGGGAGGCCGCTGGCGAGCCTCGGTTATCGCACCGCCCGGCGGAGCCGACCTGCTGCTGCCTGCGCTCGGTCCGCTGTCCCCGACGGCCGTGCGCCTGGTCTGTGCCGTGCACGCACGCGTGGGGGACCGCCTCGGATACGACTGGGCGGACCTGAGCCTTGACCAGGCTGGGCACGCGACCGTGGCAGGTTCGCTAGCGCCGCTGACGTCGGCGCCGGCCGGCCCGGGATTCTTCGAGCTCGGCGAGGAACTGTCGATTAGCCGTACACCCGGCGGCCTGCTCTCGTCAATCGTAGTCGCCGGCCAGGACGGTGCCAGCCTGGAAACGCGGTCATGGGCGGTGCCCCGCCCCGCGGCCGCGCCGGTTCGGGTGTTGCAGGATTGGGCGCTGCTGGTTGTTGTGACGGTGTCC
>JALYVS010000435.1 GCA_030853115.1 Actinomycetota bacterium
GGCTACTACAACCGCGCCCGCTGGACACAGCCGCAACAAGAACCCGGAAAGGAACAAGGAACACAGCCATGAGAAAACAACGCAGCTTGACCGGTACCAGCGGTGGCCCACCTCAATTGACCAGCGAGAAGCGTATCTTTCGATGACCTCGGCAATCGTGGCCGCGGTGTCGGTGCTGACGAGTGCGAGATCGAGGCCCGTTTTCGATTTGTCACGGACGAGGACGACGGTGACCGGGCGGGAGCCGAAGACGGAGTACCACAGGCACGTGACCGCGGCGGCGCGGATGACGGTCGTCTTGCCATAGCGGGTGACGGTGACCTGCGAGAACTCCGTCTCTCCGGCCAGCTTCGCCAGGGACGGGAGCCGGCCGCCCTTCACCCGCGGCCGGCCGCGCCTGCCGGTGCGCTCCGGTGGGAGGGCGTGCAGGGCGGCGTCCTTCCGCAGCCGGGTCGTCCAGCTCACGGCGGCGGGCAGGCCCTTCAGCTCGCCGCCCGCGTAGGCAGAGTCGGCCACGACGCGGACCTGCCGGCCGGGCAGCGCGGCGGCCAGCCGCCCGGCCATCCGGCGGGCCAGCCACAGGCGGGAACGCGAGTTAGAGTCCTTGATCACCAGCTTCGCCATCACCGGGACCGCGACCGGCCGCGAAACGCCCGGCAGCCGGACGATCACGGCGAGCACCACCCAGTTGTTCCCGTATCCCGTCTTCGCCGGCCCCGGCGCGGAACCGTCGTGGAACCACGACGCCGCCCAGACCTTCTTCCCTCTCCGCTTGAACAGGGTGTCATCGACGGCCACGCTGACCGGATCTCCGGCCGGGACCAGCAGCGACACGACCAGGCACGCGACCGCCAGGCCCAGGTCACCGGCGTTCCACCGGGCACGGGCGAAGAACCGGTGCGCCCGGTCATGCGGCCACAGCCGCGACAGCCCGGCTCCCGACAGCATGCCGCACACCGTCCGCCTTCCCGGCTGGGCGAGGAAACCGCAGGCCAGCATGGTGAAGGTGCGGAACGACGGCGCGGTGAACAACGGCGAGAACACGGCCAGCAGCGTCATCAGGGACGCCGGGACCGGGAGCACGGCATCGGGAAGCATCAAGGGAGTCCGTTCCGGCGGGGGTGCCAGGGCACGGCCGGCACGCCGGCCATCATGGAAAGCGTGCCGCAGACACCCAGCCGGCAGACCCGGAACGCCGTAACCGGGCGGATCACCGCCCACGTCACGGCCGGCTGGCCCCGTCTGGGAGAGCCCATGGTGACCTGGCGCGGCCAGTACTGCTATGTCGCGGCCCTCCTGCCCGGCCACCGCGAGCCGACCCCGATCCTCCGCCTGCGCTACCAGGGCTCCGCTGACCAGTGGTCCATCGGGATCTACAAGGCCAGCACCGGCCAGTACAGCGAATCCGAACTGCCCGGCTCCTTCGGCCCCGCGACCGGCACGCCGGAACAAGGGATCGACGACACCTTCATCCTCTACGCAGGCCCCAGAACCGCGAACTGACCACACTCATCTCGGCACCCGGAAAAGTGCGAAAGTCGAGAGTACCGTGCGATCGAATATCACCCCGCCATGGTTGAACGGGATGTATGGTGACGCTGTCTAGCCTGGTCAGCAGGCTGACGCGCTCGGAATCGGCCTGCAGCCCAGGCCATCGTGAAGGCTGAACCAGCGAGGTTGCGCCAGCTGGCCCCCGGCGGCCCTCTATGCCCTCCCCGCTCCGGGGAGGTATCGGAGACGGGCTTACGGAGGCCGGTGTCGCTGCGGTCGCTAAAGCCAGTTGCGCCGATGCGCGACGATGGTTGCGTGGCTGCCATCGGCGAGACGTCGCCTTGAGCCGGCTCGCCGAGCTGGTCGTGCCATCACGTCTTGGCCGCAGCTTCCGCTGGTTCCTGGCTTCGTCTTGGGTGACCAACCTTGGTGAGGGGATCACGCTTGCCGCCGGCCCCTTGCTCGTGGCATCCCAGACGCATTATCCGCTGGCCGTGGCGAGTGCGGCGTTCTTGCAGCGGCTGCCCTGGCTGATGTTCGGGCTGTATGCAGGCGTGGTGGCGGACCGGGTCAGCCGCCGGGCCATCGTCATCACCACCGGGCTGGTCCGGGCGGTGATCTTGCTCCTGCTGACCGCATCGATTCTGACCCGCCACGTCGACACCTCCGTGGTACTGGCCGCGCTGTTCCTGTTCGGAGTAAACGAGGCCTTCGGCGACACCACGTCAGCCACCTTGCTCCCGATGCTGGTCAGCCAGCGCGACCTGGGTATCGCGAATGCGCGCGCGCTTACTGGCGTGATCGTATGGAATCAACTGGCCGGCCCGCCCATCGGCGCCGCGCTGTTCGCGGCCGGGAAAGCCCTGCCCTTCGTGAGCGAGACCGTGTGCGTGCTCGCCGGTGTGCTGCTGATCTCGCGGCTGCGGCTACCCGCTCATCTCGGGCACGCGCGGCCGGCCCGGGTCCGCGACGACATCCGCGAGGGGTGGCGCTGGTTGTGGGCGCACCCTGCGGTCCGGACGCTGGCCATCACGATCTTCACGTTTAATGTCACCTTCGGCGCGGCATGGTCGGTGCTGGTCCTCTACGCGCGGCAGCGGCTGGGCATGGGCGCGATCGGCTTCGGGCTGATCACCACCGCAATGGCCGCGGGCGGCTTGGCGGGTGCCGCGTCCTACAGCTGGCTGGCACGGCGCGTCCCGCTGGGCGTCATCATGCGGGGCGGGCTGATCATCGAGACGCTGACCCATCTCGCCCTCGCGCTGACCCGCTGGGTCTGGTTCGCGCTGATCGTCTTCGCGATCTTCGGCGCGCATGCGTTCATCTGGGGAACGACCTCGACGAGCGTGCGGCAGCGGGCCGTGCCCGCCGAGTTTCAGGGCCGCGTCGGCGGCGTCTACCTCACCGGGATGGTCGGCGGCATCGTCATCGGCTCCGCGATCGGCGGCCTGGTCGCATCGGTGTGGGGCGTCACCGCCCCCTTCTGGTTCGCCTTCGCCGGCTCGGCGATCATCCTGGCCCTCATCTGGCGATCGCTACTGCAAATCGCCCACGCCGACGAGAATTCCAGCGCCGACGTTCCCGCGGCCCGGACCTGACCACAGCCCGCAACGCGGCGGCGACGCCGCCTCGCAACCGCGCGGCACTCATCACCACGCACCGAGCGGGTGCTCTCTAGGTGGCCTCGCGCTGCCGGTCCTGGTCGTGGGAGTGCGTGATCAAGGCTGAGCCGACGGCACCTGACGGCGGCCGGCCGGTGAATCCCGGCCGCTCGTCCCGCCCCGCCGCTCGATGGGTGCAAGACGAATAGCCAGGATCGAATAGCCGCCTCCGGCATGAACACCGCCCTGGCAACCACCTGGATACGCAGCATCTGCTGCGACTGGACGCAGTACCTGGCGACCAGAGACAGCCCGGCCGGACAGAGCAACCACGTTTCTAAGAGCCTGCTTGAGAACCTAGGTGACCTGCGGTGGGGCGGGCTGGGGTTTGCGGGTGAGGCGGCGGGTCATGATGATGATCATGGCCCAGTGGATGTATGTCTCGTGGTGGGCGGGCAGGCGTTCGTAGTCGCGGACGGTGCGCCGGTGGCGGGTGATCCAGGACAGGGTGCGCTCGACGACCCACCGGCGGGGCAGGACCTTGAAGGTGTGCAGGTCATCGGGGCGTTTGACGATTTCCAGGGTCAGTTTCGGCTTGAGCCTGCTGGCGGCCCAGGTGACGAGCTTGCCGGCGTAGCCGCCGTCGGCCCAGGCCAGCTTGACGGCGGGGAATGCTTTGCGCAGGTTCCGCAGCAGGGGCTTTGCCGCGTCGCGGTCCTGCACGGAGGCGGCGGTGACCAGCACGGTGAGCAGCTGGCCGGTCGCGTCGACGGCGATGTGCCGCTTGGTCCCGTTGATCTTCTTGCCGGCGTCGTAGCCGCGGCGGGTCCGGGCGATCATCTCCGAGCCCTTGACTGACTGGGAATCGATGACGCGGCGCTGGGTTCCGGGTTGCGGCCGGCCGCGGCGCGGACACGGTCGCGCAGGTCATCGTGCATGCGTTCGGCTGATCCGCCGGCCTGCCATTTATCCAGCCACCAGTAGACGGTGCCCGCGGGCGGGAAGTCAGCGGGCAGCGCCCGCCACACCGGCCCGTTGTGGGTCAGGTACCGGATCGCGTCGGCGATGTCGCGCATGCACCAGCTGGCCGGGCGGCCGCCGCGCCCGGCGAGCCACGCCGGGGCGGGCAGTAACGGCTCGCAGACCGCCCATTCCGCCTGGCTCATGTCCGAGGGATAACGGCGGGCCCGGGTACTGCGGGAGATCCCGCCCCGGCAGCACCGGCACGCCACGCCGGGGGCAGGCACTGGCTGGACATCACGAACGGGGGCAGGGTAGAACGGCACGAGGGCTCCTGGCATCGCGCTGGCTTCGACACCTAAGCGATTACCAGGAGCCTCTTGCATCACCTCAGCGACACGCCGTATTACGCCCGGGAAGATCCAGATACATCCTGACCGGCAGGCAGGTTCTCAAGCAGGCTCTAAGCGCGGGCATCAGCCGAACCGGGGTATCTGACGCGGTGCTGGCGGCCTGCGTCAGGCCCGGGTCCCCCCGAGGGCTGGGGGCCGCGGACCGGGGTCCGTCTGCCGCACCGCCAGATGGCATGCTCGACGCATGTGGGCTGTCTTCGGGGCGCTGGGTGCGCTCACGGTGCTGACCGGTGCCCTGCCGGGCCCCGAAGCCCGCGAGGTCGCGCTGACCCGCGGCGGCCCGATCATGGGTTCCTGATCGCGATCACCGTGCTGGCCGCGCTGGCGGATAAGGCCGGGGTGTTCGAGGCCGCCGCCGGGGTCTGCGCCCGGGCCGCCCGCGGCTCGACGCCCCGGCTGTTCCTGCTGATCGCGGCGCTGGGGACGCTGACCAGGATCGGGACGAGCCTGGACACCACCGCGGTGCTGCTCACCCCCGGTCGTGCTCGCGCTGGCCGCCCGGATGGCTCTCCTCGAGCTGGTGGCAGCGGCGATCACGGTCACCTATCTCGGGCTGCTCTACCGCCGCGACCTGGCCGCCGGTATGACCCGCCGCAGCCTGTCCCGCCCGCGGACCGGGCGGTGATCAGGGTCTGGGCGACCGCGTGTGCCGCGCTCGCGCCGGCGGTGCTGGCC
>JALYVS010000436.1 GCA_030853115.1 Actinomycetota bacterium
CGGCGTTTGCCCGCCGGCCTTGCTTGAGAACCTCTAAGGATGATCCGGGAAGGTACACCCCCTTCCCGGCAGATCCACAGGTTTCAAGCATTCCTCCTACGGTTCACCACGGGGTTATTTGCTGTTAGTGATGCCGCCCGGTTCCTTGGCATACCTCGTCCGACGCTTCGCAGGTGGGCGTACGGCTATGCCCATGGCGACCCACTGCTTCATGTTGCCGATATCGCTGGCCGCCGCGAAGCGCAGGTCCCATTCATCGCCGTGGCCGAGGCTTACGTGCTTGAGGCCCTGCGCCTGGCGGGCGTACGCGTCGCGCGGATCCGGCCGGCGCTGAACCGGCTGGCCGAGCAGTTCGGCCGCGAGTATGTCCTGGTGGCCCCCAATCTGGCCACTGACGGTATCGAAGTGCTGTGGGACTTCTCGCGCACCGAAGAAGGCCAGGGCCTGATGGAAGGACGCACCGGCCAGCTGATGATGCGGGAGATCGTTGAGGACTACCTGCAGTACCTGACGTGGGCTGAGGACGGCTTCCCGCGGATGCTCGAGTTGCGGCACTGCCAGCCGTCCAAGGTCATCATTGATCCTTACCGCGCTTTCGGGCAGCCGATCTTCGAGGGCAGCCGTGCCCGGGTGCGGGACGTAGCGAACATGCTGAGTGCCGGCGAGGACTCACAGGTGGTGGCCGATGAGCACGGAGTCAGCCTCGAAGATGTCCGGACCGCCGCCCGCGTCCTCCTGGGCCACGCCGCCTGAGTTCTACCTCGACGAGAACACCGCGACGCGGTCTGTACGCCGGCGCCTTGAGGAACTCGGTTACTCGGTCCACACGCCCGCCCGGCTATACGGGAGCCATGAGGCCGCGCAAGGCGCGGAGGACACGGACTGGCTTCCGTCGTCAGCCGTCGCTCCCGACCCTGGGCAAGCTGATCGATGCGGCCGGATATGACCTAGTGGTGGATATCCAGCATCAGCCTCCGCAGTTGAGTAGGTTGTCCGGTCCGGTGGGGCGGCAGGTGAGGCGTAAGCGGCGAGACCTGGTCGCGGCGGCCGCGGCCCACGATGTGACCAACCTGCGGGTCTTCGGCAGCGTGGCTCGCGGCGAGGACCGGCCCGGCAGTGACGTGGACCTGCTCGTCGACTTGCCGCCGCACGCTGGCCTGTTCGGGCTGGGACGGCTTCAGGCCGAGCTGGAGGCCATCCTGGGCGCCAAGGTGGACCTAGTGCCGGCGAGCGATCTCAAGCCCGCCGTTCGGGTGCGCGCCGAGCGTGACCTGGTGGCACTGTGACGCCGTGAAGGCCCTGCCCGCCGAGATGCTCAGTTCCCAGCCCGGCATTCCCTGGGCGCAGATCGGGCCCCTGAGCCGCTAACTGGTCAGCTGGGCAGGCCCACCTGGTCAAACCGATCCAGCAGGCTGGGCTTGCGCTGGTGCTGGGCGCGCAACTGACCGAACCGCTTCCTGAACGCAGCCGAACCTTCCTGCCGCTCAGCGAGCGTCTGCAGGTCCCGCAGCAGCGACACGGCCAGGTCATAGTCGCGCGGCCGCTTCGTCTCGATCAGTTCCGCGGCCTTCTCCCGGCTGCCTCCGTCCGGGTAGCGAGCTGGTCGAGGTGCTTCGTGTAGGCGGCAGCCTGAGCCGCCGTCCTGCGGGCCTCTGCCTCGCGCTGGTGCTGTTCCGCCGTCTTCGCCCGCGCGGCCTTGCGGTCGCCGGCTGCCTGCCACAGCTCAGCCGCCGTCCGGGCCGGCGCCGCCGGCGGTGAACTGCTGACCGCCCGGAAGCGGCGCAGCAGCAGGGCCTGGACCTGCGCGCCCTCCGCGGCCGCGACACGCGTCAGCAGCGTGTCCTTCTCCTTCGCCGGGAGGGACGCGATCCATCCGGCCATCCCTTCAGGCGCCTGGATCGAAGGGCTCAAAGCCGCCGCCACGGCGATGAGGTCCTCGTCGATCTCGAGGAAATCGACGATCGCCTGAAGTGGCGCGCTGAGGTTCCCGAGGCCGGCCGGCACCGGTGGTTCGGCGTCCTCGTCGTCGACCTCATCCGACTGAAGGGCCAGCAGCCATGCCAGGTACAGCAGCCGCAGGTCCCCGGCGGCGAGCTCGGAACGGCCCTGGACCATGCCAGCGAGCTGACCGCCGGGCTCCGCCCAGTAATCGTCCGGCTCCCGGTCGGCGTACAAGCTGAGGATCAGGTGGCCGCCGGCCTTGATGAGCGACGCGGCGTCCGTGTAGCAGTACTGCTCGGCAGCCTTCGAATCCAGCGCTCCGCGCGGCAGCCGGAACATCAGCCGTCGCGTCCCCCAGTTCGCCAGGTACAGGAACGCGTCGAAGTACCGCTCCATCATCTTCCGCGGGTCGCCCTTGAGGTCGCCCCATTGGTACTCGTTGACGAACCTCGTGGCCGTTATCTCCGCCCGGGTCGACATCGACCTCAGCTCGGCGCGCTGGTTCTCGGTCAGCGGCCGGTCGAGCGCGAGGAACTCGTAGTACTGGTATTCGCTCATGCGCGCCGCTTGCCCTCCTTTGTTGTGCGCCCCCGCCGCGGATTGTAACGACGCCGGGGGTTCGGGCGGGATCGAATCGGGCCGGCACGCTCGTGTACATTCCCTAGCACGGTGCGGCGGCGACGATTGCGCGCATCAGGCGGAGGGGGGTGCGATGACTGACGTCCGGGTCGCCGAAGTCCGGGAGCTGATCGACGGGCTGCGAAGGGACCGGCGGCGGCATCCGTACCAGGGGCGCCGGGAGTATTCCGAGAGTGCCCGGGCCGTGGCCGCCGCCATCGATGACATGATCGAGGCATGCGATGCCGCGCCCGCCGTGCCGCTGGCGCGGCGGGCGGTGGAGCGGGTCACGGCCGCGCTCATGTACATGGATGATTCGGCCGGGATCGTGGGCGATGACCTGCGGACGCTGATGGACCTGTACGCACGGGCCTGCCGGGCCGCGCCTCCGGACGCGGGGCGGCTGGCGGCATGGCTGGTGTCCACGCAACTCGACGGGCCAGGCTGGCCTGCCATCGACCTGAAAGTGTTCGCAGCAGCGCTAGGCCAGCGCGGTCTCAGCGAGGTCGCCCGGCTGACCGCGGAACGGGCTGCGACCGCCGACCCGGATTCCTGGACCGCCACCTGGGGAATCAGGGATCTGCGAGAGCAACTGGCCGCGGCGTCCGGCGATGTCGACGCGCACGTTGCCGTGCTAGCCGAGAACCTGCGCGGCGCGCACCGGTACAGCGAGATCGTGAAGGTCCTTCGCGCCGCTGGGCGGCAGGACGACGCGGAGCACTGGGCGCGCCAGGGACTGACCGAACATCCCTCGGGGTTCCAGGCTGACCAGCTCCGCGACCAGCTTGTCGAGCTGCTGCTCGACTGCGGCCAGCACGCGGACGCGGTCGCGCTCCGCCGCGAGATCTACGAACGGCGGACCATCCATCAGGACTACCTCAAGCTCCGCCACACGGCTCAGCAAGCGGGCCAGTGGGCCGATCTCGGCGACTGGGCTCTCAATCTGCTCCGCGACCAGGCCCGCGCCGACAGGCGATACGTTTCCGAGCTGATCAGCGTCCTGATCCGCGAGGAGCTGCTCGATGAGGGTTGGGCGGCCGCGGTGGCGAACCCGGACCAGGTCCCCGAGTCCCAGTGGTTCCAGCTGATCGAGCTGCGGGAAAAAGATCATCCCGCTGACGTAATCCGCCCCTACCAGGACCTGATCGAGCTGAGCCTGGAGCGCGCCGGCGATAAGTACCGCTATCCCAAGGCGATTAAGACCATAAGGCGGCTCCATGACGCTTGCCGCCAGGCCGGCGACGACGCCGGATTCGCTGCCTACCTCGCCGACTTGCGGCAACGGCACCGCCGTAAGACGTCCTTCATCACCAAGCTCGACAAAGCGCTAGCCGCCGAATCGAGCACCGTGACCTGACGCCCCTAAACCGGGATGAGCTCGACGTGGACCTGAGCTGCCTCGGCGGTGCAGGGAAGGTGCTCCAGACACCGCAGGGCGCCGTTTACGGCGTCAGCCGGGGGCCGAAGGACGTGCCGAGGTTCCGGTCGCGGCCGCTCATCAATACCCGTGACGAGCCGCGCGCCGCAAAGAGATGCCATGCGCAGAAGGGGCAGTCAGCTGGCGAGCGCCCGTTCCACCAGAGCCCGGTAGTCCTCGACCAGACCAGGCAGGAGCCGGAGGTGGACGATAGTCCCGTCACCCGCCTGAGCGAGGTCGATCACCTCACACACCGCCGCGGTAGCTTCGTCCCCGGCCACGATGATGGCGCCAGGCTTGATCTGTCCCGGGTCGCGAGCCTCATCGAGGAAGGTCCAGACGTAGCCGGTGTCGTCTTCATCATTGAGGTCCGCGGTTATATCGACGCGGTACATATCAACCCTCCTCTCGCCAGATCATGCCTCTAGCGCACTGGGAATTAGGGCGTTTTTCCCGAACGGACTGTGGTGCTTGCCCGCCTGATCACGCCTGTGCCGCGCTGGCGGCGGCGCGGCGGCCGGGCGACGCTGAGGTTGAACAGCATGCCGGCCGCGAACGCGATCAGGATGCACGAGCTACAGATTCGTCCTGGGCCGGACGCTGCTGGAACTGGCCACGCGGCAGCACCCATTGACAGGCGGATGCCCTAGTCCGAGAATGTGACCATTCGTCGGAATTAGCTTCGTAAAGAGCAGGCTGAAGGCCCTACGGAACAAATTAATACATGAAGCTGATTCACATGCGGGCAAGAAGCTTACTTTCGTCTCGCTTTGAACAGCAGACCCGCCAGCTCGATCCCCGCGACAGCCATCGGCTCGATACCGCCTGGCTGGTGCCGCCGTCGCAGCGCGATGCCGACAAGCCGCGGGTAGCCGGCGCCGGACCGCAACTGCCTAACCCTCCATGCTTGCCGAGATCCTGCCGCAGTGATCTGCTCCCTGCGGAAGGATAACGGTCTCGGCCATCGGGACCAGGGAAGAGGTGCACGACCATGAGGTCAATCCACGTGGGGCCACGCGGCTACCGATTGGCGGGCGCGATCGGTGCCGCCGCCACTGTCGCGTGCCTGGTCGCCGGGTCCGCTCCGGCGGCCGCTGCCCCCGCTGCCCTGGCGCGCCCAGCCGTGTCGGGCGCGGCGCCGGATGGTCCCGGGGCG
>JALYVS010000437.1:0-2839 GCA_030853115.1 Actinomycetota bacterium
CACCTGGACGGCAGCGGCCGCGCGCCGGCCGTCGCGGCGGCGGCCGGCGACGAACTCGACGAGGACCGGGCGGCTCTCGCTGTCCGGGCGGTCGCGGCCATCCTGGGACTGGGCGACGCGGCGCAGCAGGCGGCTTCGTCATGAGCACTGGCCACCAGGAGAGGATGCGCCGCTGGCGGCTTGCGCTCGGTGGCGCCCAGGACGGCACCGGCGCCTCACTCGACGGAGACGACGTGCGCGTCGACGCGGCGCTCAGCGCTCTGTACGACTCCGAGGAGGCCCGGGAGCAAGAAGGCCCGAAGGGCGCGCGGCGCGGGTCCGGGCTGGGCGCCTCAGCCCCGCGGGTGGCCAGGTGGCTGGCCGATATCCGGACGTTCTTCCCGGTCAGCGTGGTCCAGGTGATGCAGAAGGACGCGATCGAGCGACTCGGGCTGACCCGGTTGCTGCTGGAACCTGAGATGCTCGACGCGGTCGAGCCCGACGTGCACCTGGTCGGCACGCTGCTCTCGCTGAGCCGGGTGATACCGGAGCAGGCGCGGGAGTCGGCCCGTACGGTAGTCCGCGCCGTGACCAGGGACCTGGAGCGGCGGCTGGCGCAGCGGACTCGTTCGGCGGTGACCGGGGCGCTGAACCGGTCCAGCCGCACCAGCAGGCCGAGGCGTCCCGCCGACATTGACTGGGACCGGACGATCCGCGCGAACCTGCGCAATTACCAGCCCGGCCACCGCACGATCGTGCCCGAACGGCTGATCGGCTACGCCAGGAAACAGCAGGCGGTGGCGCGGGACGTCATCATCTGCCTGGACCAGAGCGGCTCGATGGCCTCCTCGGTGGTGTACGCCGGGGTTTTCGGCGCGGTGCTCGCCTCCATCGGCTCGCTGCGCACGTCACTGGTCGCCTTCGATACCGCCGCCGCCGACCTGACCGGCCTGCTCAGCGACCCGGTCGAGGTGCTCTTCGGCATCCAGCTCGGCGGCGGCACCGACATCAACCGGGCGCTCGCCTACTGCCAGCAGCTGATCACCCGTCCGGCCGGCACGATCTTCATCCTGGTCAGCGACCTGTACGAAGGGGGTAACCGGGACCAGATGCTACGCCGGATCGCCGACATGACGGCTGCGGGCACCCAGGTCATCGCCCTGCTGGCGCTATCCGACGACGGCGCGCCCGGGTACGACCACGACAACGCGGCCGCCCTCGCCGAGCTGGGCGTGCCCGCGTTCGCGTGCACGCCCGACACCTTTCCCGAGCTGATGGCCGCCGCCATCGAACGCCGCGACCTCACCGAGTGGGCTCATCGCCACCCGTTCACCCCCTTATCGCGCCGGGCCTGGGGGGGCCGGGCCGGCGGAGTTTTCGGGCGCCAGGCGGGCAGGCGGCGGTCCGGGCGGCCGGCGGGCGAGCAGCTGGCGTTTCAGGCCCCGCTCATGCTGGTCCACCAGGGAGAAGTCCGGCGGGAGCAGCGATGCGGGCTCACCCGGCGCCAGGCACCACTTCGCGGGCAGGGCGGGCCGCGAGTACCGGGCCTCGGCCGTGAAGGCCTCCCAGCCCACCAGCCCGCCGTCCGCTACCGCTTCGGCCGCCACGGCGAACACCTCGGAGTCCCAGAAGCCGGTACACAGGACGAGCGCGCCTGACCGTGCGTCCGGCTGCCAGCTGAGCAGGTCCGCGTGCACCAAGGTGATCAGGTGGTCAAGCCCGTGCCGCCTGGCCTTGCGGCCGAGCAGCTCGAGCGCTATCTCGGACACGTCCACCGCCATCACCCGGCGTCCGTTGGCCGCGGCCAGGAGCGCGGCCCCGGAGGGTCCGCAGGCTAGCTCGACCAGGAGGCCGTCGGGCAGGTCCATCGCCAGCGCCCGCAGGGCCAGCGGATGAGGGGTGAAGGACGGCACAAGACCGCCGGCGTACTTGGTGTTCCACTTGAGCCGGTCCGGGTGCTCGCCCGGCACTGCTCCGGCTCCGGCTCCGCCCGATGACATGTCAGCCGATATTACTGGTCTGCTGTGACGCCCGCGAGGCTCATGTGCCGCGTGGGGCCAGGTCGGATCATCCAGCGGAAATCCAACGATTAGCATCACGGCCAGGAAACGAGAACCAGCCGGCGGCGCACCAGGCGTCGGCCAGGACCGGGAAGACCGCGACGTAGGCCGTGATCCCCGCTGCCCCGCTCCTGGCGAAGACCGGCATGGTTTTGTCCGTGAGAATTGGGATCTGGGCCTTATTTCGGGCTCTTCCGCGAGTTCTGTGGTGGCGGTCACGCAGGGTGGTGGATGACGCGTTTGCGTAGGAGCGGGAATCCCGCACGGCCGAACATCTGCCTCTTGATTAGCTTGATTTTGTTAACGTTGCCCTCCAGCGCGGCGGAGCTGTAAGGCAGGGACAGGCCAGCGGTGACGGCCTGCTGATCGCGGTGGATACCGCGGGCGAAGGAGCGGAGCTGGGGCAAGTCCTGGGCGGCGGCCGGTACGGCACCGATGCCGCCGGGTACGCGGCGATGCTCGCCGGGGTGCGGCAGTGGCCCGCGCGGACCTGGGCGATCGAGGGCTGCCAGGGGATCGGCGGCCACATCGCGGCCCGGCTGGTCGCCGCCGGGGAGCAGGTCGCAGCCGTGCCGCCGAAGCTGTCCGCCCGGACTAGGGTCTTCACGGCCGGGCAGGGCCGCAAGACCGATGCGACCGATGCGCACTCGGTTGCGCTAGCCGCTACCCGGATGACCGGGCTGCGCCGGGTCACCGGTGACGCCCAGCTCGCGGTGCTGCGGGTGCTGGCGGACCGGCGCCGGTCCCTGGGCGAGGACCACACCCGGATGATCTGCCAGCTGCACCGGCTGCTGCTGGAC
>JALYVS010000437.1:2849-5068 GCA_030853115.1 Actinomycetota bacterium
ACCTGATCCCCGGCGGGGCCAAGAAGGCCCTGTCCGCGGCGCAGGCCAGGGCGCTGCTGGCCAGAGTCCGGCCGCGGGATCCGGCCGGGCAGGGCCGCCGCCGGGTCGCCGCCGAGCTGATCAGCGACCTGGAACGGACCTGCCACCGCAAGAAAGCCGCGGACAAGGAACTGACCGCCGCGCTCAAGGCCACCGGAACCACGCTGACCGCTCTGGAAGGGATCGGGCCGTCCGGCGCTGCCCGGCTCCTGGCCGAAGCCGGCGACATCACCAGGTTCCCCGCGAAAGGTCACTTCGCCTCCTGGAACGGGACCGCGCCGATCGGCG
Source organism: Actinomycetota bacterium (assembly GCA_030853115.1). GTDB lineage: Bacteria > Actinomycetota > Actinomycetes > Streptosporangiales > Streptosporangiaceae > Palsa-504. The sequence goes on from JALYVS010000437.1 coordinate 3,177, forward strand.
CGTCCTCCGGCGACCACGTCCGTCATCGCCTATCCCGCGCGGGAAACCGGCAGATCAACCGCGTCCTGCACATCATGGCGGTAGTCCAGCTCCGCCACGCCACCAAGGGCCGCGCCTACAGCGGCGCCCGCTGCGCCAGTGCGGGAAGTGCGGCAGGACGGCGAGGATCGTCCGCAACGCCCGCGACGGCCAGCCCGACCTGTGCGGCAGGTGCTACCAGGGCCCGGAGCGGGAGTGCTCACGCTGCGGGCGGACGCGCCCTTGCGTCCGGGTTACCACCGGTGAGCCGATCTGCCGTAGCTGCTATGCCCGCGACGAGCGTCCCCGCGTGACGTGCGCCCGGTGCGGGCGCGACAAACCGGTTAACGCGCTCTGGCCGATCGGGCCGGTCTGCCACGGCTGCTACAACGCCGTCGTCCGGGCCCCGGCGGAATGCGCGCGCTGCCGCCAGTCCCGCCCGCTGACCGGCCGGGACACCGACGGCACCGGGCTATGCGGGACCTGCGCTGGAACCACCATCGACTTCTGCTGCCGGCGGTGCGGGCGGTCGGGCTACCCCTACGGCCGCGGCGGCTGCGCCTACTGCGTGCTCGCCGACGAAGTAGCCAGGCTGCTTACAGGGCCTGACGGCACCGTCGCACCCGAGCTCAGGCCCCTCGCCGAGGCGTTCACCCGGGTCCGCCGGCCGTTCAACGCGATCAGCTGGGTCCGGCACAGTCCGGCCGCCGGACTTCTCCGGCACCTGGCCGGGCAGCAGCGGCCCGTCACCCACGACCTCCTGGACGAGCTGCCCCCCGGCCACAGCCTGCACTACCTCCGTCAGGTCCTGGTCCAAACCGGGATCCTGCCCGAGCGCGACGAGGACCTTGAACGCGTTCCCGCCTGGCTCGAGCACCACCTTGCCGGGCAGCCGCCCGAGCACGCGCTCCTCGTCCGCCCGTTCCTGCACTGCTCCCTGATGCACCGGGCCCGCAGCCGGGCCGTGAGGCGGCCGTTCCCCGCATCGATGGGCCGCCAGCTGCGCGTCCGCGTCATGATCGCCCTTGAGCTCCTGGCCTGGACCGACCAACAGGGAACCACCCTGGCCGGCCTCGGGCAGGACGATGTCGACCGCTGGCTCGCAGGGGAACAGACCCAGCGGCGCTACCGCGTCAGGTACTTCCTGAACTGGACCGCCGCCCGCGGCCTCAGCCGCAGCCTGGACGTCCCCGTCCTCCCGCGCCAAGGACCAGCGGACTTCCTGGACGAAGAACAGCGGTGGCAGCTCCTCCAGCGCTGCCTCACCGACAACACCATGCCTGTTGGCGTTCGCGCCGCCGGCGCCCTCGTCCTGCTCTTCGGCCTCCAGCTCCAGCGGATACGCCACCTCACCGCCGACCAGGTCACCGAGAAAGACGGCGAGGCATACCTGACCGCGGGCCGCCGCCCGGTCCTCCTCCCGCCTCGCCTCGCGGCGATCCTCGGCGAGCTCGCCGCACAGCCACCACTCCGCCTCATGATCCCCAACAGGCCGGACGCACCCCGCTGGCTGTTCCCGGGCCGTATCCCCGGCCAGCCACTGGACCTCCACAGCCTCAACAATCAGCTCAACCGCCACGGCATCAGCGCCAGGCCCGCCCGCAACGGAGCCCTCGCTGCCCTCGCTTCCGACCTGCCCGCCGCCGTAATCGCCGACTTCCTCGGCATCCACGTCAACACCGCCGTCCGCTGGGTCACCTACACACGCCAGGACTGGGCCGCCTACCTCGCCGCCCGCGACGCCGACCTCGCTTCCTCCCGCGACAATCCGAAGGAGCCCGGTGGACAGGACGACCATGCCTGACGAGCCGCCTCTGGCCGCAGCCTGCCGATTCAGGGCTCATGGCTGTGCTGGCGCGATTGCTGGGTTACAT
>JALYVS010000438.1 GCA_030853115.1 Actinomycetota bacterium
GCCATCCCCGCCGCAGCCAAGGCGCTGGTGCTCAACATCACCGCCGTGTCGCCTTCCACCGCCGGGTACCTGACCGCCTACCCTGACGGCCTGGGCCAACCGCCTCGCGCCTCCGACGTCAACTTCATCCCGGGCCAGATCGTACCCAACCTGACCGTTGTTCTGTTGAGCTCGGCCGGAGCCTTCGACGTTTTCAACGCCTCTGGCACCGTTGACGTGATCGCCGACGTCCAGGGCTGGTATCAGTAAGGGCTCGAACCAGTAAGGATTTCGTCGCCCGCCCCGCCCCGCCCCGCCTCGCCCGCCCCTGCCGCGCCCTCTGATCGCGTCAGCGTTCCGAATCGCGCCGGTCAGGTTCGGGCGAGCGCGGCGGCTAGCCGCGAGGCGTGCTGGGCGGGCTCGACCAGCTCGAGCCGGACGTCGTCGCAGCCGACCCAGCCTGCTGCCTCCCACAGCGCCTGGGCCATCGGTTCGGCGGCCGAGGCCCGTTCCAGCGAGATCTTGCGGGCGATCAGGGTGCTGCCTTCCCGGGCTGGATCAACCCGGCCTACGAGCCGGCCGCCCGCGAGCAGGGGCATAGTGAAGTACCCGTGGACTCGCTTGTGCTTCGGTACGTATGCTTCGAGGCTGTGCTCGAAGCCGAACATCTGCCGGGTCCGCTTGCGATCCCAGATCAGCGAGTCGAACGGCGAAAGCAGCGTGACGCGGTTCCGGCCGCGGAGCGCGGCGTCGGCCTCCGCCAGCGCTACCGGATCCGCCCAGCCCGCAACGCTCCGGGTGCCCGCAGCACTCCGGGTGCTCGGGGTGCCCGCCCTGCTCTGGGTACCCGCAGCGCTCCGGGTGCCCGCAGTGCTCCGCGCGCCCTCCGGATCGGTGCCCGCGATCATGACCGGGATCAGGCCCGCCGCCAGCGCAGCGTCGGCGACCAGCCGCGTGTGCTGGGACTTCTCGCTGGTGAGAAAGTTCAGCCGGTGGTATTCGACTAGGTCAGCATGGGTGACCACCCCGAGCGCCCGGGCGGTGACCCCGGCCAGGTAGGCGATGCACTCGGGGTCCGAGGGTTCCGTGTTCAGCAGCTCGGGGGGCAGCACCCGCTCAGGCAGGTCGTAGACCCGCCGCCAGCCCGTCCGGCGGGCACAGATGACGTCGCCGGTGTCGAGCAGCCATTCCACCGCGATCTTGACGTCGGACCAGTCCCACCACGGCCCGCCTGCCTTGGCCCCGCCCAGCTGGGTCGCGGTCAGCGGGCCCTCCGCGCGCAGCCGGGCCAGCACCTTCTGGCAGGTTTCCGCATGGCTTTGGTGCCACCGGATCCCCCGGGCCCGCAGCGCGCGGCGCCGGAAGGCGAAGTACGGCCACTGCTCGATCGGCAGCACGCAGGCCGCGTGGGCCCAGTACTCGAAGGCGGCAGGCTTGGCCGCGTGCCAGTAAGCCTGCTCGATCTGCTGCCGGGAGACCGCGCCCAGCCGCGCGTAGGCGACGAGCTCGTGCGAGCGGGCCAGCACGCTGATCGTGTCGAGCTGGACCGCACCGACCCGCTGGAGCATGGCGGGCACGCCACCGCGCCGTGCCGTCGCCCCGAGAAACCCCTGCGCGCGCAGCGTTATCCGGCGGACGTCGTCCGGGGTCATCGTTACCTCAGCCGCCGGCCCATCCAAGCCCATGCCCCGATCGTAACGGCCGGCTACGACATTTCCGGGCGCCTCCGGACTCCCGGTACTCTCAGGGCTGGAAGGCAGCCGTCACGAACCCCGGCCCGCTACCGGCTGCCGGTGCTAATTCCCTCGGCGGGTCTACCAGCATCCCCGTCAGCTCCAGCGTCCCCATCCATCTCACCGTCATCAAGTTCAGCCCACCAGAACCGGATTTACGTGGTGACTTTTAGAGAAACCAAGGTCCGTTAGGGAAATGTAGCTTTCTAGTACCAGTCGTCGAATATGCGCGTGGTGGTGGCCATGATGGCGCCGATGACGGCGATGCCGGCGCCGAGCCAGAAAATCCACCAGGTCGGGCGGGGGATCATCGAGACCCCGCTGACGATGAAGCCGGTGATGACGAGCGAGACCGCCACCCACGATGAGCGTCGGCCGTGGTGCGCCCCAGCTTCGTGCGGCACGCCGGGTAGCAGGTCAAGCCCGTTCGAGCCGGTATCGGCCTCGGCCCCCGACACGGTTCCTGACGACGCCTGCTCGGTCACTGCTGGCTCCTCTGCTCGTGAACGCTCTTATTATTCTCCAGGAAGTGCAAGACTGATCACCAGCCGGCCCCCGAAGGTACCTCGCCCGCTGGCGCCGTTGACCCTGCCGGTTCGGTTGCGACTCGGTTTGGTGCCTCTTCTCGCCTACCATGACATGTTGGGGCGGTGAACGAGAGCGGGTTACGGTCACCGGCCATGATGAGGTCAGACGATCCGCGAGGAGCGCGACGAGAAGTGCCACCCATCTTTGATAGCGTCCTTCGCGCGGGCGAAGGCAGGATTCTTCGCAAGCTCAAGCGGATCAGCGAGCAGATCAACTCCATCGAAGACGACTTCGTCAAGATGAGTGACGCCGAGCTGCGCGCCATGACCGACGAGTTCCGGCAGCGGTACGCGGATGGGGAGACCCTCGACGACATGCTGCCCGAAGCGTTCGCCACCGTGCGCGAGGCGGCCAAGCGCACCCTCGGACAGCGGGCCTTCGACGTCCAGCTGATGGGTAGCGCCGCGCTGCATCTAGGCAACATCGCCGAGATGAGGACCGGTGAGGGCAAGACGCTCACCGGGGTCTTCCCCGCCTACCTCAACGCGCTCGCGGGCCAGGGCGTCCACGTCGTCACGACGAACGATTACCTGGCCAAGCGCGACTCCGAGTGGATGGGGCGGGTGCATCATTTCCTCGGGCTCCAGGTCGGCGTGATCCTCGGGGACATGGAGCCGGCCGAGCGCCGCAGGCAGTACGCCGCGGATATCACCTACGGGACCAACAACGAGTTCGGCTTCGACTACCTGCGTGACAACATGGCCTGGTCGCTCGAAGACTGCGTGCAGCGCGGCCACCATTATGCGGTCGTCGACGAAGTGGACTCGATCCTCATCGACGAGGCCAGGACGCCGCTGATCATCAGCGGCCCGGCCGAGCAGAGTCCGCGCTGGTACACCGAGTTCGCCAAGATCGCGCCCCGGCTGCGCCGCGGCGAGGACGGCGAGGGCGACTACGAGGTCGACGAGAAGAAGAAGACCATCGGCATCATGGAATCGGGTGTCGAGAAGGTCGAGGACTGGCTCGGCATCGACAACCTCTACGACCCGGTCAACACGCCCCTGGTCAGCTTCCTGAACAACTCCATCAAGGCCAAGGAGCTGTACAAGAAGGACAAGGACTACGTCGTGATGAACGGCGAGATCCTGATCGTGGACGAGTTCACCGGCCGGATCCTGGCCGGCCGTCGATACAACGAGGGCATGCACCAGGCCATCGAGGCCAAGGAGAGCGTGGCGATCAAGGACGAGAACCAGACGCTCGCCACCATCACCTTGCAGAACTACTTCCGGCTCTACGACAAGCTGTCCGGCATGACCGGCACGGCCACCACCGAGGCCAACGAGTTCCAGCAGATCTACAAGCTCGGCGTGGTCCCGATCCCGACCAACCAGCCGATGATCCGTGACGACCAGGCTGACGTCATCTACCAGACGGCGCAGGCCAAGTTCGAGGCGTGCGTCGAGGACATCGCCGAATGCCACGAGGCAGGCCAGCCGGTCCTGGTCGGCACCACTAGCGTGGAAAAGTCCGAGATCGTGTCCCGGATGCTCAAACGGCGCGGCGTCCCGCATGAGGTGCTGAACGCCAAGTACCACGAACGAGAGGCCACCATCGTGGCCCAGGCCGGGCGCAAGGGCACGGTCACGGTCGCGACCAACATGGCCGGCCGAGGTACCGACATCATGCTGGGCGGCAATCCCGAGTTCATTGCCGACGCCGAGCTGCACCAGCGCGGCTTGTCCCCAGTAGAGACGCCGGAAGACTACGAGGCGGCGTGGCCCGAAGCAGTGGCCAAGGCTAAGCGCGCCGTGGCCGAGGAGCACGAGGAAGTCGTCGCGGCCGGCGGCCTGTACGTGCTGGGCACCGAGCGGCACGAATCGCGCCGGATCGACAACCAGTTGCGCGGCCGGTCCGGCCGTCAGGGCGACCCGGGCAAGAGCCGGTTCTACCTGTCGCTGGAAGACGACCTGATGCGGATGTTCAATTCCGAACGGGTCGGCGCGATCATGGAACGGCTCAGCATCCCGCCGGAGGTCCCGGTCGAGTCCAAGGTCGTGACCCGTGCCATCAGGTCCGCGCAGACCCAGGTCGAGCAGCAGAACTTCGAGATCCGCAAGGACGTGCTCAAGTACGACGACGTGCTGAACCGGCAGCGCAAGGTCATCTACGGCGAGCGCCGCCAGGTGCTCGAAGGCGCCGACCTGCACGACCAGATCCGCGAGATGGTCGACGAGGTGGCCGCCGGGTACGTCGCGGGCGAGACCGGCGAAGGCTATCCGGAGGAGTGGGACCTGGACAAGCTGTGGCGCGCTTTCCGGCAGCTCTACCCGGTCAGCATCACCGTCGAGGACGTCATCGACGAAGCGGGTGGCGAGCGAGCCGGGCTGACCGCGGAGTTCATCACCGAGGCGGTGATCGCGGACGCTAAGGCCGCGTATGAGCGGCGGGAGCAGGAGTTCGGTTCGGAGGTCATGCGGGAGGTCGAGCGCCGGGTGGTGCTCTCCGTGCTGGACCGCAAGTGGCGCGAGCACCTGTACGAGATGGATTATCTGCGCGAAGGCATCGGGCTGCGCGGCTACGGCCAGCGTGACCCGCTGATCGAGTACCAGCGCGAAGGCTACGACATGTTCGCCGCCATGATGGACGGGATCAAGGAAGAGTCCGTCGGCAACCTGTTCAACCTGGTGGTCGAGGTCCAGGAGAACCCGATCGTGGAGGAGACCGACGGCGGTGCCGCGGCCGGGTTGCCCGGCGGGTCCGCTCCGCCGACGCCGGCTCCGGCGGCACCCGCTGCGGCGGCGCCCGCTCCGGGGAGGCCAGCCC
>JALYVS010000439.1 GCA_030853115.1 Actinomycetota bacterium
GCAGAGGTCGATTACCTCGTCGCGGCTGAATCCCGTGGTATGATACATGCCGATGGCTCGTTTCTTTCGGATTGCGTGTGGTAACCCAATCCTTTCGGGAAACGAGCCATCTTTCACGTAAGCGCGCCCGCCGCTAAGATAAATTTATCGAAACATGTCATACCGCTGAATAAGCCTCGATGTCCGCCGGAGGATGGACCAGACCGGCGAGCGCTACAACGTCGCGCGCCGCTCCATCGAGACGGCCGGACCCGGGAGCCACCTGATCGGCGACGAAGAGACCCGGCGTATTGCCGAGAGTTTCCTCACCGCATCATCTTCGTGGCTCGGGAGCGTAACCTGGCAGGACATCGTGACCGGCCCGGACGCCGGGTACCTCGCCGGATGGGACGGAATGTTCGATCCGGAGAAGATCGAGCTCGGCGACGGCCAGCGCTGGTCGTGGTCTGTCACCTTCACAGACCCGAGCGGCCAGGAGAAGACGCTCTCACACGAGTCCGTGCTTCAGGGAGTCCGCGCACTCGTCTTCGGGGAAGAAGACGGGCCCGGCGCGGATGGGTTCCGCCTGCTCCGGATCAGGCAGTGGTTCACCGAGCCCGCCGCCGAGCGCCGTAAGCTCGACCTCGGTACCAGCGACAGCTCGCGGATCTGCCAGCAGGCACTGTACGCCCGCCAGGTCTTTAAGGCTGACGATGACCGGCTCGCCTTCGGGAAGCTGGACTTCTTCGAGGACCAGCGCCCTCCCCAGGAAGAGGGGTGAAGGTCCCGCGCCGGGAGCGGACCCGGCAGGCAATCCACGACGGACCTTCCCGCCGGAGTGGCACGCTGGCCTGCTGGCAGACGCGGAAGCCCTAGGCGACGACCACACCACCTTAATCCAGTTCGAGGGCATGCCCGCGCTGAGCCGGGCGGCCGTCCAGCTGCACACCGCAGGGATCGTAAACAGCATTCAGGACAGTAAGCCCGGCTTCGTGAGCGACGATTACCTCAACGCGATCGCGGCCGATACCACGACCACGGTCCTGGAACTCGAAGCGGTCGGCATGTGGGAGAGGCTGGACGGCGGCTACCTCATCGTGGCTGACGAGATGCTCAACGTCGCCATCGACTTCCACGAGAAAACCGAACCGTCTCGAGGCAGAGTGCGCCCGGCGGCGAGAGCACCTTCCGTTTGATGGCGACGACGGGTCAGGTTAGGTTAGGTGACCTGCAGCCATTGCCCCATCCCGCTTGAGCGGCCCGACGGCGGCCCGGTCGCGCTGCCCGGCGGCGGCCCGTTGGGGCCCGACCTCCGCCACCGACGACCTCGGCCCTGACGCCGTGAGCAGGTGCAAGAGCTGTACGCGCAGGCCACCGCCCCGGCAGTTCCCCGCTCCCGCGAGGAGATCACCCGGTTCTTCGACAGCCTGGAGCTCGTCCGGCCGGGCATTGTCGATGCTGCTTGCTGGCGCACCGGCCCGCTGCCAGCACGACCCGGCCGGGCGCTCCTTCTTGGCGGTATGGCAAGGAAGCGGCGCGTCCCAGGCGTCCAGGTGGCCTGCTAGAACCCCAGCCCTCCCTGCTCGTCCAAGGCGGAATCCTGGCGTAGTCACCATTGTTTTTCCAATATAGATAGTTTAAAATAAGGTATGATCAGGATTGCGTGACGAAACGGATGCGCGATGACCTACGTGATCGGGGAGCCGTGCGTTGACGTGCTAGACCGGGCATGCGTGGAAGAGTGCCCGGTTGACTGCATTTACGAGGGCGAGCGAATGCTGTACATCCACCCGGACGAGTGCGTGGACTGCGGGGCGTGCGAGCCGGTGTGCCCGGTGGAGGCGATCTACTACGAGGACGACCTGCCGGATAAGTGGCAGGTGTACGCCGGGGAGAACGCGCGGTTCTTCGCCGAGCCGCTGCCCGGCCGCGGCGAGCCGCTCGGCTCGCCAGGCGGCGCTGCCAAGGTTGGCGTGGTGGGTGCGGACGCTCCGTTCGTCACCGCTGTCCCGCCGCGCGAATAGCCGCCGCAGCGTCGATGGACATGGAGGTGGCCGTGATGAACGTGATCGTTTACGGGGATTTCAACTGCCCGTATTCGTATCTGGCCAGCCAGCGGGCTGACCTGCTGAGCCGGGCGGGGGTCGCGGTGGACTGGCGGGCCGTTGAGCACGACCGCGGCCTGCCGGTGACCAGCAGCCGGTCGGACAACGACCGGGCCGCGTGGGGTCGGGAGCTTGCGGACGTGGCCTCGCTCGCGCTGCCCGGCGAGCATGTGCCGGACAGGCCCCCGGTCCTGGTCAGCAACACGGCGGCGGCGGTGGCCGCCTACGCCGAGGCGGTCAGCGACGGCGTGGCCGGTGAGTTGCGCCGCCGCCTGTTCCGCGCCATCTGGGTGCAGGGCCTGCATCTCAGCAGCGCCTACGAGGTGCGCCGCCTGATCACCGCGGTGATGTGGCCGCAGGAAGACATCACCGGCCGGCTGGCCAGCCCGGACATTCCCAGCCTGCTGCTCCGGGATCCGGATATGGCCCGGATCGTGCGCCGGTCGGGTGGCACGATCGCGCCGGACGGCGGCCCGCTGACCACGGCCGGGTGGCGGCGGATCCGGCGGTGGCGGCAGGAGTGGCTGGCGCTGCCCAGCCAGGTGATCCCCGCGGTCACCGGCCCGGACCAGATCGTGCAGCCTGGCATCGAAGGGCTTCGCTACCTGGCCGATCTCGCCAGCACGGCCGGCCTGCGGCCGCGCCTGCACGCCGGAACAGCGCCGGGCCAGGACACCCGGCCTGCGACGATCGCCCCGGCGGCCTGACGGGGCTGCCAGCACGGACATGACAGGCGGCGGTCCTGTGCGGACCTGGCACGCCGCCCCCAGGGAACGGCTGGGGCCGAATCGGGCGCGGGCTTCGGTCACGCCGGGTTTGGCATGCATTCGCGCCCGCCGACAGGCCCGGTGCCGACGGCAAGACCAGTCGGCGCGTCGCTGCCGCTTAATTTCTACCATTAATTCTGATATAAAATAAGTCTATGGATACAGAGCAGCTCCTCGCACCGGAGGACACGTCCCCGCTCGGCCGTAGCCGTGCCGACGTGCTGGACATGCTGCGCGCCGCGGACGGCCCGCTCGGCGTCCGGGAAGTCGCGCAGCGGATGGGGCTGCACCCGAACACGGCGCGTTTCCACCTGGAGGCGCTGGTGGAGGCGGGCCTGGCGGTCCGGGAGACGGAGGACCGGGAGACACCCGGCAGGCCCAGGATCGGCTACCGGGCGGTCGCGGACGGTCCGGCCGGGCGGCGGCGCTACCGGCTGCTGGCGGAGATGCTGACCAGCCTGATCGCCGGGACCATGCCGGAGCCGGGCAGCGCCGCGGAGGAGGCCGGGCGCGAGTGGGGCGCTTTCCTCACCGAGCAGCCGCCGCCGTACCAGCGGCTGACCGCCGAGGAGGCGGTCACGAAGCTGACCGCGATCATGGAAGAGCTGGGCTTCGCGCCGCAGGCGGAGGTCGACGACGGCGGGAAGTACCGGCTGCGCCTGCGCCAGTGCCCGTTCCGCGAGGTGGCCCAGCAGCACCGGGACGTCATCTGCTCGCTGCACCTGGGGCTGCTGCGGGGGGCGCTGGCCCGGATGCGGGCCCCGCTCACCGCCGACCGGCTGGAACCGTTCGTCGAGCCCAGCCTGTGCGTCGCCAGCCTGACGGAGCGCGACGACTCCCGAGAGCGCAAGCCGGCCGGGACCGGAACCCGGTAGCGTGCGGCTATGTCCTGTCCCGCAGCAGGCCGGCCAGGACGGCGGCCTGGCTGAGGTCGAGGTCCCTGGTGGCGGTCAGCAGTGTCACCGGCCGGTCCGCGGCGAGGGCGCGGATCCGGGCGAGGGCTTCCCTCGCCCCAGGCTGGGCCAGTTCGGCAGTGTACCGGCGCCGGAATTCACTGAACTTGGCCGGGTCGTGGCGGTACCACGTCCGCAGTTCCGCCGATGGCGCGGCGTCTTTGGCCCACTCGTCCAGCCGGGCGGCGTCCTTGCGCATCCCTCGCGGCCATACCCGGTCCACCAGCACGCGAGCGCCATCTTCTGGGGAGGGTTCGTCGTAGACGCGGCGGACCCGGATGTCAGTGCCCATCATGGGCCTGCGTTTCTTCAGTCCTTGACGCGAGCGGGAGGAATCCCGTTCCGGTTGTCACGAGGATCTCCGGTCGTGCGTGGCGGTGACCTTATCGAGCGGTACGGCGGGGTCGGCGAGCCGGGCCGGGTCGGCGGGCTGGCCGGACCGGATCAGGTCCTGGATCGCGTCGTTGACGTCCCAGATGTTGACGTTCATCCCGGCGACGACCCGGCCGCCGGACAGCCAGAACGCGATGAACTCGCGCTTGCCGGCGTCGCCGCGGAAGACCACCCGGTCGTAGCCGCCGGGCCCGGCGTAGCCGGCGTATTCCATGCCCAGGTCGTACTGGTCGGTGTAGAAGTACGGCACCCGGTCGTAGACGGCGTCGCGGCCGAGCATGGCCGCCGCGGCGGTCTGCGGCTGGTGCAGCGCGTTCGCCCAGTGCTCGACCCGGATGTGCGTGCCCAGCAGGGGGTGGAACGCGTTAGCCACGTCGCCGGCCGCGTAGATCGCAGGGTCGGATGTGCGCAGCGACGCGTCGGTCACCACGCCGTTCCGCACCTCCAGGCCGGCCGCCTCGGCCAGCTGGGTCTGCGGGACGGCGCCGATCCCGACGATGACCGCGTCTGCGCCGATCCGGGTGCCGTCGGCGAGCCGTGCTCCAGTCGATTTGCCGCCGCTGGTGGTGGTGATCTCGGCAACCCGGACGCCGCGCCGCAGGTCGACGCCGTGATCGCGGTGCAGGTCCGCGAACACGGGCGCGACCTGCGGGCCGAGGACGTGCAGCAGCGGCAGGTCGGCCGCTTCCAGGATAGTGACCTCTACCCCGGCAATCCGGGCGGCCGCTGCTACCTCCAGCCCGATCCACCCGGCGCCGATGATGAGCGCCCGGGACGCGGTGGTGAAGGTGTCCCGGATCCGGTCGCTGTCGGCGGCCCGCCGCAGGTACAGCAGGCCGTCGGCGTCCGCGCCGGGCAGCGG
>JALYVS010000082.1 GCA_030853115.1 Actinomycetota bacterium
GCCTGGCCCAGGCCGGCATCTACCTGGGGCAAGGCGGCGCCGTCATCGTGGCCGGCGCCGCCGCAGCCCGCTACTCTCCCCCGCTCGTGATCGCGGCCAGCGGCGCTGCCGGCGCGGCAGTCGCGCTGGCCCTGGCGATCTATCGTCATCGGATGAGCTGAAATCAGCCCCAGCTGTGCTCGCGCATTCTGCCCGCCCCCTTCCGCTGCTGAACCGCCGTGACGGCACGCGGACCGTGCCGCGCCGCCAGGGTACGAGGCTTTTGCCTGGATTATCCCCACGCCGGCCCCGCCCCGCGCAACCCCAGTGCACCCGGTCTGGCCTGCGGACTTCGTATCTTCCTGCCGTGTGTCCTGGCGTGTCCGGACCTGTCCCGGCATGACCCTTGACACCCCTGCCGGGGTCCAGATCACAATGTGATGCGCTTCCCCCTACCGGCCGCTGTAACCGAGAGCTAGCCGGAGGGCGAGAGAACCGGACCGGGAGGATTCATGGGCACCCGGCCGGAACCGTGTCAAGGTTCGCGGGCTGCCCGGGTACGGGGCTGGCCGGTGTGGGGCCTGCCCCGCCGACTCGCCGTGTTCGTCGCCGCGGTCATCACAGCCTATGCCGCCGCCCTCGGCACTGCGACCTCCCAGACCGCGTTCAGGCTGCACGACGTGGCGCTGTTCGCGCTGCTGCTCGGGTTCGTGGCGGCCTCGATCGAGCTGACCCACCGCTCCGGCGAGCCGGCCGGGCTGATCATGGACGTCTACGGCATCTGGCAGCTCCCCATCGCGCTGTTCCTGCCGCCGGCGTACGCGCTGATCGCCCCGGTGTCCAAATTCGCGTTCACCCAGTGGCGCACCCGCCAGACCGTGCTGCACCGCAGGATCTTCAGCGCCGCCGCGACCGGGCTGGCCTACTGGGCGGCGTCCTGGGCCTTCCACGCGGCCACCGCCAGGCTGCCCGGCCTGACCCCCGGGCCCGGGAACCGGTGGCTCGCCTGGATCGCGGTCGCGGGCCTGTGCGCGGTCCTGCGCTGGGCCATCGAGGCCGGACTGGTGCTGACCGCGGTCAAGGGCTCCGATTCCTCCGCCAGCATCCGCCAGATGCAGTTCCGCCGGGAGCCGATGTACAACGACGCCGCCGAGCTGAGCATCAGCCTGGCCGGGGCCGTCCTGATCGCCGATAACTGGTTCCTGATCACCCTGTTCCTGCCCGCCGTGACCTTGCTGCAGCGCTCGCTGCGGCACGCCCAGCTCAAAAGCGCCGCCCGGATCGACGCCAAGACCGGCCTGCTCAACGCCGTCACCTGGCAGCGCGAGGCCCAGGTCGAGCTCAGCCGCGCCGCCCGCACCGGCACCCCGCTGGCCGTGGCGATGCTCGACATCGACCACTTCAAGCGGGTCAACGACACCTACGGTCACCTGGCCGGGGACGCCGTCCTAGCCGCGCTGTCGGCCACCTTGCGGGGGCTGCTGCGCGACTACGACATCACCGGCCGGTTCGGCGGCGAGGAATTCGCCATCCTCCTGCCGCACACCGACACCGGCACCGCCGCGCAGGTCACCGAACGGATCCGAGCCAAGCTCGCCGACATCACCGTCACCACCGGGCACGGGGACGGCGCATCGGTGCCGCTGCAGGTCACCGTGTCCATCGGCGTCGCCACCCTGGCATCGTCACACCGCGACCTCGACGAGCTGATCGCCGCCGCCGACGCCGCGCTCTACCGCGCCAAAGCCCAGGGACGCAACCAGGTCTACCTGCTGCCCGACGGCACGGCCTGAACGAAGACCGCCCGACGGCTGATCTTCCGCTGGAGGGCGGCCCCGGCACGAACGCATGCGGCGCTGCCCCGCGAGGCCTGGCCCGCCGCAAGGAGGAGCAGGCGAGGCTGTGCTCGCAGTCGCCCGCGCCGCCAGCTACAGAAGGATCAGGGCAGCCGATCATCCGCAGCGTCTCCGCACCCGCATTTGGCGTCGGTGTGCGGGGCGTGTCTGCCGCGTAGGGTTAGCGGGCATGGGACGTCGGTTTTCGGGCTTGCTCCTGGACTGGGCCGGGGTGCTTACCACCAACATGGTGGAAGTGTTCGGGTCGTTCGAGGCACGCGAGGGCCTGCCCGGGGGCCTGTTCCTGAGCAAGTGGGCCGATCCCCGGGGCCAGGACCTGTACCGTCACCTGGAACTCGGCGAGATCACCCAGCAGGACTGGAACGAGGGGTTCGGCGCGCTGCTGGGGATTTCGCCGGAGAACCTGATGGAGCGGGTGCTGTACGACATGTTCCCCGCCTATGACGTGATGCGGGTAGCACGGGAGGCCCGCGCCGCGGGGGTACGGGTGGCGGTGCTGTCGAATTCGCTGGGCCGCGAGCCATTCGACCCTTACGCCCCGTACCACCTGCGCGGAAACTTCGACGCCGTGGTCCTGTCGGCCGAGCATGGCATCCGAAAGCCCGACCCGGCGATCTTTACGCTGGCCCTGGATCGCCTCGGGCTGCCTCCCGGGCAGTGCGTGTTCGCTGACGATACCGAGGAGAACCTGCTTCCCGCCTATCAGGTGGGCATGGCCGTGATCCATGCTGTTGACGAGCAGGTGACGGCGGCGGTGCTGCGGGAGCTGCTGGAGCTGCCCGGCGGCCGGCCATCTGGGTGACGTGACCGGCGGTTCATCGTCGGGTCGCGTCCAGGAACTCGCGTATGGCGGGCGAGGCGGCGTGCGGCGCGAGCTTGGCGCGCAGGCCCGTGATAGCTGATGCGGAGCGGGCCGAGTCGACGCCGCCGAGGCAGCGCACGGCGTGCCTGGCGCGTTCGAGGGCGGCGTCGAGGTCGTGGAGCATGAGGTGTGCTTCGGCGGCGCGGGCGAGGTAGATGGCGTGGCTGCGGGGGTACTGGTCATCGCCGCGGTAGTCGGCGGTGATCGCGGCGTCGAAGCAGCGGATGGCCTGGCCGGGGTCGCCGAGGTCGAGGGCGGAGGAGCCGGCGATCATCTCGATCTCGCCGTGGGTGACCCAGTACAGGACGGGGGGATCACCCGGACGCGGCCCGAGGTCGAGTGCGGTGCGGGCCCGCTGGAGCTGGTGAGCGCAGTCCTTGCTGCTTCCGGTCTTGGAGTGGGCGCGGGCGGAGCGGGCGGCGAGCATCGCCGTCATCTTGGGCGTGCCCGTCCTGGCGACGGTGTCGCTGGCCGTCTCCAGCAGTGCGACGGCGTCGTGCGGCTGTCCGGTCGAGTAGCACTGCACGGCGGCGAAGGACAGCGCGTAGGCGCCCGTCACCGGGTCCCCGGCGGTGGCGGAGGCGCGCAGGGCGGTCTCGAAGTAGCGGCGGGCGGCCGGGTGGTTGTCCTGGTCGAAGTAATCCCAGGCGGCTTGCCGGCTGGCTTCGGCGGCGAGGGCGTACAGGCGGCGGCAGTTCTGGTCGGTGTAGCTGCCGTCGCGCAGGAGCCGGACAATGAGCGCCAGCTCGCTGCGGGCAAGCCCGGCCAGGTCGCCGCTGCCGAGTTCGTCGTCCAGATGGCGGAGATGGTCCAGGCGCTGCCCGATATGGCTCACCAGCTCCGTGGTGACCTGCCGTGATCCGGTTACCGGCAGCAGCGGGCCAGCTGAGGCCATCGCGGATCGCCAGCGGGCGGCAAGCACGGTCAGCGCCGCCCCGGATGCGGCGACGAAGCTGCGCCGGTCCACCTCGCCTCCGCTCGTGAGTTCCGTCAGCACCGCTAGCGTCCCGGGCTGGTCCCACGGTACAGGTGTTCCCGGGCCGGGAGCCGGTGCCCCGGGATCGCGTGCCCGGGCAGCCGCCGACGCGAAATCGCCGCCCGTTGCGAGGATCCGGTCGTAGGCCGCGGCGATGTCATCGGTGACCGAGCGGTGGCCGTTCTCCACGCTGCGGAGATGGCTTTCGGAGAATCCGGCCTGCTGGGCGAACCTGCTGAAGGAGAGGCCGGAGTGCCTGCGGGCCTCGCGGAGTGCTTGTCCCAGGCTGTCAGGCACCGCCGGGCCTCCGCTCGTTTGAATCGCTAGTGAATCGGCCGGCCTCATTGCCCGCCTGGCCATAACGGTGTGTGCTCGTCTCAACGCAGATTAACGGTTTCATCTTTCGCTCAGTCTGATCCCTGTCTGGCCGTCGCGGAATCACTTTCACTAGCAGCCGGCCCGAAGCCGCCCTGTCACCAACCCCCAGGGACAAACGTGGACTTCCGCTCCGTTCCGATGCCACCCGGTACCTTCACCATCGGCAAGACCTTCGACTTCGAGGCGGGCCACCGGCTGTCCGGGCTGCCGCCCGGGCACAAGTGCTCCCGCCAGCACGGGCACGGCTACGAGGTCGAGGTCATCCTCACCGCTTCCTCCCTGCAGGAGCCCGGCTTCGTCACCGACTTCGGCGCCCTGGCCCCCTTCAGGGAGTTCGTGGGCACCGAGCTCGACCACCGCAACCTTCATGAGATTCTTCCTTTCGAGCCGACCTCGGAGCGCCTGGCCCAGTTCCTGGCCGGCTGGTTCATCCAGAACGTCCAGCCGGCGATTCCCGGCCGCCTGGTCGCCGTCCGCGTCCGCGAGACCGGGTGCAGCTGGGCCCGGTTCGATGCGGAGGGGCAGTGACCGCCCTGGAGCCGGCCACGGCCGGGCCGCCGGCGAGCGGTGCCAGGACCTGGCTTATCGTCGCGGAGTGCTTCGGCGTCGAGACACCGACCTTCCAGGGCGAGGGCCCGAGCTGCGGGCATCCGGCCCTGTTCATCCGCCTGTCCCGGTGCAATCTGACCTGCACGCGATGCGACACGAAGTACACCTGGGACTGGTCACGGTTCGACCCGCGCGAGGAGTCTGCGAAGCGGCCCGTGGCGGACCTGGTGGCCTGGGCCGCGTCCTCGCCGGCCGAGCTGGTCGTGGTCACCGGCGGCGAGCCGCTGATCCAGCAGCGGAACCTTCCGGCCCTCGTCCAGGGGCTGCTGGCCGCCGGGAAGCGGATCGAGTTCGAGACGAACGGCACCATCGCGCCCGACCCGGCGCTGCTGATCGACGGGGTGCGGTTCAATGTCTCCCCGAAGGTCCGGAGCTTCGGGGTGGACGAGAGCGAGAGCATCGTGCCCGCCGCGCTGGAGGCTTTCGCGGCGACGGGGCGTGCCGTGTTCAAGTTCGTCGCTTCCTCGGTTCCCGACCTCGACCGGATCGCCGGACTGGCCGCCGCCCACCGGCTCGCGCCGGTGTGGGTGATGCCGGAGGGCACCACCGCTGAGGCAGTCATCGCGGCGACCCGTGTCCTCGCGGACGCGGTCGCGGCCCGGCACTGGCACTTCACCACCCGCCTGCACGTGCTGGCGTTCGCCGATGCCCGGGGCCGCTGACCTCACTGCCGCTCACCTCCCCTTCATTCCCAGCCCCGGAAGCGAGAAGACGCCCATGACGAGCACCTCCATCGCCAGTCCTGCTGTGGCCGTGAGCGGCGTCGTGCCCGCGCCCGCTATGCCCGCGCCGCGCGTGGACACCGGCCGGGTCTGCGACCTGATCGCCCAGCTCCTGGCCGCGCTGGGTGAGGACCCCGCCCGCGAGGGACTGACAGGCACTCCGGAGCGGGTCGCGTCCTGGTGGACCGCCTTCCTGTCCCCGGACAGCGCCGCGACCGCGATGTGCTTCACCGAGACGAGCGTGAGCGGCCAGCTGGTCGTCGTGGGCGGCATGAGCGTGTGGTCGATCTGCGAGCACCACATGCTGCCCATGAATCTCCAGGTCACCTGCGGCTACGTGCCCGCCGGAAAGATCGTGGGCCTGTCGAAGTTCGCCCGCATAGCGCAGCGGCACGCGGGCCGTCTCCAGGTCCAGGAGCGGTTCACCCGTCAGGTCGCTGACGAGATCGCCCGGCTGACCGGCAGCGACGACGTAGCCGTAGCCGTCTGCGGCACGCACCTGTGCATGAGCATGCGTGGTGTCCGGTTGGAGGCTGCCCGCACCAGCTCGCTGCAGGCCGGCGGCCGGTTCGAAAGCGACCTGATGCTCTCCCAGCAGTTCCTCGCCCTTGCCGCCCCCTACCTCCGCGTCCGTCCCGAATGAGAGCAGGTATCCCGTGGACACCCTGGCTGACAACCCCGCTGCCCCGCTTTCCGGCGAGGCGGTGGTGGAGCGCGTCTTCGAGCACCGGCGCGTCTGGCGGCTGACCCAGGACGCTTTCGCTTCTGCTGCCGCGCTGATCGCCGGGCAGGAACCGGCACCTGAGGTGGTGGTCGGGATCGCGCGCGGGGGCGTCCCGCTGGCCCGGCTGCTCGCCGCCTGCTACGGTGTGCCGGCCGTCGAGCTGACGGCCCGCCACAATCGCAGCGACGACGTGTACCTCCCCGCGACCGGTCAGGTCGCGCTGCCGGACGAACCTGATGCGGAGCTGGCGGCGCACCGGGGTGCCCGGGTGCTGCTGGTCGATGACATCTGCGGCACCGGCTCCACCTACCGCGCGGCGGTCCCGTGGCTGGCCGCACAGCTGGCCCCGGCTGCCGTGCGCACCGCGGCGCTGTGCCGCAGCAAGGCGGCGGCCTTCACCCCGGACACCTGGATATGGGACATGCTGGACTGGGTCGTCTTCCCCTGGAACGAGCCGGTGCAGACCAGCGAGGACCTGATCGTGCCGGCCGGGCCGCGAGTCCACCCCGCCCCCGGCCCGGCCCGGCCGCACTGCCCAGACGATTCCCCGGGAGCCCGACGATGAACGCAGCGCACCGGCCGGAGCAGTACCTGACCCGGCCGGGAACCCCGATGGCGGGGCCCTACAGCACCAACCAGATGGACGACTTCTACGCGGCACTGAGCCGCGGTGAAGCCAAGCCGTCGGGTCTGATGAACCTCCTGCAGCACCAGATCGTCGCTGAGCAGTGCCCGCCGGACGCGCGTGTGCTGGATGTGTGCTGCGGCCGCGGGCTGGCGCTGCCGCTGCTCTACCGTTACGCCCCGACGATCAGGGGGTACGTCGGACTGGATATCAGCGCCGCCAATCTCGATGAGGCCCGCGAGCGGATCCAGGCCCTGCGCGCGACCTACGGCGACCCGTTCCCGGTGGAGCTGGCGGAGTGCGACGTGGCCCGGCCCTGGCCGGCGCTGCCCTTGTTCGACGTCGCCCTCTACACCTCGGCGCTGGAGCACCTGCCGTTCGAGCTCGGAGCGCAGAGCCTGCGGAACACCGCCGCGGCGCTGGCCCCGGGGGGAGTGCTCTACCTTTCCACCCCCGCAGCGGCCGGGCCCCCGCCGCGCCCGCTGCAACACCGCGTCCACGTTTACGAGTGGTCGCGCGAGGAGGTCGAGCAGGTGACCGGCGGCGCGGGTCTGGTCATCGAGGACGTGATGGGCCTGCTGCCGCCCGCACCGGACGTGCTGGCGGCAGCGCTCACCGGCCGGTACGGCGAGGCCGCGGCCGCCTGGTACCGCGACCTGGCCGGACGCGTCCCCCGGGCGCTGCTGGACGCGGTCTCTGCCGTCGCCGTCCCCGAGGTGGCCACGGAACTGCTCTATATCTGCAGGAGGCCGGCATGACCAGCGCGCTGGCACCCGCCGCCGCGCCGCTCTGGGTGAGTATCGAGGGGATCAACGGTGCCGGGAAGACGACCGCGGCCCGCTGTGCCGCCGTCATGCTCGGTGCGCGATGCCTGCTTCTGGAGGAGCTCACCGACTCCTCCGACGACACGCTGCCCAGGCGGGTGATCGCCGCGCTGAGCGAGCAAGGCGACCCTTTCCTGCGCACCGGGTACCCGGTCGTGGAGACCGTCGCCCTGCTCGCGTTGCAGGTCCGCAAAACCGAGCGGCTGGCCGGCCGGGACCTGGCCGGAGTCGATGTGATCATCGAGGACCGCGGGGTGGACTCCGTCGCCGTGTACCAGGCTGCGGTCCTGTGCTCCCAGAACCCCGAGAGGCCGCCGGAAGCAGTGGCCAGGCACGTGCTGTCGGGCGCCCGGCGCTGGCTGCGTCTCCCGGACGCGACCATCTTGCTCACGGGCGACCTCTCGGTGTGCGCACGGCGCTTCGCCGGCCGGATGGGGCGCCCGCTCACGCCGGCGGACATACGGCTGACCAGGCAGATCGACGCGCTGTACCGCCAGGCGGCCCTGGACGATCCCGCACGGTACACCGTCCTCGACGCGGCCGACATGACTCCGCAGGACACGGCCGGGGCCGTCCGGGAGATCGTGACCGCCCTGCTGGATCGGCAGGCCGCCCATGCGTCGTGACGTGACCTTGCTGTGGGCCCTGCGCTCCCCCTGCGCGTTCGCCTGCCCGCACTGCTACTTCGGCACCATCGGGGAACACGCGGGCACCCCGCCGGGGCAGGCAGGTGTCCTGTCGCACCTGTCCCGCACCGACCTGCCGGCGAACGCCCTGACGGCCTTCGCGCGCACGCTGGCCGGCTCGCCCGTCGAGCGGGTGATCATCGCCGGCGGGGAACCGCTGGACTGGCCCGGCACGCTCGGCGTGATCTCCCTCATCAAGGACGCGGGCTGCCAGGTCGTCATCGCGACGAACGGCGTTCCGCTCACCCGCCCGCACGTGGCCGAGCGCCTGGTCGCCCTCGGCGTCGACGGGGTGTCGGTGTCGCTCGACAGCGCCGACGCGCAGATCAACGACCAGATGCGGCCCTCACGTTCGGGCCGTTTCGGCTACCGCGACGTCCTTGAGGGCATCCGGTCCCTGCTCCGGGCTCGCGCCGGAAGGCCCGCGCCCAGGGTCGGGATCTACACCGTGGTCACGCGATCACGTCCGCAGGAGATCACCGACGTGGCCCGGGTGGCTGCCGGCCTGGGCGCGGACTACTACGTGCCGCAGCCGATCTCCCTGCCGCCCGGCCACGCGCTGTCCGACCAGCTGTCCCACACCCCCGGCGACGCCGCCGACGTCGGCGAGCAGCTCGCCCGCCTCTACGACAACCCCCAGGGGCTGGCCCTGCCCGATCCGTCGTACATCCAGCGGTTCATCGACGCGGTCTCCACCGACGACAACGGGCATGTACCCGAGTGTTTCGGCGGCGCTCGCCTGTTCTTCGTCCAGCCCGACGGGTCGGTCTGGGATTGCCCGTCCGATCGCCGGATCGCCGCCACCGCACCCGGGCGGCGGCGCACCATCCGGGACGGCGACGCGCGCACGCTGTTCACCGTGAGGCCGGCCTGCACCGACTGCTCGCTGTTCAGCCGGGACTGCGTGAACATGTGGCCCCTCGTCCTGGACATGCCGCGGCTGCTGAACGCGGAGGCTTCCCGGTGACGCTCCCCGCAATCCCCGGCGGGACGCAGCCGCTCGCGGACCAGCTGGCCATCGTGCTCGGGCAGATGCCCGACCCGAGCGGTGGCCCGGCCGCCGGGCAACTGGAACACGACCTGGCCGAGGTGTTCGACGTCCCGCACGCTGTCGCGGTCGCTTCGGGCACCGCGGCCCTGCACGCCGCGCTGTCCGCCTGCGGCATCCGTCCCGGAGACGAAGTCCTCGTGCCGGCGCTGACCGTCGTCATGACTGTGGCGCCCCTCCGCGCCCTCGGGGCAGTGCCGGTATTCACCGACAGCGACCCGGCCACCCTGGACCTGGACTTCGACGACGCGGCCCGCAAGGTCACCTCGCGGACCCGGGCGATCATCCCGGTGCACCTGTGGGGCCGGATGGGAGACCCGGCGGCCCTGACGGCGTTCGCATCCGGGCACGGGCTCACCGTCATCGAGGACGCCGCGCAGGCCGCCGGCACCGCGCGCGACGGGGTGCGGGCCGGCACGGCCGGCACCGCCGGCTGCTTCAGCATGAAGGACGGCAAGATCCTCTGGAGCGGCGAGGGCGGCTTCCTGCTCACCGCCCGCCGCGACGTGGCAGAGCATGCGACCGCCTTCCGCAGCCACTGGCAGCCACCTCCGGCAGGGCAGCCCCCGCTGAGCCGCCTGGCCACCAACTCCCGCCTCGCCGCCCCCCTCGCCGCGATCGCCCTGGCCAACCTCCGCCGGTTCCCAGACCTGGCCGGACTACGCCGGGCGCAGACCCATCACCTGCTGGACGCCCTGGAGCAGGCACCCGGCCTGGCCGCCCTCCCAACAGCTACGGGCGAGGAGTGGAACGGCTTCGCCCCGCTGCTCCACATCGGCCTGCCGAACCCCCGGGCATTCGCCGGGCACCTCGCGGAGCACGGAGTCCCGAACTCCACCGGCAGCTTCCGGCTCGTCCCCTGCGACACCCGGCCCATGTTCACCCGCCGCGGCCGGCCGTGCCGCGGCGCCGCCCAGATCCTCGACCACACGCTCGCCGTCCTACTCACCGAACGCGACACCCAGACCACACTCGACCGCTACGCCACCATCATCACCCGGGAGGCCACCGCATGGGCCACATAACCGGCGACCCGGTACGCCATGCCTGCACGCGGGGCCCGCTGATCTCGGCTGAGGGCATCACCGGAGTCGGCAAGACATACCTCACCAATCGCGCCGTCGAAACCCTCGATGACAAGCCGCTGATGCTCGACGGGTTCTCCCAGCGGGCGAACGGGCGCCCGGGGCTGGGCGAAGCCCTGCTTCGCGCGCTGCGCGAGGCCAGCGCAGGGGACCCGTTCCTGCGCGGAGGCTCACCTACGGCCGAGGCCCTGATCCTGCTGGCCATCAAGCGGCACGACCTGGACGTCGTCCTACCCGGGCTGTCCCGCGGACGCGCCGTCATCGAGGGCCGCAGCGTCGACACCACGGCAGTGTGCCAGGCGCTGCTGCTGCACCCCGGCGACAGCGACACCGCCCTCGACACGGCAACAGCCCTGCTGGAACTCGCGTCCTCCTGGCGGCCGCTCCCCGACCTCACGATCCTCGTCACCGACGACGCCCATGAGGCCGTCGCGCGCGCGCAACGGCGCGGCCGGTGCGTCTTTACTAGCGAGCAGGCTACGTTCATGCGCGCGGCCTGCGCGCTCTACGAGCGGCTCGCCGCCGCCGATCCGGCACGCTACCGGGTCCTGGACCGCCGCAGCGTCGGCGAGCACGAGGCGGCCGAGCTGATCCGGGCGTGGATCCACGGCGCCGGGACCGGCCTGGACTGCCTGCGCGAGCCGTGGCAGGGCCCGGGAGCCCGGTGCATGTGCTGCGGCAGGCACGCGGCCCCGGCGCCGGCATGAACCAGGCGTCCCGTCCCCCTGCCTACCCGGACCCAGTTCCAGCGAGCAACTGCGTGCCCGCGATCCCCGCCGGGATCGACG
Source organism: Actinomycetota bacterium (assembly GCA_030853115.1). Taxonomy (GTDB): domain Bacteria; phylum Actinomycetota; class Actinomycetes; order Streptosporangiales; family Streptosporangiaceae; genus Palsa-504. Next base: position 11,163 of record JALYVS010000082.1, read on the forward strand.
CCGTGGTCTTCGACTTCGACGGGACCATCGCCGACACCACGCCCAGCCACGAGCAGGCGTTGCGAGTGGCGCTGCAGCCACACGGCCTCGGCCTAGACCACGACTGGTACCGCCGGCACGCCGGCCTTTCCATCCACGACCTGCTAGCCACGCTGCCGGGCGGCTGGCCCCTGCCCCACGACGAGATCATCCGGCAAAGCCGCGCCTACCTGCTGGCCACCATGCACAGCATCACCCCCATCGCGTGCGCCGTCTCGCTCCTGTCCGCCGCACGCCGCGCCGGACTGCCCTGCGCCGTGGCCTCAGGTGCCAGCCGGCTCCTCGTCCACCCTGGGCTCGACGCTCTGGGCCTAAGGGGCGCGTCCGCAGCCGTCGTCGCCCGAGAGGACGTGACGCACGGCAAACCGGCCCCCGACCTGTACCTCGCAGCTGCCCGGCGCCTCGGCGTCCCGCCGGACCGCTGCCTCGCCATCGACGACGCCCGCGACGGCGTCGCCTCCGCCCGAGCGGCCGGCATGGACGTGATCACGATCGCTGACGGCCACCTGGTTCCCGCAGACAACGGGCCGCAGGGAGCCGCGCAGTTCGCCTCACCCACCGGGACGCCGATGCCGCGCCGGACGCCGCGCGGCGGCGCGGCCCGGCCGTCCCCTGCTCTCAAGATGACGGCCGCACCGCACCACGCTTCGCCAGACATCACCCAGCCACGATCAGAAGATTCCGCTACATAACAGCGCGAGGCCATCGCACCAGGAGAGCATGATGCCCGTCCTCAACTCGACCAAGAACCTGGAGATCATCGAACCCCCCACGGCAACAAAGGACGGGATCGGGATCTTCGAGTACACCGACAATTACACGGTGTTCCAATACGGCAGGATGCCGGACCTGATCCCCGGCAAAGGCGAGGCGATCTGCCGCATGGCCGTCTTCAACTTCACCAGGCTGGAAGAGGCAGGCGTGCCCACCCATTTCCGCCGGTTCATCGCCCCCAACCGGATCGAGTTCAACCTCGCGCGCGTCCCGGACGCCGCGCCGCTCACGCCAGACGCCGGAAACTACCTCATTCCCGTGCAGGTCCTCTTCCGCAACGAGCTGCCCCAGGGAAGCTCCGTACACCGCCGCCTCGCAACCGGCCTGACACCGGCCGAAGCCGGGCTCCGCGGCATTCCCGCGATCGGCGAGAAGCTGAAGCACCCGCTCATCGAATACGCGACAACGCGGGAAGACGTCAACCGGTTCATCGGCGGCCCTGAGGCCCAGCGCCTCGCCGGCCTGAGCGACGACCAGTTCCAGGCGATGCGCGACACCACCATCACCGTCAACCAGGTGCTGACCAGGCACGCACGCGAACTCGGGCTAAGCCACTGCGACGGCAAGGTCGAGTATTTGATGTCGGACGATGCGCGCCTGGTGCTTGCCGACAGCCCCGGCACACCCGACGAAAGCCGACTGATGTTCAACGGCGTGCACTGCGGCAAGCAGATCATCCGGAACTGGTACGTGACCCACGGGCTCGAGGTGCCGTCCGGCAAACTGATCGCCGAGGGCGTCCCCAGGAGCCAGTGGCCACAGCCGTCACCACTCCCGCCCGGGTTCCTGCCTCTGATGTCAGACCTGTACCGTGCCCTGAGCGAGACCTGGACAGGCGAGCGCCTGTGGAACGCGCCGGACCTGCACGCCGCCACGCAGGCCATTGCCAGCCTCATAAAGTGACGACCCATCACGGCAGCAGGCGCCCAGGCATGCTCGACTCGATGGGCCCGGCGACGGCCCGCAATGCCACCGAACCAACAAGAACGGCGGAAACATGGGCGGCTTGACAGAAGACCCCGCCTTCCTGGCGACAACCTTCGTTGTCATCGACTTCGAGACGACGACCCCCGCGGGTTACCCGGCCCAGCCCATCGAGGTCGCTGCCCTCGCACTCCGCTACCAGGGCGGCGCGTGGAAGACGGCCGGCAGGAGCGCATCTCTCATCCGGCCGCCCGCGTTCGCCCCGGTCACGCCAGCCGATACGGCCCAGACCGGCCTGACCCCCGAGCATCTGCGGCAGGCCCCCAGCCCGGCCGACGCGCTGGGCGCCCTCGACCGGCGATTCACGGCCGGCAACCGGTACCTGCTGGTAGCTCAGCACGCCGCTACCGAGGCCAACGTCATCGACAACCAGCGCGAGCACTGCCCGGCGCTGGCCCGCGTTGACTTCCTTGACACGATCCCGTTCGCCAAGCACCTCATCCCGGGCCTGCCGAACTACAAACTCGACACGCTGCTGGCGCATTTCTCCATCGGGCAGCCGGCGGATCGCCACCGGGCCCGCGCCGACGTCGATGTCACCGCGCAGGTGTTCTTCCGGCTCATCAGCGCAGCGGAGGAGAATGCCCGGCTCAGCGATCTCGCGGCCCTGGTGAGAATCGCGGGCCGCACCGCCAGGTGCAACATGCCCGTCCAAGGCGGATTGTTCGGCATCGAGCCTTCCCGCAGGAGGGCATAGGCACAACCGGCATGAGGAAAGACGGTGCTCATCACGATGATCAAGGAACAGCCGGGCCGCGACGAGGTCCCGTTCTGGTTCGATCCGCTATGTCCCTGGGCATGGATCACCTCGCGCTGGCTCCTGGAGGTTGAGCAGGTCCGGCCGGTGCGCGCCGACTGGCGGATCATGTCGCTGGCCTACCTGAACCTCGTCCAGCGCGAGGGCAACGGACTCAGCGAGGACTACCTGAACCTGATGACAAAGGCATGGGGTCCGGTACGGGTCTGCGCAGCAGCCGCCGAGCAGGGCGGCCACGGCGTCCTCGGACCGCTGTACACCGCGATCGGCACGCGGCTCCACAACCAAAGACGTCGCGACGATCCCGCCGTCATCACCGAAGCTCTCGCCGAGGCGGACCTGCCTGGCTCGTTGGCCGCGGCAGCCGCAAGCACGGAGTTCGACCAGCTCATCAAGGAGTCGCACGACGAGGCGTTCAATGAAGTCGGCCTCGATGTCGGGACGCCCGTTCTCCGCATCGGCGGCACGGCACTGTTCGGCCCCGTGATCACGCCGGCCCCTCGCGGTGAAGCTGCCGGACGACTCTGGGACGGCCTGGTCATAGTCGCCGGGACGGACGGCTTCTTCGAGCTCAAACGGAGCCGGGACCGCAAACCGTCCTTCAAGTGAGCGCGCATCACACCCCGGCCGACGCCGGCTCAGGCAGCGATCCGGGCCGGCGCGCTGACCGCTCGCGCAATGCGGGGCCCGACAAGGCGCTCTGCCACGGCGAGCGGATACCAGGCGGCACCACGCACCTCGGACTCCTGGATGCCCCCGACATCCGCATCCGCCGTCACGAAGGAGTACCCGATGTCGAGGTGGTAGTGATCCGGCTCGTCCTTCTCCGGCCGTGCCGGAACAAGGCCGTACTCGATGTAGACGGGGGTCTGCAACGCCGGGAAGACCTTGCCGGGGTCGACACCGGTCTCCTCCGCCAGCTCGCGCACCGCCGCGCCGATCAGCGTGGCATCAGCCGGCTCAAGGTGTCCGCCAGGCTGCAGCGTGATCCCGTACGCGAGATGCTCGACAAGCAGGATCTCGGCGTTACCGCGGACCAGCAGCGCACCGGCAGTCACGTGCATCGGGAAGTTCCGCCGCGAGGCGAAATCTCCTCCTCCAGACAGCAGCCGCACCGGCTCAGACAGCAGCGCGGCCTCGTCCGGGTAGGACTGGAAATAGGCCGAAAGCGCGTGCGAGATGTCCGAGTTAGCGATCACCACAGCCTGCCCCCGCATCAGCCCGAGCACACAGCCCTCCGGGACCTCCTGCCCGGGTTTGAATGACAAGACGTGACACAGCCAGCCAGCTCTCTGAACAAGCCCACGGCGAATGAGGAAGCTCGCACTCTACAGGCGGGGCCCCGAGCGGTGTCGCACGCCACGCCGGGAAGCATCGGGGCAGGTCTCCGAGCAGGTCCATGCTGGGCGTAATAGAAGCCGGGCTCGCCGTATGCCGTCGGATATGCGGCGCGAGGAACTCGGCGCAGGGCTTGCGTGACGTCTCGAAGTCATCAATCGTGGCCGGCGGCCAGCGTCCGGATGTGCGCGTCGCGTGCACTCATTCCGTTGCCTCGGCTGGCATGGGCTGGGGGTGGTAGAGGGTGATCACCCGTTCTTGCGCGGGGCAGCCGGCGCACTCCAGCCGCTGCGAGATCAGCACATTGTCACTGCAGGCGGGATCGCGGTTGAAGTCCGCGGTCACCCACAGGTGCCCCTCTCCGCCGCAATCCCCCATGGCGGCGCAGACGAGGGCCAGCAGCTCGTGCTCGGTGTCGGCGCTGACAGTCCCACCGGCCCATGACGCTTCGTGCTGCCCGCTGGCGGACACGAAGGCAGGGGTGAACTTTAGGACCAGGTGCCCGTAGCGGGCCTTGAGGGTGGAGCGTGCGGCTTGGTACGCAGATTGCTCATCGTCTTCCACTGGGATCATGCCCCGGTTGGCGTGCCGCCGACGGCCGGCGTGCGCCGGTTTCCGGGTTCCACGGTGATGTCCGCGCGCAGCGTATCCGGCTTGATCGCGTCTGGGTCTAGCCTTAGCGCGCGGTGGTTGCCGTACAGCAGGCGCGCGGCTCCGTGCGCGGCGCGCAGCGTCTTATCGGTGAGGCTGCCGGACATCGTGGGTGCTCCTTTCACTGGCAGGCATGGGCGCATGGCGTGTACGGTCCGCGTGGCCAGACGCGAGATGCTGGGCTCGTTCAGGTCACGCGGGGGCTGAGGGTATGAAGCGGGCCGCGTAGTCGCCAGGCGCAGCAGGCGTGGCCTGAATGACGGCCCACACCACCTTGCCGGGAGTGCCGTCTTCGAATGGGTACCAGCCGCTCCTGTCGCTCATAAACTCGACCAGCATCAGGCCGCGGCCGCTTTCGTCGTCCGCGCCGGCCTGCCGGGGCTGCGGGACGCCGGGACAGAAGTCGCGCACCAAGATGGCCAGCTCGCCCCGGTCAAAGGTGAGGACCAGTCCGATAACGGGCGAGACCAGCTGGCGGGATGCGAGGACGGCGTTTGTGGTCAGCTCCGAGACGACGCCCTCGGCGGCCTCCGACAGGGCCTCCAGCCGCCATTCCCGCAGGATCTGCCGGGCCCAGGAACGGGCGCAGCCCGGCGCGGTGGGCACCGCGCCCAGGTCGAGCACCGCGCGCAACGCCCGGCCCGCCAGGGCCGGCTGGGGCGGGTAGTAGGGAGGCATGATGTCTCTTCTCGGTGCGATGCTGGTAGCCATGGGGCCTCCGGGTCAGTCATGCGGTACCTGCTGCGCCGGGGCCGGGTCGATGTGGTCCAGGTCGCGGTACTTCACCGGGCCTCTCCCGGTGCCAGTCCCGGCCCGGCGTTGCCGGTGAGCCTGCCGGAGGCGGCTGGCCCCGGTGGCTGGACGGCCTGCGGCGGGCGAACCATCGGGTACATCACGGCCTCGGGCAAGAACAGGGGACCGCCAGTATCGGCGTAGCCGTGCGCGAGATACAGGCGGCGGGTGCGCAGGTCGGAGGCTTCCAGGTAGGCGGGGATACTGTTGCGGTCCAGGCCGGCGTGGTGGGCGCGCAGCAGCGCGCTGCCGGTCCCGTGCCCTTGCCGGTCCGGGCGCACGGCCAAGATAGCCAGGTGATGATGGGCGTACCCGGTGGGGTGGCGGTCCTCCAGGGTCTGGTCGAAGAGCCGGAACCGGTCGATCCACTGGCCCGTCACAGCGGCTAGCCGCTCGTCGTAATCCTCGGGCGGAGGCGCCGGTGCCTCCCCGGCGGGCAGCCACAGCGCGACGGCATCCCTCGCCGGGGTGGTGCAGACCAGGCCGTCGGCCAGGGCATGCTCGACGTAGAGGCGGAAGTAGCCGGGGAAGATGCGACGCCGGGCGGGCGAATATGGGACCAGCCACCGGGAAACGGCCAGGTCAAAGAAAGCATCGGCGATGACCTGGCTCAGGACCCCAGTACAGGAAGCGTCCGCGAACACGACGGGCGGTCCTGCCTCTGGCGGGAGGGGGGTCATGGCTGCATCCGGGAGCTGACAGTGGCGTGCGGGCCGGCGGCGGCGTTGGCACCGAGCCCGATGGTGGCATACACCTGCGGGCGGCGGGACCGCAGGACCAGCGCCCAGCCCACGCCGAGCACGGCGACGGCGGCGTAGCTGGCGGGCAG
>JALYVS010000083.1:0-7102 GCA_030853115.1 Actinomycetota bacterium
GGTCGGCGACGGCGACGGGCTGGTCCCGGTCGGCGACGGCGACGGGCTGGTCCCGGTCGGCGACGGCGACGGGCTGGTCCCGGTCGGCGACGGCGACGGGCTGGTCCCGGTCGGCGACGGCGACGGCGACGGACCGGTAGCGCAGGTTGGCACGCTGATGTGGTCGTCGTCGAGGGTGACGGCTCCATTACGGGCTAGCACACGGCCGAAGACGGTGTCGCCGGTCGTCACCGTGATCGACGACAGAGCCAGGATGGTGCCGGTGAAGGTGGACTCAGTACCCAGGGTCGCCGAACTAGTTACCTGCCAGAAGACATTGCAGGCCTGGGCGCCGTTAGTCAGAGTCACGGTGCTGGCCGAGTCGGTGAGGAGCGCAGACCCGACCTGGAAGATGAAGACCGCGTTCGGGTCATTCTTCGCGTCCAGGGTCAGCGCACCCTTGACCTCCAGCGACGTCGTGGCCTTGTAGACACCGGGCGCGAGTGGTCCGGTCTCGATTCCGGCAGAGCCGATGGTAGCGGGGACGTTTGCCGTCAGGGCTCGCCCGGCGGCATCGTTGTAGGCGGTGGTCAAGTCGAGTTGAGCCTGCGCCGCCGCGGCGTCGGCCGCGTGTATGGAGCCGTTGACGGTGCCGGGCCGGAACCCGGTCACCGCGGCGGCCGGGCTTATGCCAAGGTCCCCGTTGATGACGGTTAGGCCGGTGTTGGCGACCTTAGGTGTGCCAGCCAGAACCGCATAACTCGCGGCCGTCCCGAGTCCTACTGTGGTGTCGGTGCCAGCCGCTGCGGACTGACTGACGATAAACATGACTACGGCGGCGGCGACCAGGGGGGTCGTTGCCAGCCAGAAGTACCCGGCCCGCCTGGGTGAGGCTCCACTGCTGCCAATATTCTTCATGTGGGTATCCCTTCCACAACAGCTTTTACCGGGAGGATAGGCAGCATAAGGAGCGTGATGCTCTGCGCCAGAAGGAGTGACCGAAAGTAGAATTCCACTTGCCCCCGCTAATTCACCGGTAGTTGTCATCCCCGGCGCTAGGGGTCTGCCAGGTCAACTATGACGCTACACGCATTTCGCAGGAAAGGACCCCCTGGCATCCAATAAATTATTTGCCCGGTATTAAGATTATTTATAGCGTCACTAATCACGACATTCTCGGAAAACACCGCCTTCCGGCCGGAGTTTTGCGCGTGTACAGTTACAGGAAAACAATCACAGACCCAGTGTCGTGATGCCCTAAACGGGTCGCGCATTGCCTCCCTGACATGACCACGACAGCACGCTCGTAATAAGAGCTGCCGAATGCGGTGCGCCGGGCTCTGATTCTTCGTATCCCGGAGGTCTTTCATGAACGAGCACTTCCGATCTGGCTGGTCCCACGGTGCTGCGGTAAAGGCAGCCGTGACCATGCCGGTCATCACGCTGGCCGTCGCTGTCCTGGCCACGGGTTGCGGGACGGCCAGCGCGTCGCACGCCGCTGCTCCATCTGCCGCACCGCATGCCGCCGGGCCGCCGCGTAACGCTGTCCAACCGCATGCCGGGACGGCGCCGCGGGCCACGGGCGCAGCGCACGCCAATGACGCGGCTCGTGCCACTGGCGCAGCGAACGTCACCGGGGTACCGCAGGCCTCCGCCCAGCCTGGGCTGGTACAGGCCATCCGGTCCTCCGGCACGCAGATCGCCCACTTGCCGCTGGCCACCACGTACGGGTCAACGCCTGCCGCGCCGCAAGATCCAGCGCCGTTCGGGTCAGAGACAGGAACCGTGGTCCATCCCACGACCACGCGGGTTATTTACGCCCGCCCCGGCGGGCCAGCCGTGGCGGCGCTGCCGGCCACCCAGCTCGGAAGCCCGACCTGGGTGCCCGTCGTCCAGTCCCAGCCCGGCTGGGATCGAGTCCTGCTGCCCACCCGGCCGGACCGGTCCACGGGCTGGATCTACCTCGGCGGCGGGGGGCTGCAGACGGCCTACTCCCCCTACCAGGTCGACATCAACCTCGCCCGCTACCGGCTGACGATCCTTGACGCTGGCCGCAGGCTGGGAACGTGGACGGTGGCGGAGGGCGCCCCCAGCACGCCTACCCCGGTCGGGCGGACGTTCGTGCTCGCCTCGCTGGTCCCGCTGCAGCCGACCTACAGTCCGCTGATCCTGCCGCTCGGCACGCATTCCGACACCCTGACCACCTACGGCGGCGGCCCCGGCACGGTCGGCCTGCACGGCTGGCCAGATTCCGGCGTGTTCGGCCACGCGGTCAGCCACGGCTGCGTCCGGGTCCCCGCGGGCGCGCTGCGGGCGCTGTCGCTGGTTCCCTTGGGCAGCGCCGTCATGATCACCGGATAGCCAGGGATCTGACGTGATCTATTGCCGGGCTCTCAGCCGTTAGCCTCCGCTATTCAGCGTTGATGGCCAACTGAGCGGGCTGGTGGCTTCATATAGCTGTGTACTGGGGTTTCACGTCGTGGCGGGCTGGCATTGGCGTGCACCTTGCGGGTGCGGGGTGATCTGCTGAGGCCGTCCCGGCTGGATAAGGGCGAAGAGCGCCCTGGTTCTGGGAGATTACGGGTTACCACACCTTGCAATCCCCGGAACTGGAGCGCTCTTCGCCATGCAGCATAACGGGTGGGACCACGCCCTGAAGGTCGCCGGGACGGGATGGGCCTGATCGGCCACGCCGGGGCGGTCCTGCTGCGGAAGGTCGCTGACCAGGCCGGACTAACCGCCTGGCTGGGCGGGGCGCTGCGGAAGGCGGGAACGTCACCCGTTTTCGACCGGGGCGCCGTGCTGGTGTCGATGGCAGTGGCGATCGCGCTCGGCGCCACCAGTATGAGTGACATCGCGGTGCTGGCGCACCTGGCGCCGGTGCTGGGAGCCGCGCCGAGCGGCCCGGCGGCGCGGCGGGCCCTGGACCTGGCCGGGACACCGGCCATGCTGGACCGGATCGCCCGCGCCCGCGCGAAAGCCCGCGCGCACGTGTGGGACCTGATCGAGAGGACCCCGGCGGGGTTCCCGTGGCTGGTCATCGCGGGGAAGGCCCTGACCGGGTGGCTGGTCATCGACATGGATGCCACCTTGGTCACCGCCAGTTCGGATAAGGAGGGAGCCGCTCCCACCTGGAAGAAGGGCTACGGCTTCCATCCGCTAGGTGCCTGGGCCGCTAATACCCGCGAGTGCCTGGCCATGCTCCTCAGGCCTGGCAACGCCGGGTCGAACACGTTCACCGATCATAAGGAGGTGCTGGCCGCGGCCCTGCGGCAGGTCCCCGCCCGGTTCCGGCGGAAGATCCTGGTCCGGGTCGACGGGGCCGGCGCCAGCCACGACCTCATCGCTCACCTGCTGTCCCTGTCCTCCGCGCGGCGGACCATGCTGTTCACCTGCGGCTGGATGATCACCGCCGCCGACGAGGACGCCATCCGGCAGGTCCCCGCCGGCGCGTGGAAGCCCGGCACCGGCCAGGACGGCGCGGCCGAGGACGACAAGGACGTCGCGGAGAGATAACGGACCTGATGAGCCGCGCCGGGAACTGGCCTGGCGGCCTGCGGTGGATCGCCCGGCGGGTGAACCGTCCCGCCGGCACCTGAGGAACCTGACGGACTACGAGAGGAAGACCGGCTGGAAGTACTCCATCACCTGCACGAACATCCCCGGCGCCGGGATCAGCGGCGTCCCGGGCAGCCACCACCCCCAGTACATCGACACCCTGCACCGCGAGCACGCTGTCGTCGAGACCGCCGGGGTCCGCACCGCGAAGGCCACGGGCCTGCGGAACCTTCCATCGAAATCCTGGCAGGTCAACCGCGGCTGGGTCATCGCCGCGAACATCGCCGCCGACCTTGCCGCCTGGACCCGCCTCCTCGGCCACGGCGACGACCCGGGCCTGCGGGAAGCCAGCCCGGATACCCTCCGCTACCGGATCTGGCACATCCCCGCCCGGCTCGCCCGCCACGCCCGCCAGCGCATCCTTAAGATCAGCCCGGACTGGCCCTGGAAAGAAGCGTTCCTCACCTGCTGGCAGCGGCTATGCGCCCTGCCCGCACCCACCTGACCAGCACCATCGATCCCCGCGACAAGAAAGGAGACCTGCCCCGGCGCCGTCGGAGCCGGTGCGCACCCGGGCACACCGGGCGCCACTGCGCGACCACCACCGCGAACCAGACGGACACCACGCCCAAAACCGGGCACACGCACAATCAGTAACCAGACCTCAAGAGCCCTGAACGATTGAGGTTAAACGGGCTGCCACCGTGGCTAACGATCTTCAATGGTGAGGGTTACTGATCCGGGCCGAAAGTAAAGCGGCCCTAGCCGTTTCCGGCTAGGGCGCTTTGGCTGGTTAACGACTGAAGGTGAATCCGGTTCCACTGGCGCCGGTAACCCGGTACGGGGAACTAACGCCGATCGAAGTCAGGTGGCTACCAGTGTTCGTTCGGTAGTTACTGATGCGCCCGCTCATTGTCGGGATAGAAGATCCGCCTGGCGAGTTGTCGAAGACCTCGCCATAAGTCTGCGTCTCGGTGACGGCGCCGAAGCCACCCGCCCAGTACGAATCGGGGATGTAGCCGAAATTCTTCCCGCCGTAAGTCAGCCAGATCGTACCGCCGCTGATCGAGTAGCCAAACTCGGGACTCGTGCCGACCGGCGGGTTGAAGGAGCCGGGCCGCACCGAGGTTGTTGACACGAAACCGGCTTCGTAGCCGCTGAAGTTCCCGGCCGTCCAGGCCGCCGTGAAGAGCGTCGGTCGCGTCGTCGCGCCCTGCGCGTCGGAGGTGACGCCGAACTCGAAGGCGTTACCAGCTGCGTCCCTGACATAGGTCTCCGTCAGGGAGTGGTTATCCTCGATAGAACCAGCACGGTCTTTCAGGCTCTGGCTCTCGATAAGGAAGCTCTCCTGCAGCCAGGTCGGGCCGGCCGAACCGCTATCAAAGCCGGTGGCATAAGAGTACTGCGGGGCGGGCGCGACGGTGGCGGCGTTGGCGCCGGCTGCCGGGATTAGCAGGCTAGCGAATGCGATACCCGCGCCGGCCGTGATCGTGGCCATGGTTCTGTTCATAATTCTCTCTCTGAACATTGACGCTCCGTGAAATTTACGCCGTAAAGCATGCCGGTCGCCGCGACGAATTCAAGTAAGCGCTTCGATTTTCTCTTCAGGTGCCTTATGGGCTCAGTGTGCTTCGCGGGGGTAGCGGCGCGGTTTGCCGCACGGTTTCACTCTGGTTGCAGGCGGCCAGGCCACGGCAACGCTGATCTGATCGGCGTGATAGGACAGTGCGGTGAACGCGAAACTGCAGATCATCAAGGCGATGGCCGTCATCAGGCGGCCGCGGGACGGGGCGCTCCTGGTGTCCCAGCCAGCCGACGACTCGTTTGCCCGGCCGCTCGGCGGTCACGTCGAGTTCGGCGAGTACGCGGCGGACACGCTGCACCGGGAGTTCGGTGAGGAAATCAGCCAGCAGCTGACCGGCGTGCGGCTACTCGGCGTGCTGGAGAACATCTTCCCCTGGCAGGGGGGCACCGAGCACGAGGTGGTGTTCATCTTCAGCGCCGCGTTCGCGGACGAGGCCGCCTATGAGATCGAAGAGCAGGTCATCGCGGACGACACCGAGCCGAAGAGCCGCGTCCTGTGGCGGGCGCCAGGGACGGTCAGCCCGCCGCTTTACCCGGCTGGGGTGACAGAGCTGATCGCGGGCACCTGATCACTGGTCTCGGCGGGGTCGGAGTCAGCTTTGCGGGCGGCACGGCGGTCGATACGGGTGAGGGCGGGCAGGGCCAGGATCCCGCAGACCACAGTGGGCAGGCCGGCGGCCACCAGGGCCCAGCGCGCGCCGACGCTCTGACCGACCCATCCCACGATGGGGCCGCCGATCGGCGGCGAGCCTAGCCAGGCCAGCGCCCACAGCGCCATCACGCGGCCGCGCATCTCCGGCTTGGCCGCCAGCTGGAGGGTGGTCTTGGCCAGCGCGTTGAAGGTGATGCTCCCGTAGCCGACGAAGACCATGGCCGCCAGCTCCAGCGTCAGAGTCGGCGCGACCGCCGCGACCAGGATGGCGAGGCCCCATCCGATGGCGGCCAGGCACAGGGCCAGGCCCCGGGGCCGGGGGCGCGCGGCCGAGATCAGGCCGCCGGCCACCGCGCCGGCGCCCATCACCGAGGCCATCACGCCGTACGCCGCGGCCCGCCATGGAAGATCTCACTGGCCATGAGCGGCAGAGTGACCTGGAACTCCCAGGCCAGCGTGCCGACCATCGCGACCATGAGAAGCGGGATGAGCAGTTCCGGGGTCGACCGGACGTAACGCAGGCCCTGCCGGACCTGACCCTTTTCCCTGGCCGCCCGCTGGGCTGGAAACAGCTCGGACTTGCGCATCGCCAGCAGGGAAATCAGCACGGCCGCGAACGACAGCGCGTCGCCGGCAAAGCACAGCGCCAGGCCGAGGGCCGCGGCAATCGCCCCGCCCAGCGCGGCACCGAAGACGCGGGCCATATTCATCGCGACCGAGTTGAGGGTAACCGCGTTCGGGAGGTCACCGGGCGGCACCATCTCGGAGATGAAGCTCTGCCGCGCCGGATTGTCGAACACGTTGACAAAGCCAAGCGCGAGCGCCAGCAGGTAGACGCTCCACAACCGGAGGGACTGGGTCCAGAGCAAGAGGGCGAAGACCACCGCCAGCAGCCCGGCCAGCGTCTGGGTGACGTACAGCACCCGCCGCTTGTCCATCCGGTCCGCGAACACGCCGCCGATGGGGCCGAAGATGAACATCGGCAGGAACCGGGCCGCGGTGGTCAGGCCGAGCTGGGTGCCGCTGCGGGTGAGATCCAGGACCACGAAGGACTGCGCGACGGTCTGCATCCAGGTGCCCGCGACCGAGACGAGCTGCCCGAAGAAGAACAGCCGGTAGTTACGCTGCCGCAGCGACGAGATCATCTGTCTTGGCTGGAACTGCGGACGGCTGTAGCCCGCAAAGGCGACGTGCACCGGCCCCCTGTCGGCGTGAGTCAGTTCATGACCCAGAATACCATTAGCTCTGCTAAGGAGTTGCCTAGGTGCGGGGTGCGGGGTGCGGCCGCCATGATCGTGGACATCTACCTCGTCGTGCACGAGGTAGATG
>JALYVS010000083.1:7112-17325 GCA_030853115.1 Actinomycetota bacterium
AGGTAGATGTCCACGGTGCTGGGACTTAGGACTGCCCAGCGTTAGGGCTGGTCGAGCTGGGCTAGTTCGGCGGGGGTGAGGGTGAGGTCGGCGGCCTGGGCCGAATCGGTGATCGATCCGGGACGGCTGGCGCCGGGGATGGGGATCACGACCGGGGCCTTGGCCAGCATCCAGGCCAGGGTGACCTGCTGCGGCGAAACCCCGTGCGCGTCCGCTACCTGCTGGAACGCGGAGTGCCTGGAGCCGAGCTGGCCGGCCTGAGTGATGCCGCCGAGTGGGCTGAAGGGCAGGAAGGCGATCCCGAGCTCGGCGCAGTGCGCGAGTTCGTCCTCGCTGGACCGGTACGCGGGCGAGAACTGGTTCTGCACGCTGGCCAGGTTCTGCTCGCCGAGGACCTTGCGGGCGATGTCGATCTGCTCGATGGTCGCGTTGGAGATTCCGGCCAGCCGGATCTTGCCCTCATCGAGCAGTTCCTTCAGCGTGCCGACGGACTCGGCGTAGGGAACCTTCGGGTCGGGCCGGTGAAACTGGTACAGGCCGATGGCGTCCACGCCCAGCGCCTTCAACGAATCCTCGGCGGCCTGCCGCAGGTGGGCGGGTGACCCATCGACCTGCCAGGAGCCATCGCCGGGACGGACGTGGCCGCCCTTGGTGGCCACGAGCACGTTGCTGGCATCACCGGGATAACTGGCCAAGGCCTTGGCGATCAGCCGCTCATTGTGACCGGCCTCGCCGGCCTGCATGTGATACGCATCCGCGGTGTCGATGAGCGTGACGCCCGCGTCGAGCGCAGCATGGATCGCCGCGATGGAGCGGTCCTCGTCGGGCCGGCCCTCGATCGACATGGGCATCCCGCCCAAGCCGATCGCACCTACCGTGATGCCGCCAATCGTCCGGTTACGCATGTGTGTCAGCTCTCCCTACTAGGCCCTTGCGACAGGAATCCCCGCGGCAGTAGAACCCTGCGTCAGTGGACCCGTGCGTCGCTTCCAGTGATGGCAACAACGTGGCGGGCTATGTCGTACCGGGCTGGTGATAGCAGACGACGCTAACGGCTATCGGCCGAGCCGATCAGCGCGGCGAACGGAACGGACGGTCCGGCGGGTAGATCTGGCAGCTCGGCCAGGATCGCCCGGGCGGCGGCGGACATCCTGCGGCCGGCCGGTGTCGCGACGGAGACCACCCAGTTGAACGTGTGATCGCGGATCTCGATGACGTCCAGGTCGGCGCCCGGGCCGGCGGCCACCGTGGCGGGCAGGAAAGCGACGCCCAGGCCCCCCCGGACCAGGTTGATCACCGCGGCGAAGTCCGCGGCCTCGAACGGGACCTCCCGGTCCAGGCCGGCCGAGGCGAACACCCGGTCGGCGACCGCGCGATTACCCCAGCCCAGCGGGAAGTCGATGAACGGCTCGCCAGCGACCTGCGCCAAGGTGGCCGGGCGGACCGCGAGCGGGTGACCGGGGTGGCCGACGGCGATCAGCGGCTCCGCGGTCACCGGCCGCAGGGTCAGCCCGGCGGGCACCGGATCCGGCAGCGACACCAGGGCCAGGTCGAGCCGGCCCTCCAGTAGCTCACGGGCCAGCCCGGCGGAGCCACTGGCGGAAAGGCGCAGCCGGACCGTCACGCCCGGATGCGTGCGATGGAACCGCCCGAGCAGGCCGGCCATGTCGAGCGGACCCGTCGAAAGCATGGTGCCCACCGTGACCGTCCCGCGCAGGCCGCCTTGGGCTTCGCTGACCGCGTCCCGGGCCGCCTGCGCGGCCGCCAGCGTCGCGCGCGCCTCGGGCAGCAGGACCTGACCGACGTCAGTCAGCAGGACCCGGTGACGGTCCCGGTCGAACAGATGCGCCCCGAGATCGCGTTCCAGGGCCTTGATCGCGCTGGAGACACCCGATTGCACCAGGTGCAGCCGGTTCGACGCGCGGGTGAACGACAGTTCCTCCGCGACCGCGACGAAAACTTCCAGGTGCCGGAGCTCCATGCCATGACTATCTCATATCCAGATACTGGTGAGCACAAATCTTCGTTGGCACAGATGACCGAGAACACCGATGGTGGGTGTGGGTGAGCTTCCCGATGATAGGTACGACCGAGTTTCGTCTGACGTCAAGGATTTTCTCTGGAGGTTGCTATGGCCACGGCGCTGAAACTGGACGCGCCGGCGGCCGGGCAGGCTGGCCGGCCGGGCACCGGGATCTGGCTGGCCGGCTGCGTGTTCGCGATCACGATTGCGTTCTCGGCCGTGCCCGCGCCGCTGTACGTCCTGTACCAGGCGCGGGATCACTTCGGCCCGCTGCTGGTCACGATCATCTTCGCGGTGTACGCCCTCGGCGTGGCCGCGAGCCTGTTCCTGGTCGGCCACGTGTCCGACTGGCTGGGCCGCCGGCGGATCCTGCTTGTCGCGGTCGCCGTCAACATGGCGTCGGGCCTGCTGTTCCTGCTCTGGCCCGCGGTCCCCGGCCTGATCATCGGCCGGATCATCTCTGGGGTCAGCATCGGCATGCTGAGCGCCACCGCTACCGCTTACCTGAGCGAGCTGCACGCCGCGGCCAGGCCCGGCGCACCCCGCACGCGGGCCGAGATCGTGGCGGCCGCGGCCAGCCTCGGTGGTCTGGGCCTCGGGCCGCTCATCGCCGGGTTCCTGGCTCAGTACGCGGACGCGCCGCTGGTGGTGCCGTACCTTGTCTTCGAGGCGCTCATGCTCGCGGGATGCGGTGTCCTGCTGGTCATGCCGGAGACCGTGCGGCCGCCGGAGCACAGGCATCCTTACCGTCCGCAGCGGATCACGGTCCCGGCCGCCAGCCGCGGCACCTTCTTCGCGGCCGGGGCGGCGGCCGCGGTCGCGTTCTCTCTATTCGGCTTGTTCACCTCGCTGGCGCCGGGATTCCTGGCCGGCCCGCTGCACGACCGTTCGCACGCGCTGGCCGGGGTGACTGCCTTCATCGTGTTCGGCGCGGCGGCGCTCGCGCAGATCGGCACCAGCCGGATCAGCCTGCGGCGTCAGCTGGGCCTCGGGCTGGGCCTGCTAACGGCCGGATTGATCCTGGTTACGGTGGCGGTGTGGAACTCGAGCCTGCCGCTGCTGCTGGCCGGCGGGGCGCTGGGCGGGGCCGGAGCGGGCGCCGTGTTCAAGGGCGCCATCTCCACGGTGATGGGAATCGCACCTGAGCACGCGCAGGGCGAGGCGCTGTCCGGACTGTTCCTGGCCGCCTACCTCGGGCTGGCCGTACCGGTGATCGCGCTCGGCTTCGCGACCCAGGCGTTCAGTGCGCGGACGGCGCTGCTCGGTTTCTCCGTGCTGCTGGCCGTCGTCATCGTGGTGGTTGCCCGGCAACTTCTGCGCGACCGCCCCGCTTAACGCGAACGACAAGGAACACCCGCTGATCAGCGATCTGGGGACTGGCCGGCTGAGGACTGGCCCACTGGGGACTGGCCGGCTGGGGACTGGCCGGCTGGGGACCATTCGGTGGCCAGCTGGCCAAGGACCAGGCAGTCGGCGAAAGTTCCGTTGACCCAGCCCTCCTGTCGCAGCACGCCCTCGGTGACGAAACCGGCCCCGGTGGCGGCACCGATCATCGCGTGGTTATCGGTCAGGGTGTCGACCTGCAGCCGGTGCAGGCCGCGGATCTCAAAGCCGTAGCGGCACAGCACCCGGACCAGGTCGGTGCCCAGGTGCCTGCCGCGGAACGCCGGCCGCAGCGCCAGGCCGATATGCGCGTTGCGGTTGTGCAGGTCGATCTCGAACATCACCGCCTCGCCGGCCAGCTCGCCGGTCGCCAGCTCGACCACGGAAAAGCGGACGACGGTGGCGGGATCCACCGCGTTCCGGTACGGCGAATCGGGGGCGCCGGGCGTCACCGGTCGCCACGGCCGGGAGTCGCTGCGGACCCGCGTCATCACGTCACTCAGCAGTTCCGCCTCGAGGATCTCGATGTCAGCCTCAGTGTGGGCCCGTAGCCCGGTCATCTCTCCGCGCAGCATCCGCCCTTCATACCCCACCGGCGGCACGCAGCGGGCCGGGGACGGGAACTTGGGTGAGGCCGCGGCAGTTCAGCTCATATGGGCAACGCGATAGTCAGCCGGACCGGCGGGGCGGCCGCCCTGGCCATGGCCTGGTGTGCGGTCTTCGCCTGCGCCCATCTGTTCTGGGCGCTGGGTGGATCGGCCGGCCTCGCCTCTTCGGCGGGAACCGAGCTGGCCGCGGCCCGGCCGACCGCGTTCGTGCTGGCCGGCCTGTGGGGCGTCGCCGGGCTGCTGCTGGCCGGTGTCGCGGTCATCTACCTGGCGGCCACCGCCGACCGGGGCCGGCGTCTGCGCCGGCTCACCGGCTGGGTGCTCGGGGTCATCGGAGCCGGCCTGGTCCTGCGCGGCCTGGCCGTGGAGGTCCTGCTGATGGCCGACGCCGGGGTCCGTTCGGCCGCCGGGCCGCTTGAGACACGGTGGAGCCTGATCTTGTGGAACCCCTGGTTCATCATCGGCGGCATCGTGCTCGGCGGGGCGGCGGGGCGGGTAGCCCGGCGGGCGGGCGCCGGCTACGGGCAGATGCGGCCCGGGGGTTCAGCTGACGGCTAGATTTGCTGGATACGTTAGGTCCGCCAGGACCGCCGTGAGAATCACGGGCGCGGGCTCGCCTGGGCGGGCCGTCTGGTCACCGTCGACTAAGGAGCAGCTCGACATGTCTCTCTTCCAAAGGGCCCACGACATCCTCGCGGCCAAGACCAACAAGGCGCTCGACGCGGCCGAGAAGCCCGACGAAATGCTCGATCTGTCTTACGAGCAGATGCTCGACCAGATCACCAGGGTGCGCCAGGCGCTGGTCACTATCGCCGCGTCGCGCAAGCGGATCGAGCTGCAGCAGCAGCAGCTTCAGCATTCGGTGGACCACCTGCAGGACCAAGCCAAGGCGGCGCTGGCCCAGGGCCGGGAGGACCTGGCCAGGGAAGCGCTCTCCCGCAAGGCCGCCGCCCAGGGCCAGATCGACGGGATGGAACCGCAGCATCAGCAGCTCACCGAGGAAGAGCAGAAGATGGAGCAGACGCTGACGGCCCTGCAGGACCGGGTCAACAAGTTCCGGACCCAGAAGGAAACGCTGAAGGCCCAGTACACCGCGGCGGCCGCGGAGAGCTCGGTGAACGAGAGCGTGGCGGGGATCTCCACGACGCTGGGTGATTCGGGAGCGGCGCTGCAGCGAGCCCAGGACAAGATCGCCACGATGCAGTCGCGCGCGGGCGCGTTGGACGAACTGCTGCAGTCCGGGGTACTGGAAGACGTCGGCGGCGACACCGACGACATCCAGAAGGAACTGGACGAGGCCGGGTCGGCCGCCGACGTGGACAACGAACTCGCCGCGCTCAAGGCCCAGATCGGCCCGGGCCGCTCGGCACCGGAGCTGACCAAGTAGCTGTCTTCAGGTGCCAGTCAGCTGGCGTAGACGCTGAATTCCCACAGGCTGTAGCCGTACTGGGTGGCGCGGGCGGTGCCGTACATCCGGATGTAGCGGCCGGACCCGGTGACGTTCAGGGTCTGGGTGCCGCCGGTTCCGGTGGTGGTGGAGTAGATCGAGGTCCAGGTGGATCCGTCCGGTGAGGTCTGGATCTGGAATGCCTTGCCGTAGGCGGTTTCCCAGTTCAGCACCACCTGGCAGATGGACTGGGTGGAGCCCAGGTCGACCTCCAGCCATTGCGGGTCGGAGAACGCGCTGGACCAGCGGGTGCCCAGGTTGCCGTCCACGGCTGCGGAGGCGGGGTCACCGGCGTTCTCCAGCGAGGACGCGGTCGCGGTCTTGTTCAGCGCGACGTTCGTGGTACCGCAGGTCCCGCCGCCGCTCCCGGCCGGGCCGTAAATGCTGAATTCCCACAGGCTGTAGCCGTACTGGGTGGCGCGGGCGGTGCCGTACATCCGGATGTAGCGGCCGGAGCCGGTGACGTTGAGGGTCTGGGTGCCGCCGGTTCCGGTGGTGGTGGAGTAGATCGAGGTCCAGGTCGACCCGTCGGGGGACGTCTGGATCTGGAACGCGGTCGCGTAAGCGGCTTCCCAGTTCAGGGTGACCTGGCAGATGGTCTGGGTGGAGCCGAGGTCGACTTCGAGCCATTGCGGGTCGGAGAAGGCGCTGGACCAGCGGGTGCCCAGGTTGCCGTCCACGGCTGCGGAGGCGGGGTCGCCGGCGTTCTCCAGTGAGGACGCGGTGGCGGTCTTGTTCAGCGCCAGGTTCGCCGTGCCGCAGCTAGCGGCCGGGGCGGACGGGGATCTCAGGGCGGCCGAGGCGGTTGGCACCGTGCTGGGCAGCACGAGCCCGACGAGGACCAACGCCGCGACGGCGGCAAAGAAGAATGTCCTGATCCGCCGCGGCGGGGCGAATCGGGCGCGGCCCCGGCCGCGGCCGGGGCGGATCGTTCTCCGCGCGCGAGCGGCGCGGCGGAGGGGCGGGGGGAGATGCATAGGTACGCCTCCTGGATGTGGTGGCCCAGGCCTGGATCCCCGTAGGGAACGGACGCGAGCCTGACTCACCCGACCCGTTGGCACCGTTGATGCAAGCCTTATTTCATGGCGTAACTTAACTCGGCGGACACATGCCGTCAAGAGGTGCCCACAGCGGGCAACGCGACAGAAACCGCGCTCTAACCTGGTCGGCTTCCTTCGTAAGAAGCTTGTTATAAGGTGTGTTCAACATGCGGGGCCCGAGGGGGGAGCATGCGGGAGCGAAGACGATGGACCGTCCGTGATCTGCGCCGCGACAACCGTTCGGTGCTGTTGTCGACGTTGTTCTTCGAGCAGGCGAGCAGCCGTCAGGAGCTGAGCGAGGCGACTGGGCTGAGCCCTGCCTCGGTCAGCAACGTGGTCCGTGAGCTGATCCGCGAAGGGATCGTAGCCGAGGCAGGCTCGGTGGATTCCGACGGGGGACGCCCGCGCGTCCTGCTGCAGATAAACCCGGACTACGGGTATGTCATCGGGGTCGACGTGGGCGAGACCCGGGTCCGCGTCGAGCTGTTCGACCTGACCATGACCGAGCGCGCCAAGGCCGACTTCCCGCTGGATCCCAGGCAGCACGGAGTCAAGTTGATCGTCGAGGCCATCGTGACCGGGCTGGCCGCGGTGCTGGCCAGCAGCGGGGTCAGCCCCTCGGCCGTGCTCGGCATCGGAGTCGGCGTGCCAGGCATCGTTGAGAACGGCCCGGACAGCGTCGTGCACGGGCAGACGTTCGGCTGGGAGGCGGTCCCGCTGGGCGCGCTGCTGCGAGCAGGGACCAGCCTGCCTCTCCATATCGATAACGGCGCCAAGACGATGGGCCAGGCCGAGCTGTGGTTCGGCGCGGGACGCGGAGCCCAGCACGCCGTCGTCTGCCTGGTCGGCTCCGGCGTCGGCGCGAGCATCATCGCGCACGGATCCACCCATCAAGGGTCCACGTCCAGCGCCGGGGAATGGGGACACACCACCATCATGGTGGGCGGACGGCCCTGCCGGTGCGGGTCGCACGGCTGCCTGGAGGCCTACGTCGGCGCCGAGGCGATCCTGGCCCGGTACGGCGGCCCGCTGCCTCGCCACGACCAGGAAACCGCGCTCAGCACGCTGATCGATATGGCCGCGACCTCGACCCGGGCGGCCGAGGTCCTGGACGAGACCGCGTTGTACCTGGGAGTCAGCATCGCCGACCTGATCAACTTGTTCAACCCCGAGCGGATCATCATCGGCGGGTGGGCCGGCCTCTTGCTGGGCGCGCACATGCTGCCGTTGATCCGCGAGGTCGCCCGCGAGCATTCGCTCCGGCATCCCTTCGCCGCCACCTCGATCGAGCTTGGCCGCCTGGGCCCCGACGCCGTCGCCCTAGGCGCCGCCACCCTGCCCGTCGAGGCGTTCCTCAGCGGCAGCGCGTTCGCCGCCAAGGCCAGCGACCGCCCCGCCAGCTGAGGCCGCGCAGGCCGCCGTGTCCGTAATGGCGGGGATTCGTACCCCAGCCGAGTTCGTACCGCTACCGGGGGAGCCACGACGGAGGGATGCCTTCGGCAGCGGTTAACTCCTGGTGCCCAGGCCACTACAAGTTCTCGCCTATGTCTTGACGGGTCGTTTCCGCCGGGTTAAGTTTCGCTTTGAAATAAGACTTATATCAAGTCTTGGCCATCGATCAACCGCCCGCTCCGGCGCTCGAGAACGCCGGGCCCGGCGAACTACTACGGCTGGTAGGCCCAGCACGACGGTCCGGCTGACACTGAGAGAAGGACGTTCCGGCTGATGAGTGACGTGATGAAGGACACCGGGCGCCGGCGGCGGCTCTCGATCCTGACCGTGCTGACGCTGCTGGCCGGATGCCTGGTCAGCGTGGTGCTCAGCGCGCTGCCCGGGCTCCCGGCGGCCCGGGCCGACACCCCCCCACCGCCCCCGGCGGGCTGGAACACAGTGTTCAGCGACAATTTCGCCGGCGCCGCCGGGTCCGCGCCGTCGGCGTCGAACTGGTTCTACGACATCGGAACCGGTTACGGCACCGGCGAGACCGAGCAGACCACCAACTCGACCAGCAACGTCTACCTCGACGGCAGCGGTCACCTGGTGCTGAAAGCCATCGACAACGGCGGGACCTGGACATCGGGGCGGATCGAGAGCACGCGGGATGACTTCCAGGCTCCGCCGGGTGGCGAGATGGAGATGACGGCGTCGATCGAGCAGCCCAATCCGGCCAACGGGCTTGGTTACTGGCCGGCCTTCTGGGCCCTCGGATCGCCGTTGCGGACCGGCGGCGTCTGGCCCACCGTCGGCGAGATCGACATGATGGAAGACGTCAATGCCTCCAACCAGGCGTCCCAGACCCTGCACGACGCCGCGGGCAGCAGCGGCCACCCTCTGATCGCCTGCCCGGCGGCCGGCTCGGGCTGCCAGACCGGTTACCACACCTACTCGGTGATCGTGAACCGGACCAACACCAGCGCGGAGACCCTGCAGTTCTTGATGGACGGAACCGTCGAGAGCACGATCACCGAGGCTTCGGTCGGCACCACGGCCTGGCAGGAGGCCGTTGACCACGGCTTCTTCATCATCTTCGACCTGGCCATGGGCGGAAATTATCCGAACGGCATTTGTAACTGCACCACGCCCACCTCGGCGACTTCGTCAGGTGCGTCCATGAGCGTCGGATACGTGGCCGTGTACGAACAGGGCGGCAACTCCACCCCGACCGGAACCGCCACCGCGACGGGCAAGGTCACCGGGCTCAACGGACTGTGCCTAGCCAACCAGAGCTCGCTGGACACCGAGGGCAACCCGATCGGCGTGACCGCCTGCAACGGCAGCGCGGGCCAGACGTGGTCCCCGTACTCCGACGGCACGTTCCGTACCCAGGGCGGCTGTCTGGACGTGGTGAGCGCCGGGACGACCAGCGGCACCGACGTGGACTGGTATCCCTGCAACGGCACCGCGGCCCAGACGTGGACCCACCAGTCCAACGGGGAGCTGGTCAACCCGCCTTCCGGCCTGTGTCTCACCGACCCCGGCGGTAATACCGGCGCCCGCCTCGACATCGAGACCTGTACCGGCGCCGCCGCGCAGCTCTGGACCCTGCCGTCCGGCGGGGGAGGCGGTAATACCGTCACGGTCACCAGCCCCGGTAACCAGAATTCCACCGTCGGCACTAGCGCCAGTGTGCCGATCTCGGCGAGTGACTCCGCCTCCGGGCAGACGCTCAGCTACAACGCCACCGGCCTGCCCGCCGGGCTGTCCATCAACTCCTCCTCCGGCCTGATCTCCGGCACCCCCACGGCGGCCGGCACCTCCAGCGTCACCGTGACGGCCAAGGACACCACCGGCGCCTCCGGGTCCGTCTCGTTCAGCTGGACCGTGGCCGCCGCGGGAAGCGGCGGCACCTGCGGCACGACCAACCTCGCCCTCAATAAGACCGCGACCGCGTCCTCGCTGGAGAACGCCGGTGACCCCGCCTCCGCAGCCGTGGACGGCAACCTGGGCACCCGCTGGTCCAGCGCGTTCTCCGACCCGCAATGGCTCGAAGTCGACCTGGGCTCCACCCAGTCCATCTGCCAGGTAGTACTGAACTGGGAAACCGCCTACGGCAAGGCATTCCAGATCCAGACCTCACCGGACGGCACGACCTGGACCTCGATCTACTCCACCACCACCGGAACCGGCGGCACCCAGACCCTCAACGTCACCGGCTCCGGCCGCTACATCCGGATGTACGGCACCGCCCGCGCCACCCAGTACGGCTACAGCC
>JALYVS010000440.1 GCA_030853115.1 Actinomycetota bacterium
GGGCCGCTCTGCGATCCTGTCGCGGCTGCACCGGCCGCGGCCGGTCCGGGCCCAGCCGGGGCGGTCCGGGGGCCCGGGGCGGGGGCCGTGACGGTCGAGGTCGGGGAGGTGGTCACCGGGGAGCTGGACCGGCCCTGGGAGGCGATGATCGGCTCGGAGCACCTGAGCTGCCTGCTCCGGACGGACCGGACCGGGGGGCAGGTGATCGGCACCGAACTACGGGAGGCGCTGCGGATCGCGCACCGCGAACTCGGCGTCCGGGCCGTCCGCGCGCACGGCATCTTGTCCGACGACCTAGGCGTCTACCGGGCGGGCCGGCCCTATGACTTCGGCGGAATCGACCGGGTGTACGACGAGCTGATGGACATCGGCCTGCGGCCGGTGGTCGAGCTTTCGTTCATGCCGCGTGAGCTGGCTCGCGACCCGGAGCTGACCGTGTTCGACTACGGCGCGATCATTTCACCGCCCCGGGACTGGGACCGCTGGGCCGACCTGACCGGAGCCCTGGCGGACCACCTGATCCAGCGCTACGGCGCGGACGAGGTCACGCGCCACTGGGCGTTCGAGGTGTGGAACGAGCCGAACCTCGAGGTGTTCTGGTCAGGCACCCAGGCCGAGTACTTCCGGCTGTACGACTGCTCCGCCGCCGCGATCAAGTCGGTACACCCCGGGCTGCGGGTGGGCGGGCCGGCCTCGGCGGCGGCGGGCTGGACCCGCGAGCTGCTGGCGCACCTGGAGGCCTCCGGTGCGCCGCTGGATTTCCTTTCCACCCATGTCTACGGCAACGTGCCGCTGGACCTGCGGCCGGCGCTCGGGTCGGCGGGCCGCGACGGGACGCCGGCCTGGTGGACCGAGTGGGGCCCGACACCGACCCACTTCGACCCGGTCGGCGACACCGTCTTCGCCGCGGCCTTCCTGCTCCGCGGCATGGCGTCCGCGCTCGGCCGGATCGAGGCGCTGTCGCCCTGGGTTGTCTCTGACCACTTCGAGGAGCTCGGTCGCCCGCCGGAGCTGTTCCACGGCGGGTTCGGCTTGCTGTCGGTGGGGAACCTGCGCAAGCCCAGGTACTGGGCGCTGGCCCTGCTCGCCGGGATGGGGCGGCACCGGCTGCGGACGTCTGTGACCGGCGACGGGGCCGGCGGCCTGACCGAAGCGCTGGCCGCCCGCCACGACGACGGGCGCATCGGGATCCTGATCTGGAACGGCACCCTGGACCAGGGCAAGCTGGCCGGGGCCGCGGAGCTCGACCGCCAGGTCCAGGTGCTGATGGAGCTCGCGCCCGGAGCGTCCTACACCGTGCGGCACTACCGCATCGATGCCGGGCACTCCAACATCGCCGCGGCCTGGGAGCGGCGGCGCGGCGGCGCTCGCTGGCCGGACGAGGGCCAGTGGCAGGTACTTCGGGAGCTGAACACGCTTGATGAGCTCGGGCCGCCGACCCGGGCCGGCGCCGGGAACGGACGGCTGGAGCTGACCTTCGATCTGCCGATGCCCGGCGTCTCCTACCTGCAGCTCGTCCCGGAGCGGGCGGGAATCTGAGCAGGGCCGCATCCCGATAAGATAAATGCGGATGTGCCTGAGGAGTCCTATTGTTGTCTACTATTCCGATGTGAATACCGGAGAAGAGGATTCCTTGATGCTGCTGCCCCAGCCTGACCATGGTGTCGTCGCCGCTGAACCGCCTGGCACCGGCCCCGGATACTGGTCGGGCGCACCGTGCGCGGCGGCGGGTGACGGTGACATTTTCCTCGCCTACCGGCTCAGGCGGCCCGTCGGCCAGGGTCGCGGTTACGCGATCGCGGTGGCGCGTTCGGTGGACGGCGAGCGGTTCGAGACGCTGTTGATGATCGGCAAGCAGGAGATGAACACCGAGTCGCTGGAACGGGCCGCCCTGGTCCGCACGCCGTCAGGACGCTGGCGCCTCTACCTGAGTTGCGCGACGACCGGCACCAAGCACTGGCGGGTGGAGATGACCGAGGCCGCGCACCCGGCGGAGTTCGACGTCCGGGACCGGGAAACGGTGCTGCCCGGGGACGCCAAGACCGGCGTGAAGGACCCGGTCATCCTCTACCACGAGAATCAGTGGCATCTGTGGGCATCGTGCCATCCGCTGGACGACCCGCTGCAGACCGACCAGATGACCACCGAGTACGCGACGAGCACCGACGGCCTGGCCTGGACCTGGCACGGGACCGCGCTGAGCGGGACCCCGGGTCAGTGGGACGCCCGCGGCGCGCGGGTCAGCGCGGTGCACTTCGACGGGGGCACGGTCACGGCCTACTACGACGGGCGCGCGAGCGCCGCGGAGAATTACGAGGAGCGGACCGGGGTGGCGACCGGCACCGACCCGGCCGCGCTGACGCCCGTCGGGAACGAGCCGCTCGCGTCCTCGCCGTATCACGGCGGCGGCCTGCGGTACCTGGACATCGTGCCGCTGCCCGGCCACCGGCACCGGCTTTACTACGAGATGACCAGGCCGGACGGCTCACACGCGCTGCTCACCGAGCTGCGCTAGCTCCGGGAAGGGCTAGCTCCGGGAAGGGCTAGCTCCGGGCTGGGCTAGCTGCGGGCTACGTCCGGGGAGTTCCGGCGGCCGTTCCTGGCCTGGCTCTGTCCGGCCGGCCTGCCGCCGACCATGCCGCCCGAGCGCTCCCTGGGCAAATTCCAGTCGCGGAAGCTTTCGCCGAGAACGCTTTCGAGGAGCTTGATGTCGGTCTCGAACCTCGGCAGGATCTCCTGGCGCTGCTCCCAGCTCAGCGGCTGGCGCTCGCGGCTGTGCCGCTGCAGGAAACGCTCAAGCGGCCCGGTCAGGGTGGCCGAGGTCAGGCCGGGGACCCAGGTGCTGACCGCGGTGGCTGTCCGCTGCGCGAGCGACACTGCGCTATGGGCCAGCGTCTTTTCCGGGTGCGAGGTGACGTTGTGCCGCGGAATCTGGGTCAGCACGCCGGTCTCGACGCCCAGGAACGCGCAGATCCGGTCCAGGCTCGGCACCGGCTCGTCGACCAGCAGCCGGTAGCGCAGGACCAGGACCTGCTCGCGCGGGAACAGCGTGAACAGGTACTCCAGCTGCTCGCCGTAACGGCCGAGCCCGACGTAGTGCCAGAAGCTGGCCCAGCCGGCCGCGATCCGGCGCTCCTCCTCCGCGCAGGCCCGGACGAAGTCACCGACGGGCTCCAGGCCCGCCGACCACAGGTGCGTCCAGTTGGAGTGGGCCCGTTCCACCGGGTCACGCACGATCACGATCAGCCTGGCATCGGGCACGGTGTCCCGGATCCGGCGCATCGCGGCGCGGTCGTACAGGTAGAGCGGTGTCGACTCACCGCGCTGCGTGCCGGCCGGTGCCGGGTCGAACAGGGCCTCGTACGCCGGCCGGCGCCAGACGTGCTCCCGGTAGGTCAGCGCGTCACCGGGACCGCCCTTGGCCGGAGGGGGTCCGTCGGAGAGAAAGAACTTCGGCTCTTTGATCGCCGACATGTACAGTCCGGGGTGCCCGGCGAGCGCCGCGTGCAGCGCCGTGGTCCCCGCCTTCGGAGCGCCGATCACCAGGAAGTCAGGCATGGCCACGGTGGCCTCCAAGGGGAGAAAACTCCTACATCTGATAATTCCGACTAGATTACTTGGTTATAGCTTGGGAGTTCCTTCCTACCCGGCTAAGGGCCCTCAATCACCTGCCTGGGCGATTACCTCGCGAGCCGGCGGCCAGCAGCAGCGGAATAGCGGCGAGCACGGTAAGACCGCAGATGACGCCCGCGACGATGTAGGGGGCGCGCAGGCCCGCCGCGTGCGCGATGAATCCGCCGGCTAGCGCACCGACCGGAATCAGGCCCCAGCCAAGCATGCGGTAGACGCTGTTGACGCGACCGAGCAGGGCCGGGGGCACGATCTGCTGCGAAGGCTGACAGTAACGACGTTCCACATGGTGATGAAGAACCCGTAGGCCGTCGCCGGTGCCGCTGACCGCGTCCGCCCACCATAGCCGCCAGTAGTCCCGTCCCAGGGCGGGGCGCGGTTTGTGGTCGTGCGCGGGGGGTGGTGCCTGCGTCATGCCGGCCAGCTTGCCCGCCAGTGCGGATGACCGGCCACGTTTAAGCTTGGCGCTAAACCCGCCGGGAGGGCGCATGCTGCTGGTGCTCGGGATGGACGTGGCGGATCTCGCCGCGATCAGATTCGCCATCTCGCCGTTGCGCGAGACGCTCAAGGCCGTGCAACTGCTCGCCCGGCCCGATCTGCCGCCGGTGAACCGGCCCGGCGGCGGCGCCCGGTCACCGTTCGGTGATCTGCATCCTGACCTGCGCTGGACCGCGGGCAAGCTTTTCCTGGCCGCTTCGGCTCCCGGCTACGGCTCGCGTTCCGGCGCCGGCCAGGTCACGCTGGGGCCGGACAGCGTGGTACTGATGCCGAGCCGCGGGCGGATGGTGCTCTACCAGGCGTCCCCGCTAGGCCTGGCCCTACTAGGGCAGGCGGAGCTGGGGACCGCGGAGCTGGGGACCGCGGAGCTGGGGACCGCGGAGCTGGGGACCGCGGAGCTGGGGACCGCGGAGCTGGGGACCGCGGAGCTGGGGACGGCGGGCTCGTGAAGGCGGTCGTCTACTCCGGCTACGGGGTGACCCCGGAGCTCACCGGGGTCGCTGATCCGGCGTGTCCAGCCGGAGGGGTGGTGATCGCGGTGGGCGCGACCGGCGTGTGCCGGTCGGACTGGCACGCCTGGAAGGGACACGACCCGGTCGCGCTGCCGCACATCGGCGGGCATGAGCTGGCCGGGGTCGTCGTGGAGACCGGCCCGACGGTGACCGGGTGGCGGGCCGGGGACCGGGTGACGGTGCCGTTCGCCTGCGGCTGCGGGCGCTGTGAGTTCTGCCTGGCCGGCGACGCGCAGGTGTGCCCAGCGCAGACCCAGCCGGGATTCACCGGGCCGGGGTCCTTCGCCCAGCTGGTAGCGATCTACGCGGCGGACGCGAACCTGGTGGCGCTGCCCGCTGCGGTGGACTTCGTCACGGCCGCGTGCCTGGGCTGCCGGTTCGCTACCGCCTTCCGCGCGGTG
>JALYVS010000441.1 GCA_030853115.1 Actinomycetota bacterium
GCCCTCGCCCTGGCCGAGGCGCTGTGCGCGCTCGGCTGCCCGGTGACCGGCGACCTCAGCGGCAGCCGGCAAGAGGGGGTGGCCTGGCCCGACCTCGCCATCTGGGAAGGCCGCCGGGTCAGCCCCGCCGGCGCCTACCTCCTGCCTGCGGTGAACCGCCCGAACCTCACCGTCCTCGGCGGCTGCCTGGTCACCCGGCTGCTCATCCGCGACGGCCGGTGCACGGGCGCCGAGTACCTCCGCGACGGCGCCCCGCAGCAGGCCCGCGCGTCCGCCGAGGTGATCGTCTGCGCCGGGGCGATCGGCTCGCCGCAGCTGCTGATGCTGTCCGGCATCGGCCCCGCGGAGCACCTGCGCGGCACCGGCATCGTGCCGGTCGCCGACCTGCCCGGGACCGGCGCCGGCCTTCAGGACCACCCGGTCGCCATGGCCTGCTACGCATCCGCGGTGCCGCTGCCCCGGAGCCGGCACAACCACGGGGAAACCTACTCCGCACTGTCCAGCCCGCTGGCAGGCACCTGGCCTGACCTGCAGCTCTTCCCCATCTTGCTGCCCGTCGCCCCGCCCGGCCTCCAGGCCCCCGCCGGGGGCTTCGCCCTGGTGGCCTCCGCCGTGGCCCCGGACAGCCGCGGGTCGGTCCGGCTGGCCTCCGCCAGCCCGCTGGACGCGCCGCTCATCGATCCCGGCCTCCTGCGGGAGCCGCGCGACGTGCAGCGGCTGGAAACGGGCCTGGCCATGATCCGCCGCGCTGCGGCAGGGACCGCCTTCGCCCGGCTCGGCGTAACCGAGGCACACCCCGGCCCCGGCGTCCGTGCCAGCGGAGAGCTCCGGCAGTGGATCAGGCGCACGGTCAGCAGCTACTACCACCCGGCCGGCACCTGCCGGATCGGCCCCAGCACGGATCAGGACGCAGTCGTCGGCCCGGAACTGCGCGTCCACGGGATCAGCGGCCTGCGGGTGGCCGACGCATCGGTGATCCCGCTCATCCCCAACGCCCACCCGAACGCGACCGTGCTCGCCGTCGCCGAACGCGCCGCCGGCCTCATCGGCGGGCACCGTGCTCCCGGCCACGCACCACCCCAGGCCGCATCACCCGGCCGCTGACAGAAAAGAAAAGGAAGAACAGGCAATGACCACAGATACGGCGCGCAACGACCAGGTGCGCCGCTACGTCGAGAACCGCCATATCGACCATATCCCCGCCGCCGCGCGGCACGGGAAGCCCTGGCACCAGCTGGTCTTCTGGTTCGGGGCAAACGTGAACGTGTTCAACGTCGTCCTCGGCGGCGTTTGCGTGAGCATCGGGCTGACATTCTGGTGGGCGCTGGCCGCGATCACGACCGGCACCCTGATCGGGGCGCTCCTGATCGCGCTGCACGCGACCCAGGGGCCGAGACTCGGGGTGCCGCAGAGCATCCAGAGCCGAGGACAGTTCGGCTTCTACGGGGCCGCGTTCATGTTCCCCGCCGTGCTCTTGCTGAACGTCGGCTTCATCGCGGCCGAGCTGGTCATCCAGGCCCAGGCCATGACCGGCGTGACTGCCTCGCTGAGCATGCCGGGCTGGATCCTGATCCTGGCCGTCCCCTCGGTCGTGATCGGCGTCTTCGGGTACCGGTGGATCCACCGGGTCATGCAGGCCACCGCCATCATCGTGGGCGTGTCACTGGTCATCATGTTCATCGAGGGCCTGCAGCACTCTCTCCCGGCCAGCGAGACCACCCTGGCCCGCCCGTCCGCCGGCCTGTTCCTCGCCGGCGTGGCCCTGCTGGTGATCGACATGCTCAGCTTCGGCCCCTTTGTCTCCGACTACACCAGGTACCTGCCGGCCAGGACCAGCGGGCGGCGGCTGTTCTGGGCCATCTACACCGGAAACATCCTGGCCACCGTCGGCTCCTGCGCGATCGGCGCCTACCTCGCCGCGCTGCTGCCGTCGCTCGCCCCGGTCGCGGCCGTCGGGAAGATCTCCGGCAAGTGGGCACTGATCATCATGGCCCTGTCGCTCGTCAACGCCAACACCTTCAACGCCTACACCGGATCTTTCCAGGTCCTGGCGTTCGGCAGCATGTGGCGCCGGTTCAAGTCCGAGTCGGTCACCGTCCGGCTGGTCCCGTTCCTGTGCGTCATGGCCGTCGGCGTCGCGGTCGCCTGCCTCGGCTACCAGCAGTTCGTCACCAACTTGTCGAACTTCCTCGGCGTGCTCCTGGTCCTGTTCATTCCGTGGAGCGCCGTGAACCTGGCGGACTACTTCCTGGTCCGCCACGGCAGCTACGACATCGCCTCGTTCTTCACCGCCGACGGCGCCTACGGGAGATTCGCCTGGCGCGGGCTGCTGGCCTACGTGATCGGCCTCGCCGCCGAATGGCCCTTCGTGAGCCAGCCCGACTACACCGGGCCGCTGGTGAAACAGCTCGGCGGAGCCGACATCTCCTGGCTCGTCGGATGGTTCGCCGCGGCCATCGTCTACCTCCTCCTGGTCGCCGGACAGGCCAGCGCCCAGCACCGTGACCAGAAGGTGGCCACGGCCAGCAGGTGAACCGCAGGAACATGCCACCCCGGCGTCCTGCGGCGCGACAGAACGCGCCGCGGGCGCTGGGCGGAGCGACGATGACTCCGGCAGGTAACCGCGACGGCCGGCCCTGCCGGTTCACCCCGGCGATTGTGCGGGGTCAGCCGAGCCCGCAGGCTGTGCGGCCGGCACGACGCGATCGGGGAGCGGATGAGGCCAGGCCGGAAACAGGCAGCGCCGGCGCGGAGTCATCGCAGATGCGTGCCAGCTCGCGGCGGCTACCCGGAAGGGGCGTCACCGCTGGTACCCGGATCCTGCTCGTCGTACCAGGCATCCAGCAGGGTGAGCGCCCTTTTCAGGCGATGTCCGCGAGGAAGCAGCCAGTAATGGGTCTCGCGCGGGGCATGCAGCACCTCGCGGCGGGCGACGTAGCCGGATGCCTGCAGCCGGCGCAGCCTGTCCTCCATGACCTTCCAGCTGATCTGCCCGTCGCCGGATTGCTCGTTGATGGCCTTGATCAGGTCCGCGGGGCGAACCGGGGCGTCGCTGCCGCCCAGGTTGGCCAGCACCGCCAGGTCCCACCGGGTGCGAAGTGGCGCCAGCCGGCGCATCAGGTTCTGCCAGTCCACTGGTCTGCTGCGGCTTCGGATCCCGAAGCCAGGCGACCCCCCTGTGCGCTGAGCCGGGTCATCGCGCCCGCGCACCCGCAACCTGGCCGTTGCCAGTCCCGTCCTCGCCGCGCTCCTTCCTGCTCGCCTGCTCGCTTTCCGGGCTTCCAGGCGTGCCTGGCAGCAGCATCCGGCCTGTTCACGACGGCGTGCTGCGGAGGACGGCGCAGCGGCGCGGCCATGAACGGCCGCTCTCATGAAGCGTGCCCGCCGGAAGCGGGCACGAAAAGCCCGCTGGCCGCAGCTCGCAGGAATGCCCCGTAAGACAGCAGCCTAAACGGCTGCAAGTTGCAGCGCAATTGTATTTCCCGCCGTGCCAGGCATGCCACTACGGACGGCACCAGAACACAAAACGGCACCAGCGCTCCGGGTACATGGCAGGCAATGCCAGCCTAAAACCCTGGTGCCGCCGGGCGCCCCGGTTTACAATGCGCGCGACGGCGCGTGCCCTTACCGAGGGAGGCGACGGGTATGAGTGAATCTTCTCGCGAGCGTGGCACCACCTGCCCGCCGTGGTGCCAGCTGCCGCCAGCTCACATAGCCGGCTCGGGTGCTGCGGGCGAGACCACGCACCGGCGGGTGGTCCGGGAATTCTGCCTGGGCACGATCGAGGCGATCCGGGACGCGGCGGACGCTCCGGTCAGGGTAGAGGTCGAGGCGTACAGCGATCCCGAGGGCCGGGAGCACTCGCCAACGGTGAGGCTGACCTTGTCGGGCGCCTCAAGCCCGGATGACCCTGACGCGGATGACCTGACGCCTGCCGAGGCACGCGACCTGGCGGCGGCCCTGCTGGAGGCAGCCCGCCTCGCGGAGTCCTGATCACCAGGGCTCAGATGGCCGGGCCGCGCCGGGCACCTGCCCCGGCAATTCCGCTCGCCTTCGCTGGTGGCACCGAGTGAGACGGCCAATTCTCACCTGTCACCTAAATTACTATGCGCACCGGAAATAACTCCCGTCACTCAGCACGCAGGCTCAATGCCGGCCAATTTCGGATGGGCCATATGTTACAGAGGAGTAAAGCGGCACGTCGGACAGATCGCACCTTTTGGTGCGATCGAACGCACCTTGAAGTAACAACGGGGTGCAGTGGTAGACAAAGGTCACCTTTACGCCCGGGTCGTTATCCAGGAGGTGGTCAAGACGCTGCACGGCTTCGCGAGAGTTCTGCGGACAGCGGCTGCGGTCTCCTGCCTTGCGGCCGGGATAGCAGGATGCGCTAGCGGGACGGCGAGCACCCAGCCTTCCGCGCGCACCGACCCGGCCCCGTCGGCACCGAGCAGCCCGGCGCAGGCCGGCGATCCGCAGGCCCTGGCCCGCGCGGCCTACCTGGGAATGTGGCAGGCCGACGTTGCCGCCGCCCGGACGGCGGATTACCAGGCGCCGTCGCTGGACCACTACGCGGCGGGCGGCGCGCTTTCAGTGCTGACCCACGGCCTGTACCAGGAGCACCAGGACGGCGACGTCAGCCTCGGGCAGCCGGTGCTTCACCCCGCCGTGACGCTCGTGAAGGGATCCGGCGGGAACGTGACCCAGGCGAATGTCACCGACTGCGCCGACGGCTCCCACTGGCTCAACTACCACGCCGGGAAGCCGGTCGCCGGCCAGGATCTGCGACGCCGCTACATCGTCGCGCGGCTGCAGCCGTTCAACGGCACCTGGAAGGTCACCTACCTCAACGTCGGCAAGGCGGGCACATGCTGACCCGCCTGCTCCGGCGGGCCGCCCTGGCAGCCGCGGCGTCCTTGGCGCTGATGTGCCTCGCCCAGGTTCCGGCGCTGGCAGGCGGCGGGCCGGGCACGGCATTCGGGTTCGCGCAGTGCGGCCAGTCGTCCTCGCCGCAGTGCACGGTCACGGCG
>JALYVS010000442.1 GCA_030853115.1 Actinomycetota bacterium
TCGCCGCGTTCGGCGCGACCCGCCGGCCCGGCGCTCAGGCGGCCGATGACCCTCAGGTCGCCGCGCTGCGTGAGTCGGGCGCGCTGGTCGTGACCCTTGTCGCCAAGAGTCACGACCGGCACGTCCTACTGGCCCTGCGAACCACGCTGGAGGAGAACCTGGCGATGATCGCCGACACGATCACCCACCTCCGCCAGGAGGGCCAGCGGGTCTTCCTCGACGCCGAGCATTTCTTCGACGGCTACCGGTCCAACCCGGCCTACGCCCTCGAAGTGGTCCGGACCGCCGCGCAAGCCGGCGCGGACGTGGTCGCCCTGTGTGACACCAACGGCGGCATGATGCCGAACGAGCTCACCGACGTGGTCCGCGCCGTGGCTGACGCCACCGGCTCCCGGCTCGGCATCCACTGCCATGACGACACCGCCTGCGGGGTCGCCAACACCCTGGTCGCGGTGGACGCGGGCGTCAGCCACGTACAGGGCACCGCGAACGGGTACGGCGAACGGGCCGGGAACGCCAACCTGTTCAGCGTGGTGGCCGGCCTGCAGCTGAAGAAGGGCCGCGAGGTGCTGTCCGGCGACGGAATCAAGGAGATGAGCCGGATCGCGCACGCGATCAGCGAGGTGACCAACGTCGCGCCGGACACCCACCAGCCGTACGTCGGGCTGTCCGCGTTCGCGCACAAGGCCGGGCTGCACGCCTCGGCGATCAAGGTAGACCCGATGCTCTACCAGCACATCGACCC
Source organism: Actinomycetota bacterium (assembly GCA_030853115.1). Taxonomy (GTDB): domain Bacteria; phylum Actinomycetota; class Actinomycetes; order Streptosporangiales; family Streptosporangiaceae; genus Palsa-504. The sequence goes on from JALYVS010000442.1 coordinate 746, forward strand.
CGCCCTGGTCGGCAACGACATGCGGATGCTGGTCTCGGACATGGCGGGCCGCGCCTCGGTGGAGCTGAAGGGCCGCGAGCTCGGCTACGACATGTCCGGCGAGAAGGCGGCCATCGGCCGGGTCACCGACCGGGTCAAGGACCTGGAGGCCCGCGGCTACACCTTCGAGGCCGCCGACGCGTCGTTCGAGCTGCTGCTCCGCGACGAGCTCGGCCAGCGGCACGAGTACTTCGCGGTCGAGTCCTGGCGGGTCATCGTCGAGCGCCACCCGGACGACCGGATGACGAGCGAGGCCACCGTCAGGCTCACCGCCAAGGGGGAGCGGCTGGTCGCGGTGGGCGAGGGCAACGGCCCGGTGAACGCCCTGGATAAGGCCCTGCGGGCCGCGCTCGAGCAGATCTACCCGGAGCTGGCCCGCCTGGAGCTGACCGACTACAAGGTCCGCATCCTGGCCGGCACTCACGGCACCAGCGCCATCACCCGCGTCCTGATCGAGTCCGACGACGGCAGCGGCGGCACCTGGAACACGGTCGGCGTCGATGAGAACATCATCGCCGCCTCCTGGCACGCCCTGGAGGAGGCCGTTACCTACTCCCTCCTGCGCTCCGGCCGGGAGCCCAGCTAGCCAGCCAGCACGTGCTCGTGGACCGCTACCCCGTTCATCACGAGGTAGCGGTCCACGATGATTCAGGTGCCGCCGCCCGCCGGCCCGCTTGTCACCCGCGTCCCGCCGGCCCCCGGTTCCGGGATCAGGCGGCGCTAGGGACCTTGTCCAGGAAGCCGTAGACCGCGCCGATCTGACCGTCCTCGGCCAGGACCGCGACGTCGAAGCCGATCACCAGCGGCTCGCCGCCGACCGGGCCGAGGTGCCAGCTGAACCGGGCCTGAGCGTGATTGACGTCGACCGGGCCGCTGAGTGAGAACACCAGCCCGGGGAACTGCTGCTGCACGGCGGCGATGACCGCGTCAATGCCGTCCCGCCCGCGTACGTCGGCCAGCGGGTCGGTGTAGCTGCCGTCGGCCGCCCACACCGAGTCGATGAGCTCGCGCCGGCGCCCCGGGTCCGCTTCGTTCCAGGCGGCGATGTAGCCCTCGATAACCCCGTGAATCTCCTGCATCAGATTTCCTCCAGTCACGAATGGATCGGCACCCCTGATCCTGCCGACCCCAGGTAATCTCAGCAATTACCTCTGAGGTAATGCCCGCACCTACCAATGCGGCTACCCTCACCCCATGGAGCACCGAGCCCCGGCAGAGCCGCGAGCGGGGGACCTGCTGCGCGAGTGGCGGCAGCGCCGCCGGCTCAGTCAGCTGGACCTGGCCATCGCGGCGAATGTTTCCTCGCGGCACCTGAGCTTCGTCGAGACCGGCCGCTCCCGGCCGACCAGCGAGATGATCCTGCACCTGGCTGAGCACCTGGACGTCCCGCTACGCGACCGCAACGCGCTGCTGCTAGCCGGCGGTTACGCGCCCGCCTACCCCGAACGCGGCCTGGCCGAGCCCGAGCTCACCGCGGTCCGCACCGCCCTGCGACGCGTGCTGGCGGCCCACGAGCCCTACCCGGCCGTGGTGGTGAACCGCTGGTGGGAGCTCGTCGACGCGAACGCGGGCATCGGCCTGTTCACCCGCCATGTTGACGCCAGGCTGCTGGAGCCGCCGGTCAACGTGCTGCGGCTGAGCTTGCACCCGGACGGCATGGCGCCGCGCATCGTGAACCTCCCCCAGTGGCGCGCGCACCTGCTGGCCCGGCTGCACCGCCAGGCGCAGGCGGCCGGCGACTCCCGGCTGGCCGGGCTGCATGACGAGCTCGCCGCCTATCCGGGCGGCGAGAGTACCAGGCCCGCGGTCACCGACGTGGTGGTACCACTGAGGTACCGCAGCGACAACGAGGAGCTCTCCTTCATCAGCATCACCGCCGTGGTCGGCACACCGACCGACATCACCGTCTCCGAGCTGGCCATCGAGTCCTTCTATCCCGCGGACGAGGCGACCGCCGCGGTCCTGAGCTGAGATGGCCGCGGTCAATAAACAGACCCCGGGCCGCAGCAGGGCGGTCAGGGATTTACGGTAGGGACATGGACGACAAGCAGATTATGGCGAACATCGACGAGCTGATCGAGACCGAGCACCAGCTCCGTCGGCAGCTCGCGGCCGGTGAGCTGAGCGGTCCGGAGGAGCGGCAGCGGCTCCGGTCCGCCGAGGAAGCGCTGGACCAGTGCTGGGACCTGCTGCGACAGCGGCGGGCCCGCCGCGATTTCGGTGAGGACCCGGACGTGGCGGCGGCCCGGCCGGTCAGCGAGGTCGAAGGTTACCAGCAGTAAATCCCCGATTTTTTGACGTAAAAGGAGTGGCGTGCGCATCGCGAGATTCGCCAACGGTGACGGGGTCGCGTACGGCGTCGTGGAGGGTGAGCAGACCGAGTCCGGGTCGGACCGCGGGCTGACGATCTCGGAACTGTACGGGCACCCGTTCGGGGTCGACCCGGGCGGCGTCCGGCTGACCGGGCGCAGCTACCCCCTGGCTGAGGTCAGGCTGCTGGCCCCGGTGCTGCCGAGCAAGGTCGTGGCCGCGGGCTGGAATTACGCGTCCTATCCGCGGGACGCCGACGGCGGGCCGCCGTCTGAACCGGTGCTGTTCCTCAAGCCGTCGACGTCGGTGACCGGGCCGGGGGATGCGATCAAGTACCCGGTCAAGCTCACCGACCGGGTCGACTTCGAAGGCGGGCTCGCGGTCATCATCGGCAGGCTCTGCCGGCAGGTGCCGCCGGAGCGGGCCGACGAGGTGATCTTCGGCTATACCTGCGCCAATGACGTCACCGCGCGGGACCTGCAGGCCAGGGACGGGCAGTGGACCCGGGCCAAAGGGTTCGACACGTTCTGCCCGCTCGGGCCCTGGATGGAGACCGGCACCAGTCCCGCCGACCTCGCGCTGACCACCACGGTGAACGGGACCGTCAGGCAGCAGGCACGCACCTCGGAGCTGCGGTGGGATGTGCCCAGCCTGATCGCGCAGGTCAGCCAGGTGATGACGCTGCTGCCCGGGGACGTGCTGCTCACCGGGACGCCGGCCGGGGCAGGTCCGCTGACCGACGGGGACGAAGTTTCTGTGACGATCGAGAGTATCGGGACGCTGACTAACCGGGTGGTTATCGGCGACTGAGGGACCCGGGAAAATCGTGACCATCCGGGCGATGGCCAGTAAAAGCGATCTGTCGTGCAAGCCGTCACCGCTGGCTTAGGATCGGCGAGGAAGCTCGATCTTCCGGCGCGCTCGCGGAAGGGCGGCAGCGATGAGTGGGGGCTACGTCCCGGATTCCAGTCAGCATCCCGGCCAGCCGCAGTATCCCGGGCCGCAGTATCCCGGGCCGCAGTATCACGGGCAGGCGGCCAGCGGCCAGTTTCCGGCGTACTCATTCACGTCCCTGGTCCCGGTGCGGCACTGGGCGCGTGACCCGGCCCTGCGCAGCTGGCCGGTGCTGCTGCTGATCGCGCTGGTCTGCGTCCCGCCGATCGCCCTGGTCATGCTGAACAACGCGACCGAATCCACCATTCACGACATTGCCTGGATCTTCGCGGCCTACTTCGCGGTGGCCTGGCTGCTGCTGCTCGGCGTGGTCGTCCGTCCGCAGCACGTCACCAGGACCATGCTGGCCACGGTCGCCGGGATCGGTATCGTCACCCAGGCACCCATCGCGATATTCCTGGAAACCGAGCTGCATGCCGGTACCGGAAGCCTCCTGGACATCTTCACCATCGGTATCCCCGAAGAGCTAGCCAAAGCCATCCCGATCGTCGCGGTGGCCTGGATTTGGCGGCGGAAGTGGCAGTCGCAGGCCCCCCGGGATTACCTGTTCCTCGGCGCGGTGAGTGGGCTTGTGTTCGGGGCGGCCGAGGTCGTGCACTACTTCACCAATGTCCTCGGCTCGCTGTCGGGAAATGTCAATGGCATCGTGCTGCAGGGCCTGACCATTCAGTACATCTGGCGGTTCCTCACCGACCCGGTCGATCATGCGTGCTGGGCCGGTATCACCGGCTATTTCATCGGCCTGGCCATAACCGGGCCGACCCGGAAGTACTCCGTGGCCCTGGTCGGGATCGGGATCGCGGCCGTCCTGCACGGTCTCAACGACTGGGATCCGGTCAACAGCCATCCCGCCTGGGTCCTGGTCACCCTAGTCAGCGTGCTGCTGTTCCTCGGCTATGCCCGGGCCGGCGCCTTGCTGCCGCACGCGTTCGCGACCCCCGGGTCGGCCAGCCCAGGCTGGTCGCAGTCGACGGC
>JALYVS010000443.1 GCA_030853115.1 Actinomycetota bacterium
GCTGCGGTGACTCATCGCCGCGCAGCCGGACGACCTGGGCGGCCTGGGCCGCGTCGACCGCTAGCACCTCGCCGGGATTCGCCTGGTTCTCGGCGACCGCCGTCATGGCGTGCGGCATTAGGTGGACGGCTGGGTTATGTGCCTTGCCGTGACGTTCCCGCTGCTCGGGGCGGCGGGGCTCGTGCTGCCGTCCGCATAATCTCACGTGCCTGGAGTCAGTGCCCGAGCGAGTCGAGCCAGGTGATCAGGGATGAGTCGTGGGTCCAGTCCGGGAAGGCGTCTGGTGTGAGGGGCTCGTAGGCGTTCTCGATCGCCTTGCGCTTGGCCTCGGCGTCTGCGCGGGCGTAGATCTCGGTGGTGGACACGTCGGCGTGTCCGAGCAGGTCGCGGATGTAGATCAGGTTGACGCCTGCCTGGACGAGGTGCATGGCCCGTGTCCGCCGGAGCGTGTGGGGCGTGACTGAAAGGCCGGGGGCCCAGCCGAGGTCGCGCGCCCGGACGGCCCGCACGTGGCGGGCCAGCAGCTTGGCCACCCCGGAGCGGGTCAGCCTGGAGTGGTTCGGCCCGGTGAACAGCGGGTCGGCGTCGGCGCCGACGCCGGGATGCCGTCCGCGGTGGTCGAGGTAGCCGCCCATGAGCTGGGCGGTCGGGCCCATCACGGGCACGTACCGGACCTTGGAGCCCTTCCCGTGGATGACCGCCGTCATCGGGCTGCCGCGGCGGATGTCGGTGACGTCCAGGTCGCACAGCTCCTGGACCCGGGCGCCGGTGTCGTAGGCCAGGGCGAGCAAGACGGTATCGCGGACTGCGCGCGGGCTGGCGGTGCCGGGCCCGGCGAGCAGGGCCTTGACCTCGTCGCCGGTCAGGTGCCCTAGCTGCGGGGCCGGGGTGTTCTTCTGCCGGATCGCCAGGACCTGGGTGACCTGGTCGAGGTGGTCGGGCTGCTCGACGGCGGTGTAGCGGCAAAACGACTTGATCACCGCCAGGCGCTGGTTGCGGCTGGAGGTCGAGCAGCCTCGTTCGGCTTCCAGCCAGTCCAGGAACCGCAGGACGCTGGCCCGGTCGATGTCGGCCAGGCGCAGCTTTCCCGGCGGTATCTGCTCAGCGTCGCGGAACCAGGTGAGCAGCAGCTTCATCGCGTCCCGGTAGGAGGAGACGGTCTTGGGCGAGGCGGCGCGCTCCCCGGCCAGGTAGCTGGTGAAGAACTTCGACAGCCAGCGCCCGGCAAGGTCCGGGGGCGGCGCGGGCCGCGGGCTCACTGCTGGTCCCCGGGCGGCGGGGGGATGACGTAGCCGAACCGGAGCTGGGCCCTGGCCGTCACCTCGGGGTAGGCGTCCGCGGTCAGCCGCAGGTAGTACTGGGTGCCGCGCAGGTCGGCGTGCCCCAGGTAGCACGCCAGGTAGGGCAGCACCACGGCCAGGTCCGTGCCTTGCGCGGCCCAGCGGCGCAGGTTGGCGACGGCGAACCCGTGGCGCAGCGAGTGCGGGTGCGGGCCGCCGGTGAAGTGGGGGATGCCGGCGTCTGCGAGGTAGCCGCGGAACCGCAGGTATATGGCGGGCTGGCTGATCGGCCGGTCGGGCGCGACGCTGTAGAACACGTGGTCGCTGGTTTCGGGGCCGGGGTGCGCGGCCGCGATGTAGCCCTTCAGGGTCGCGGTGAGCCGGCTGGTGACCGGCACGGTCCGGCTCTCGCCGTTCTTGGAGTCGCGGATGCGCAGCGTCCCGCTGCGGGCGTCCACGTCGGCCAGGGTCAGGTGAAGCGCTTCGGAGATCCTCAGCCCGGCGCCGTAGAGCACACGGAACAGGACCGGGTCGACGAGCGCTTTGTTGGTGTAGCTGGACATCGGCTGGGAGTCGATCGCGGTGAACAGGCGGCGCACCTCCTCGTCGGTGAACACGTACGGGGGCTGGTGGCGGACGCGGACCCGGGTTGCCGCGGCCGGGACGTAGGCCTGCCATCCGTCCGCCTGCGCGTACTCGGCCAGCTGCCGCAGGGCCAGCTCATTGCGCCGGATGGTGGAGGCCCGCAGGTGGCTGCCGTAAAGGAACCCGTCGACCGCCTCCTTGGTGATGGACCCGTCCGGGTAGCCCTCCCGCTGGCAGTGGGCGGCGAACTGGCGCAGCACCCGCTCCGGGACCTTGAACCTGTACCCGCCGGCGTGGCGCGAGGCGGCCAGCCCGCCGGCCAGGCCCTGCAGCGTTGCCTCAGGCACCGCCCTCACCCGCCCGGCCGAGGACGTCTTCGACGTCCAGCGCGCAGCATCTCAGCCGCTCGACGTCAAAGCGCAGGTAGTAGGCCTGGGTCGTGTCGCTGGAGGCGTGTCCGAGGACGGCTGATATCACCGGCATCGGCGCGCCGTTGCCGATCATGGCCACGGCCAGCGCGCCGCGCAGGGAATGCATCCCGCAGGCCTGGCCCGCCGGGAGCTCGACCTGCGCCCGGGCCGCGTAGTGCGACAGCCGGGTGCCTACCGACGAAGAGCAGCCGAACGGGCCGAAGGGGCGGCGGTGCTTGACGAACACCTTCGCGCACGCGGTCTCGGGGCGGCCGTGCCGGACGTAGTCGATGACCGCCCAGCCGACGTCGTCCAGCAGCGGCAGGCTCAGCGGCCGGCCCGTCTTGCGCTGGATGATCGCAAGGGTCTTCGCCCGCCAGTCCAGGTCGCCGAGCTCAAGCTGGCGCAGGTCGGAGATCCGCAGGCCGAGCCGTGCGGTCAGCAAGATCATCGCGTAGTCACGCTTGCCGACAGCGGACTGGCGGTCGATCACGGCCAGCAGCCGCCGGATCTCTTCCGCGGTCCACAGGTGCGGCTCGGACTCGTGGCGCAGGTGCCGGTGCGGCGGCAGCCGGCCGGCCAGGCCCTGCGGCGCGCGGCCCGCGGCGGCCAGGAAGGCCAGGAAGTCCGCCAGGGCCGACCTCATGCCCGCGATGGTCTTGCCCCGCAGCCCGCGCTGGCGCAGCAGGAAGCCCGACACGTCCCGCACGCTGAGGCTGGCCAGGCCGGCGTCCGCCTCCTCCAGGTAGCCCAGGAACCGGCTGGCCGCCTTGTCCTTGGTGGCCACGGTCGCCTCGGCGTTGCCGCGCGCGCGGCACGAGGCGACGTAGTCGTCTCGCAGCGGGCGGAACCGGGCAGGACAGCCGTCCTTGGCCGGGATCACCGACTGGTCGATGACCAGCTCCCGGCCTGCCAGCGCGCCGGCCATCAGCACCGCCGCCCGGCGGACCGCCTGGACGCGCTTGTCCTGGACCCGCTCGTGCAATGACCCCAGCCTGATCCCGGTCTGGCTGGCGATGAAATCCATGCACACCTGGTCGCTCGCGCTGTCCAGGCCGCGTCCGGCCAGGAAGGCTGCGAACCGGCCCAGCACGATCTGGTATTTCCCGATCGTGACCTCGGACCTGCGTGCCTCACGTAGCGCCGCCAGGACACGGCCCGCGGCGGCCCCGGCATATGCCTCTCCCATGACAACCACCTCTGCGTTCAGCTAGCCGAATGAACGAACCGGGTGATTCTCTGCGCACCGGGCAGACAGGGCAAAATTATGCGGACTGCAGCACGAGCCCCGCCGCCCCGAGCAGCGGGAACGTCACGGCAAGGCACATAACCCAGCCGTCCACCTAATGCCGCTTATGTGGAATTCCACATAAGAGGCACGCCCCTGGCGGCGGCGATGGTGCCCGTGCCGGCCAGCCCGAGCGGCGCGGGCAGGTCGACCTGGACGTCGGCCCCGGTGGCGAAGGCAGCCTGGTCCGACGCTGACGTGAGCCAGCTCGCGTGCTGGGAGAACGCGAGCGTCGCGGTGGCGACCGCCATGGTGAGCAGCAACGCCGCGCTGCCCTGGCGGACCGGCATCCGGCTGAACTGCCAGGAAGCCAGCGAGGCCGTGAGCCCGCGGCCCCGGGCGGCCAGCCCGTCCGCCGTCCGGGCGGCCAGCGGCAGCAAGCGCAGCGTGACGACGCTTCCGGCGGCCAGCGCGAGCGCGGGCGCCAGCGCGAGCACCGGATCGATCCCCGCGGTCCCGCCGTCGCTCGCCGCGGAATAGTGGCGCAGCTGCCAGCCGGCCAGCACCGCGAGCACCAGCAGGGCGATGTCCAGGCCAGCCCGGGCCACCCCCGCGATCACGGCCTGCCTGCCTCGCCGGGTGAAGGCGCTACCCGGACTGGGCAGGAGCCCAGGAGCGAGCAGCGCGGCCACGGCGATGACCGTGACGACAGCCGCCGCCCCGAGCGCGCCGGGCCAGGTTTCCGGCTGGCCCGCGAGCCGCGGCGCGGTCCCGTTCAGCGGTCCGGCGCTCGCCAGCACACCAGCGAGCCTGATCCCCGCGACTGCGCCGGCCACCGACACCAGTGCCGACAACGGGACCACCTCGGCCGCCGTGAGCCAGCTGAGCTGGGACCTGGTCGCGCCGCGCGCGATCAGCAGCGCGGTCTCTCCCTCTCGCTGGGTCGCCAGCAGCCGCGCCACCGCGAAGAGCGCCGTCACGGCGAGGACAAGAAGTTCCAGGGCGCTGATCACCAGCAGCGACCGGGCCACAGCCAGGTTGCTCGCCGCCCCGGTAAGCACGGACGGCAAGCTCGTGACCAGCTGAGCGCCATTCAGGACGCTCACGTCCGGCAGCGCCGCCGCGAGGGTGGCGATGCCCGCTGATACCGTGGTGAGGTCCCCCTCTCCGAACGCCGTCATACCGGGCTGCGCCACCCAGGACCCGCTCAGCATCGTCAGCCACGGCCCGAGGGCCGCCTGGTTCACGACCAGGGGGCCGTACGTGGTGGACCCGGAGCTGGCTGACCTGCCGCTGGCCGGGAAGTAACTAAGTTCCCAGTACGAATCCGCCGGGCCGCCCCCCCGGCGCGGCACGAAGACGCCGGTGATATCAAAGCTCACCAGCGCGTTAGTGATCCGGTCACGCAACCGCAGCACGTCACCCGCGGACACATGAAGCAGGGCCGCCGCCGCGGCGGGCAGAGCGGCGGGGATCGCCTGCCGCGAGCCTCGGCCGGGGGGCGCCGGCCA
>JALYVS010000444.1 GCA_030853115.1 Actinomycetota bacterium
GCCGGGCGCCGTCCGCGCCGCGCCGACGACCTGGGCGCCCGTCGCGGCCAGCCGCCGGGCCGTGGCGGCGCCGATTCCGCGGGTACCGCCGGTCACCAGGACCTTGGCCTGCTTCAGTCACGGCCCAGAATCCGCGGCTGCGTTCACAACGCCCGAGCCTAGCTAACGATGATCGCCCCCCGGCGGGCAGGAGCTGATCGCAAACAGCGGTCTGGAGCAGCGTGGACTATTGCTGAACAGGGCGGGTCTATAGGACGATCACGCCATGAGGACGTACGCCCCGCACCGACGGAGTTCACCAGCCGCACGCCGCCGAAACCAGCGCACCGACACGCGGGTGATTAAATGCGCCTGCTGCTTATCGGCGCGCCCGGGGCCGGCAAGGGGACGCAGGCGGAGCGACTGGCCGAACGGTTCGGCCTGTCCCATATCTCCAGTGGCGACCTGCTGCGGCAGCACGTCAAGGACGAGACGGCGATCGGGCGGACGATCAAGTCCTATGTCGACCAGGGTGACCTGGTGCCGGACGCCGTGGTGATGGACATGCTGCGCAAACCCGTCGTCGCCGCGACCGAGAACGGCGGCTACGTCCTGGACGGCTTCCCGCGCACCGTCGATCAGGCCCAGGCCTCCTTCCCGACCGCGCGCGCCCTCGGCGTCGAGGTGCAGGCCGCGATCCACCTCGACGTCCCGCGCGAGGAACTGGTGCGCCGGCTACTGGCCCGGCAGCGGGGGTCGGACGACACCCAATCCGTCATCGAGCACCGCCTGCAGGTGTACCTGGACAACACGGTGCCGTTGCTCGAGTACTACGCCGGCCGGGAGTGGATGTTCACCGTGGACGGGGCCCAGCCACCGGATGCCGTGCACGCGGAGATCCTGGGCCGGCTCAGGAAGCTGGCGGACTTCAGTATGTAAAGCAGGCACGCTGGCCTGGACAGGGGCACCACGGTCCGTTCGGCTCATAAAGCCCATTATCCGAACGGGAGCTGCCCGGCCCGGCCAGCCCGGCCCGGCCCGGCCCAGCGGCCCGACCTGGTCTGGCGGGTCCGTAGTTAGTGCGCGCCGGCCGGGGCGGACCGGGGCAGCAGCCAGACCAGGCCTAGGCCCAGGGCGGCGATCGCGGCCACGACGGCGACGCTGACGGTCATGGCGTGGGCGGCGCCATGGCGGGTCAGCTGGCTGAAGTAGACGGTGGTGACGACAGCGGAGCCGATACCCGCGGCCAGCTGCTGGACCGCGGACAGGGCGCCGCTGGCACTGCCGGCCTCCTCGGGGGCGACGTCCCCGATGGCGACGTCGTAGATGCTGCTGAAGCAGGCGCCCATGCCCGCGCCAAGCACGAACAAAGAAGGAGCCAGCGCCCAGACGCTGACGGCGGTGCCTTCGGCCAGGACGGTCACCCACACTCCGCCGGCCCCGGCCAGGGTGATGCCCAGGCCGACGACTACCAGCCGCCGGCCCCAGGTGGAGATCAGCGGACGGCCCGCGAAGGACGCTCCGATGATGCCCGCCATCATCGGAGCCAATCCCAGCGCGGCCGCGTAGGGCCGCAGCCCTAGGGCGTTCTGGAAGAACAGCGAGACGACATAGGCCAGCCCGTTGACCGCGGCGAAGAACGCCAGGCCGAGCAGCAGGCCGGCGGTAAACCCGCGGTTGGCCAGCAGCGAGGGCAGGATCAGCGGGCTCTGCGCCAGGCGCTGGCGCAGCCCGAACCCGGCCAGGAGCAGCGCGCCCGCAGCCAGGCTCAGGAGGGGGAACGTCGTCCAGCCGGCTGTGGGCCCCTCGATCAGCCCGTACAGCAGCCCGAACATAGCGGCTCCGAGCAGGCCCGCGCCGAGCCCGTCGATAGGGACCGCGCTGCTCGGCCCGTCATGCGGCAGCAAGGTCATCGCGGCGACGAATCCGATAGTGCCCAGCACGATGTTGATCAGGAATATCGGCCGCCAGCCCAGGCCGCCGATATCGGCGTCGATGATGAAGCCCGCCACGATGGGGCCGAGTACGGCCGAGCCGCCCAGGACGGGACCGAAGGCACTAACCGCGCGAGGTATCTGCTCCCGCGAGAACGTGGCGAGCAAAATGCCGATCCCCTGCGGGATCAGCAGCGCTCCGAAACCGCCTTGGACGAGCCGGCTGACGATCAGCATGGCCGGGTCAACGGACAGCCCGCAGGCGAGTGAGGCCACCGTGAAGCCGGCGATGCCGGTCAAGAACAGCCGCCGCTTGCCGTAGCGGTCACCCAGACGGCCGCCGACCACAAGCAGGACCCCCATGGCCAGGGCGTAACTAGCGCCCAGCCACTTGATCAGCGACTCCCCGCCGCCGATATCGCGGACGATCGAGGGGGCGGCGATGTTGGTGACGGTGGAGTCCATCAGGTCGAGCACGTCAGCGACCAGCACGATGGCCAGGAGCGCCCGTAGCCGGGGTGAGAGCCGGGCCGAGCGGGCCGCGTCGGGTGGAGCGGGCGGCGCGGAGCGAGTGCCGGCGGCGGCGGTGCCGGCCTGGGTGGCCGCGGTGGTGCCGGGGTTCTGGGTCATGGCGGTTTCCTGCTCTGGAGGTTAGACGGGTGGGGTGGCGGCCTCGGCGAGGTGCCGGGGCGCGATGCGCTGAGGCAACGGCATGCTCGCGGTTGCCCTTCGGGATCGCTGGTGGCTAGGGGGTGCTCGGTGCGCCGGGTACTGGTCGCGGTGTCTGCAGAATGCCGGTGATCAGGACGTTAAATCCCCAACTCAGGCGGTCCGGACCGGCGCCGCTCAGCAAGTCCTGGCCGAGGGCGGCGATGTGCGGGTAGGTGGCCGCGGAGGCGGTACCGATGACCTCGGCGAGCCGGGCTTCCTCCTCCTGGGCGTCGATGGCCCGCTCGCGGGTGCCCTGCTCGGCAGCGGTAGAGGTTGCGAAGTGCAGCAGCAGGTCCACCGCCCACGAGGCCCGGTCGGCGGGAACCTCGACGCTCAGCAGCGCCAGCAGGCCGTCGACGAGGTTCAGGTAGCCGGCTCCGGAAGGCCGGGTCACTAGGGCGGACTGAGCCAGTTCGGGAAGGTCGGCCAAGACGATGGCGTAGGACCAGAGCACGGCGACAAGCCGGTCACGCCAGTTTCCCTTCGCCGTGACGGGGCTGAGGTCGAGCCCGGCGAGCAGCTCGTCCAGCATCAAGGCGTGCAGCTCAGCGGTGTTGCGTACGTAGACATACAACGACGCCGCCCCGGTGTCGAGCTGCTGCGCCAGCCGCCGCATCGTGACCCGGCCAAGCCCCTCGGCGCGCATCACCTCCAGCGCGGCCGCGACGATGCCCGCCCGCGTCAGCGCCGGCTTAGCCGGGCGTTCACGGCGGCTAACCGGAGCTGGCGTCCCTCGTGTCATGACATCAGTTTAACGAACATGTTCGTTAAAAACAAGTTCGCCACAAACATGTTCTTCCAGGTGCGGTCAGAACGTGGCTCCGTTGTCACCGGCCGACTGTGCTCTCCTCCGCCGTCATCACCAAAAGCTGTACCATGGGTACGCTTTGTAGTAAGCCAGAACGGGGGCGGCGCGTGGCCGACACCGAATCCCGGATGCCGCGGCCGGGCGGCGCGCCGGGCCCGTCCCCCGGTCCGGCCGCGGTCAGCCACGCGACGGTTGACGCCCAGGCGACCCAGCTGCTGGCGGAGCTGGCGCGGCGTATCGCCTCGAGCCTGGAGCTGGAGCACACCCTGCAGCTGGTGGTCCAGGCCGTCGTCGAGCAGCTGGGGTTCGGCTGCGCCCTGGTGAATATGGTGCGGCCCGGCGACATGTGCGAGGTCGTCGCGGTAGCGGGACCGCAGGAGGCCTCCCGGGCGCTGCTCGGCACGCGGGCTTCGATGGAGACGTGGCGCAACGTTCTGGCCAGCTGCGAACCCTGGGGCGACCTGCGTTTCCTCGATCACCGCAGCGATCAGAGCCAGGTCAAGTCCCTTCCCGGCTGGGTCCCGCCGACCGAGCCGGGTGACACCCCGGAGGCCTGGCACCCGGACGACATCCTGCTGGCCCCGCTGCACGCGCCGGGCGGCGCGCTTATCGGCGTGCTGAGCGTCGACATGCCGGTCGACGGGCGCCGCCCCGACGCCCAGCACCGTCGGCTGCTCGAGCAGTTCGCCGTGCACGCCGCGCTGGCGGTCGAGAACTCGCGGGTGCACACGCTGGTCGCGGACTCCGAGCAGCTGTTCCGCGCCATGTTCGACCGCTCACCGATCGCCATCGCGCTGCTGACCGATAATCAGCGCATCACCCGGGTTAATTCCGCGTGTGAGCAGCTCCTGGGCCGTGACGCGGCCGAGCTGCTCGGCCGTCCGGCCGCCGAGCTCAGCCGGCCGGATTCCGCGCCTGGCCGGCGCGGTACCGATAGGACCGTCAGCACCCACGATCAGTACGAGATCCACTTCACCCGGCCCGATGGCAACGAGGTCTGGGGCCGGGTCAACTCGACGCTGCTGGCGACCGAGACCGGCGATGGCCCGGACCTGATCCTGACTCAGATCGAGGACATCACGATGCTGAGGACGATTCAGGCGAGTTTCGCGCACGCCGCCACGCACGACCGGCTAACCGGGCTGGCCAACCGCGCGCTCGTGCTCGACCGGCTCGCGGCGGCGCTCACCGGATCGCATCGCGGCGACGGCCGGGTCGCCGTGCTCTACTGCGATCTCGATCATCTCAAGGAGATCAACGACACGCTGGGGCACGCGGCCGGCGACCAGTTGCTGGTCGAGGTGGGACGGCGCCTGGAGCAGGCGGCCAGAGGGCAGGACACCGTGGGCCGGCTCGGCGGGGATGAGTTCGTCGTGCTCGGCTACCAGGTGCGGACCGCGGCCGAGGCGGGCCGCCTCGCGACCCGGGTGCTGCACGCCGTCCGGCAGCCGCTCAGGCTGTGCGGCCGCCAGCCGGTCCTCCCCTCGCTGTCGATCGGCGTCGCGCTAGCCCGCACGGATGACACCACCGACTCCGTGCTCGCCGCCGCGGACCGGGCGCTGTACACGGC
>JALYVS010000084.1 GCA_030853115.1 Actinomycetota bacterium
CTGCGGGTCAGCCCAGCGTCCCGGGCCCTGCGCGATGACCACACGCCGGCTCGCCGGGCTCGTGCCGAGCAGGGCCGACTGGGGGCGGGAAAGCCCGGGCCGCCCGGCCGAGACGATCAGGTCCGGGGCGTGCGCCGCCATGAAGCCGGGCGTGCCGAGCACGTACTGGTAAGCGGACAGCGCGTTCGGCCCGCGCCTGGCGCCGGACGAGGGCTCCGCGAGTACTGGCCAGCCGGCCCGCTCGGCTAGCTCGACGAGGGCGGCCGCGTCGTAGTCGCCGTCTCCGCAGATCAGTACGCCGCGTTGGGTCCACGGCAGCTCTAGTTCGTCCCGTGCCGGGTGACCAGGCGCGAAGCTCGTCCACGGCCGGCCGCCTGGCCGGCCAGGCTCTCCAGCCAGTCCGGTTCTTCCGCCTGGTCCGGGACGAGCGGCTCGCGGAAGGCCAGGTTGAGGTGGACCGGGCCAGCCAGGCCGCCCGGCCGGCCGGAGGCCTGAGCCCATGCCTGGCAGGCCAGCGAGCGCCAGTAACCGGCCATCCCTGGCCGCGCTTCGGGCGCCCCGGCCTCGCAGAACCAGCGCACCGCGCTTCCGTACAACTTGACCTGGTCGATCACCTGGCTCGCGCCTGTCCCCCTCAGCTCAGGAGGGCGGTCGGCGGTGAGCACGAGCAGCGGGATCCCGGACTCGTCGGCCTCGATCACGGCCGGGTGGAAGTTGGCCGCCGCCGTGCCCGAGGTACACAGCACCGCGACCGGCTGCCGGCTGGCCTTGGCCAGCCCGAGCGCGGTAAACGAGGCGGACCGCTCGTCGATCCGGACATGTAGCCGGATCAGGCCGCGGCGCTCAGCATCGGCGAAAGCCATGGCCAGCGGCGTACTGCGCGAGCCAGGAGCCAGGACCACCTCGCGCAGCCCGCACCTGACCAGCTCGTCGGTGAACGCGATCCCGAACGCGGTGGACGGATTCACCGGTCCCACCCTCCGGCGGCCCGCAACGTGTCCGGAAGGTATCTGGCCGCCGCCTGCGCCCGCTCTCGCCACGGGCCCGGATCAGTTTCCCAGCGAGCCAGCTGCTCCGGATCGACGGCCGGCCGGCGGACCGGCAGCTCCCCGGCCTCGGGGGCCAGCGGTTCGGCAGTGACGTCCCCGGCCAGCAGCGACATCGTGCCCAGGCCGCAGGCGTACGGCAGGTCGGGCAGCGCGGCGGCCAGGGCCACGCCGGCGGCAAGCCCGACCGAGGTGTCCACCGCACTTGACACGACCACGGGCAGGCCGCAGGCCTCCGCCACCCGCAACGCCGCCCGGACCCCGCCGAGCGGCTGCACCTTCAGCATCACGATGTCGGCCGCGCCCGCGGCCCGGACCCGCAGCGGGTCCTCGGCCCGGCGGATGGATTCATCGGCGGCCACCGGGATATCGATATGTCGACGAAGCTCGGCGAGCTCTTCCAGCGTGGCGCAGGGCTGCTCGGCATATTCAAGCCCGAACCGGGCGAGCTGCCTGAGCATGCGCATGGCCTGCGCCACCGGCCAGCCGCCGTTGGCGTCGACCCGGATCTTGCCAGCTGGCCCCAGCGCCTCCCGGACCGCCTCGACCCGCTCGATGTCCTGCGCTTCGGACTGGCCGCGTTCGGCCACCTTGACCTTCGCCGTCCGGCAACCCGACCCGGCCACGATCCTGGCCGCCTGCTCAGGCCCGACGGCAGGGACGGTCACGTTCACCGGGATCCGGTCCCTGACCGGGGCCGGCCAGGCACCGGTGGCGGATTCGAGCGCGCTGGCCAGCCAGCGGGCGCTCTCCTTGGGCCCGTACTCGGCGAACGGCGAGAACTCGCCCCACCCCGACGGCCCCTCGATCAGCGCCCCCTCCCGCACCGTGATCCCCCGGAACCTCACCGGCATCGCGATAGCGAACGCCCTCCAACCCGTGATCACCGGGGCGGGGCGGGGTCTTCAGGGGAGGTACGTGACGCCCCCGGATGGTCCTTGAGCGGTTCCGGGGCGGACCGCTGGCCTTCGGCCACTCGCAACCTCCCTGCGTCAGGGCTCTAACCTTAACGATCGTGACGTTGCCTTCTTTGCATGCGGTCCTGGTCAAGCGCACCAGCCCCCGGCTGGTCGAGCTGCTCGCCGCCGCGCTTGACGGCAGCGGGCCCGCCATCTTGCCCCTGGACGCGGAGCTGCCCCGGGCGCGGCTGGCCGAGCTGGTCAGCTCCTTCGCCCCGGACACGATCGAGGACGCGGACGGTGTCACCACGGCTCGTTCGGACCGGAAAGTACCACTCGCCGAGGGTACGGCGGTCATCGTCGGCACCTCGGGTTCCACCGGCCTGCCCAAAGGAGTCCAGCTCGGCGGCGCCGCGCTGCTGCACTCGGCCCGGGCCTCGCTGGCCAGGGTCGGCGCCCGGCCGGGTCAGCGCTGGCTGTGCTGCCTGCCGGCCACGTACATCGCCGGGATCCAGGTGCTCGTCCGCTCGCTGGCGGCTGGCACCGAACCGGTACTGGCTACCCGCGCCGACGCCGAGACGGTGGCCGGCTCCGGCTGTGCTCATGTTTCGCTGGTGCCGACTCAGCTGCGGCGGCTGCTGGCGGACCGGGGCAGACCAGGCGATAAATCGACACCGCTGGCCGGGTTCTCCTCGGTCCTGCTCGGCGGGGCCGCCGCACCGCAGAGCCTGCTCGACGACGCGCGGGCCGCGGGCATCCCGGTAGTGACCACTTACGGCATGACCGAGACCTGCGGCGGCTGCGTGTACGACGGGCAGCCGCTCGACGGCGTCCGGGTGATGATCGGCGACGAAAATGACCCGCACTCCGCCGGCGGCGACCGCATCTGGATCGGCGGCCCGGTGCTGTTCTCCGGCTACCGGCCGGCGGGGCCGGCGGGACCCGGGGGGGCGGCCAGCCCCCCTGGGAGCGGGGGGCCGCGGGGGGACGTCGCCCCGGACAGCGCAGCCCTTTTCCGGACCGGCGACCTGGGCCGGCTTGATGAGTCCGGACGGCTGACCGTCCGCGGCCGCGCCGACGACGTGATCAACACCGGCGGGCACAAGGTGGTCCCTGGGGAGGTCGCGGCGGTGCTTGAGACCTGTCCGGGCGTCAGGGACGTGGCGGTGGTGGGACAACCCGACACCGAATGGGGTGAACGGGTCGTCGCGGTGGTGGTCCCGGCCGATCGGGCAGATCCGCCGCCGCTAGAATTGCTGCGTCTGCATGTGCGAGAGCGATTGCCGCGTTACGCTGCTCCCAGCAGAGTCGTCCTGGTCGATGCCGTTCCTATGCTCCCTAGCGGGAAGCACGACATCGCACGGCTCAAGCTAGACCTGCTTCGGCGGGAACAAATTGAGGCGGAGAACGTTACTTAATAGTGCCCGGACAATGTCCCCCGCCAGGAGTACCCGGGGCGGCGGAGGGTACTGGGGCGCAAGCCCGTATGAACGACGTCTGTATTGCGTGCGTTGTTACTAGGAGGAGGGAGGTGTCTCATGCCGCGGATCGCCATGGCGACATCAACCGCTGAGCGCATCGACTCCGATGACGAGGCGAACACGACCCGTGTGGATGATCTTATCCAGCGTGGGCGAAGTCAGGGTCACCTGTCTCTTGCCGAGCTGAGGACCGCCTTTGACCAGGCAGGTCTCACGCCGGCCGAGGGACGGTCCATTCTGCGCGAGCTGAGCGAGGCCGGGGTACGGCTGGCTAACGAGCTGACCGAAGACCCCAAGCCGCCGAAGGCCCGCGCCACCCGCTCGACCTCAGCCGCGACGCGCAGCGCTAAGACTGCGGCTACACCGGCATCGGCCGCAACCCCAGCTGGAGCTGCCGAGGCCGACCTGGCCGACGCTGATGTGGTGAACCTCGAAGCTGAGGCCGCAGCGCTCAGCGACACCGACCGGCTGACCGAAGTGGATCTGGATGACCAGACCCCGGCCATGGGCGACTCGGTCCACACCTACCTCAAATCCATCGGGCGTACCAGCTTGCTGACCGCCGAGCAGGAGGTGGACCTCGCCAAGCGGATCGAGGCCGGCCTGTTCGCGGAGCACAAGCTAGAGAGCCTGGGTCTAGAGAGCACAGTCGGCCTGGACGAGAACTACCGGCGGGAACTTGAGCTTGTCGCCGAGGACGGCCGCCGGGCTAAGTCGCACATGCTCGAAGCCAACCTTCGCCTGGTCGTGTCGGTGGCCAAGAAGTACAGCGACCGGGGCCTGTCCCTGCTTGACGTGGTCCAGGAAGGCAACCTGGGCCTGATCCGCGCGGTCGAGAAGTTCGACTACACCAAGGGCTACAAGTTCTCCACCTACGCCATGTGGTGGATCCGCCAGGCCATCCAGCGCGGATTCGCCGATTCGGCCCGGACCATCCGGCTGCCGGTGCACGTGCTCGAGATGCTCAGCAAGCTGAGCCGGGTCGAACGTGACATGCACCAGAAGCTCGGCCGGGAGCCGACTCCGGAGGAGCTCGCGGTTGAGCTCGACCGGACGCCGGACCAGATCGAGGAGCTGCTGCGCACCAGCCGGCAGCCGATCAGCCTGGACTCCACGATCGGCGAGGACGGCGAGACCAGCATCGGCGACCTGATCGAGGACGTCGACGCGCCCGAGGCGTCTGAGCTCGTTGACCGCCAGCTGATGGCGGAGCAGCTCCGCTCGGCCCTGGACGCGCTGACGCCGCGCGAAGCGACGATCATGGCCATGCGGTTCGGGCTCTACGACGGCAACCCGCACACGCTGGACGAGATCGGCCGTGCGCTTGGCCTGACCCGCGAGCGGATCAGGCAGCTCGAGAAGCAGTCACTGTCCAAGCTGCGTCACCCGAGCCGCGCCCAGCCGCTCCTCGACTTCGCGGTCTAGTTCCTCCTGCTCGTACTTCCGGCCCAGATGCCGGGCCCGTCCTCCCGCCGGGCCCGGCATCTGGCTGTCCGGGCCGGGACACCTCAGGCCCCGGCGGCGGGGCCACCGGGCGTACCCTCGGGGGTATGAGCACAACTACGGCCAGGCGGCGGGTGCTGCGGGTCCCGGTGTCCGGCGCGGCGGAGCACCGGGCCGATCTGCTGGCGGTCGAGGAGCCGCTTGAGATCCGGGTGGATGGCGAGCCGCTGACGGTGACGATGCGTACCCCGGGGAACGACATCGACCTGGCCGCTGGGTTCTTGTTCACCGAAGGCCTGCTGACCGGGCTCGACGAGGTCCGCGAGATCCGCATGTGCGACGAGAACGTAGCCGCGGTGAGCGTCAAGGACAGCGGCGCCCTGCTCAGGGCCAAGACCGCGACCAGGAATTTCCTCACCACGAGCGCATGCGGGGTGTGCGGCAAAGACAGCATCGAGGCGATCCGGGTCCGGTCGGCCTTCGACGTGGCGGCCGATCCGGTGCGCGTCTCCCCCACCGTGCTGGCCAGCCTGCCCGACCAGCTCAGGGACGCGCAGCGGATCTTCAGCCGCACCGGCGGCCTGCACGCGGCCGGCCTGTTTACCCCGGACGGCCAGCTGCTGGTGCTGCGCGAGGACGTCGGCAGGCACAACGCGGTGGACAAGGTGGCCGGCTGGGCGCTGCGCTCCGGCCTGCTTCCGCTGGCCGGCCACGTGCTGCTGGTCAGCGGGCGGGCCTCGTTCGAGCTCGCGCAGAAGGCGCTGATGATCGGGGTGCCCGTGCTGGCGGCGGTGTCCGCGCCGTCCTCGCTGGCCGCATCCCTGGCCGAGGAAGGCGGCTTGACCCTGGTCGGCTTCCTGCGCGGAACGACGATGAACGTCTACGCCGGCGGCCAGCGGGTGATCACCGAGGATACCCCGGTGCCCGCCGCGATCCCAGGCTAGGCCCGTGGCGGCTAAGCCTGCTGCGCCGCGACCTGATAGAGGTCGGCGCCGTCGGTCGAGGATTCCCGGGTCACCTGGTCGCGGATCGCGAGTACCTCCAGGTGCGCCGCGGTCTCGTTGACCGCCAGGATCTGGCTGAACAGGTCCAGGTCACTCAGCCGGCTTTCCCGCCGTGTCCACTTGATCGCTTTGGCGACCTCGTACGGGGTGGCGTGGCCGGCCTGCACGGCGCTGAGGGTCTCCGCCAGCCTAGTGTCGTGGTGGGCGAGCAGCTCGTGGACCCGTTCATGCGTGCTGGCGGTGACCGGGCCGTGGGCTGGCAGCAGCCGGGCATCGGGCAACGCGAGCGTGCGGCCCAGCGAGCTGAGGTAATCACGCAGCGCCATCCGGTTACCATCGGCCTCAAAGCCGATCGACGGAGTGATATGCGGGAGTACGTGATCGCCCGCGAACATCAGCTCAGCCGCGGCGTCGTGAAAGACGAGGTGGCCGCGAGTATGGCCCGGGGTGTGCACCGCCCGCAACGTGCGTGTCCGCAGGTCCAGGTCGGCCCCGTCGGCGATCCAGCGGTCGGGATCTTCCCATTCGATCGTCGCGGGAGCCCGCCGCTGGTCCGCGGCCAGGCTGGCCGCCAGTTCCGATGCGCCCAGCCGGGCCAGGCTGTCGAAGCCGAAGAACCTTTCCCGGTTGCCCTGGCCGCTCATGACCTCCCTGGTCGCGATCAGGTTCGCGCGTTCGTCCTCGCCTAGCGAAATCACGTTGTGAAACGTGCGCCGCAGCTCGACCGCGAGGGAGTAGTGGTCGATGTGAATGTGGGTGACAAAGAAATTGCGGATGTCGCCGAGTTCGTAGCCGATCTGCCGCAGCGCCGCGGTGAGCCGCTCCCTGGCCGGGACCAGCGCGATCCCGGCGTCGATGAGATCGACCCCGCCGGGATCGGCGATCGCGTATACGTTGACCGCCTTCAGCCCGTCCATCGGCAACGGTAGCGGAATGCGGTACACGCCCCCGCCGAGGTCCTCGACGCCGGGCTCGATCCAGGCGTACCTATCTGCCGCGGAATGGCTCATCGTGTCGCTGACCTTTCCTTTCTCGCGAACCCGAGACCCTGCGGGCCTGGGCTACCGTCAGGTAACCATATCGGAGCGCCCTCGAGCCCCAGCGGACTGCGTGCCCGACGCCTTCGGCTGCACCTGCCCGTGGCACCCGTCATGGCGAGATCAGGATCTCCGGAACCGGGTCGGCGGGGCGGGGTCGGAGAACAGCTCGATGTTCGTGACCCGGTACGAGCGAGAACGGTCGCGCATCAGCCCCCTTGCTCACGCTAGGGCCTTACCAGGCGTAGTGCTCCGGAGCTGTCTGATACCCGGGGAACAGGCCGTCGAGCCGCTTGAGCACCTCGTCGTCGAGTCGCAGCGTCACCGCCCGCTGCGCGTCGTCGAGCTGAGCCAGGGTGCGCGGCCCGATGATCGGGCCGGTGACGCCCTCCTGGTGCAGCAGCCAGGCTAGCGCCACGTTGGCCGGTTCCTCGCCCAGTTCGTCGCATAGGTCCTCGTAGGCCTCGATCTGCTCCCGGTTCTGCTCGACCTTCTGCTTGGCCCGGCCCGCGAGACGACGGCGGCCATCGCGCTCCTTCTTCAGCACGCCGCCGAGCAGCCCGCCGTCCAGCGGCGACCACGGGATGACGCCGACGCCGTACTCGATCGCCGCGGGCAGCACCTCCAGCTCGATTTCCCTCGTCAGCAGGTTGTAGATCGACTGCTCACTGACCAGGCCGAAGAACCCGCGCGCGGCGGCGTTGTCGTTGGCCTGGGCGATGTGCCAGCCCGCGAAGTTGGACGAGCCGACGTACAGGATCTTGCCCTGGGCGACGAGTACCTCCATGGCCTGCCAGATCTCGTCCCAGGGCGTGTCCCGGTCGACGTGATGCATCTGGTACAGGTCGATGTAGTCGGTCTGCAGCCGGCGCAAGGACGCCTCGCAAGCTCGCCGGATGTGCAGCGCGGAGAGCTTGCCGTCGTTGGGCCAGTCGCTCATCGCCCCGTAGAGCTTGGTGGCGAGAACCGTGCGGTCCCGGCGGGCGCTGCCGCCCGCGAACCAGTCACCGATTATCTCCTCGGTCCAGCCGGAGTGCGACTCGTCCTCCGTCGTGATCTGCCCGGGCGGGCTCTGCCTGCCGCCGTAGCGGTTGGCGGTATCGAAGAAGTTGACGCCGATCTGGTGCGCGTGATCCATGATGGCGTGCGCGTCCGCGGGCGGCGTCAGCGGCCCGAAGTTCATCGTCCCGAGGCACAGGCGGCTGACGCTCAGGCCGGAGCGGCCAAGATGGGTGTATTCCATGAGCCCTAGCCTTTCATGTCCCGGGGCGGTGGCGGGATGCGCGGCCGGTCACCCGTGACACCCCGGGTCGTTTCGGCTAACCTTCTGAGCATGCGATGCGCATCGGGTGCTGCGTGGTGGCCGGCCGGTTAGGGCGGTCAGCGAGAGTACTCGTCATGAGACCGTCCGGGCTGGGCGGTCTTTTTTCATGCTCTCCCGGACTCGCACGGGAGGATGATGATCATGAATACAGCTATCGCAGCGGGCCGTTCGGCCGAGCTGGAGGCGTTCATCGCCGCCGACGCGGGCCGGTTCCGGATCCTGACCGGGGACCGGCCGACCGGCGCGCTGCACGTAGGCCACTACTTCGGCACCCTGCGGAACCGGGTCCGGCTTCAGGACCTCGGCGCGGAGGTTTTCGTGCTGGTCGCCGACTACCAGGTGCTCACCGACCGGGATACCGCCGACCACCTGGATGAATACGTGACCGGGCTGGTTCTTGACTACCTGGCCATCGGGATCGACCCGGCCCGCAGCGTGATCTTCGCGCACAGCGCGGTGCCTGCGCTGAACCAGTTGCTGCTGCCGTTCCTCAGCCTGGTCTCGGTGCCCGAACTGAACCGCAACCCCACGGTCAAGGACGAGATCGCGCACTCCCGGCAGTCATCGGTCAGCGGCCTGATGCTCACCTATCCGGTGCACCAGGCGGCGGACATCTTGTTCTGCAAGGCGAACCTGGTGCCGGTCGGCCAGGATCAGCTGCCGCACGTCGAGATCAGCCGGCTGATCGCACGTCGTTTCAACGACCGGTTCGGCGGCCCGTTGTTCCCGGTACCGGACGCGCTGCTGTCAGCCGCGCCGCTGCTGCTCGGCACCGACGGCACCAAGATGAGCAAGAGCCGCGGCAACACGATCGCGCTGGCGGCCAGCGCGGAGGAGACCGCCCGGCTGCTGCGCGGCGCCAAGACCGATTCGGAGCGGATGATCACCTATGACCCGGCCAGCAGGCCCGAGGTGTCGAGCCTGGTGTTGCTCGGAGCCTTGTCCCTGGGCCAGGATCCGCACGAGTTCGCCGCGGACATCGGCCCTGGCGGGGCTGGCGCGCTCAAGGCGGCTGTCACCGCCGCGGTCAACGACCTGCTGGCTCCGGCGCGGGCGCGCCGGGCCGAGTACGCGCACAACCTCGGCTACGTGCGGCAGGTACTGCGGGAAGGCAACGAGCGGGCGAACGAGATCGCCGCGGCGACGCTGGCCGAGGTGCGTGCGGCGATGGGGATGCGCTACTGAGGCCAGGCGGTCAGCGGATCACGGCCGGGGTGTCGAGAACCCGGTCGGGACCAGCCAGGCGTTCGGGGCCGTGCAGCGTGAACGACCCGTGCAGCCGCAGCCGGTCCGACGCGCCGCCGACCGCGACCCCGATCTCGCCCGGCTCGACCACCCGGGTCCCGTCCCGGCCACAGAACGCGGTGCGGTCAGCGTGCAGCCGGAACTGTACCTGCCGCGCGTGGCCTGGTTCCAGCGGCACCCGGGCAAAACCGGCCAGCCAGTGGGCCGGTCGGACGACCTGGGCCACCGGGTCGCTGAGGTAGAGCTGAACGACTTCGGTTCCGGCCCTGAGTCCCGTGTTACGCACCGTGCACGAGATGATCGCCGTCCCGTCGGTGGCGACGTCAGCCGGCTCGATGACCAAGGTGTCGTATTCGAAGCTGGTGTAAGACAAGCCATGACCGAACGCGAACAGCGGCGTGGGATCCACTGAACTGCCGGGGTGCCGGCCGGCCAGCCTGGGCCGCAGGTAAGTCGATGGCTGGGAACCCGGTGACCTGGGCATCTCCGCCGGCAGCCGGCCGCTTGGCATGACCCGGCCGGACAACACGCCGGCGATGGCGCCGCCGCCTTCCTCGCCGGGGAAGAAGGCCTGCACCACAGCCGCGAGCCGGTCCGCGACCTGGCCAATCGCGTACGGCCGGCCGGTTACCAGCACCAGCACCACCGGCGTGCCCGCGCTGATGAGCACCCGCAGCAGATCCTCCTGAACCCCGGGCAGCCGGAGGTCGGCCACGTCGCAGCCCTCACCGGAGGTACCGCGGCCGAAGATTCCGGCCTCATCGCCGAGCACGGCCACGACGAGGTCCGCTTCCTGCGCGTGGACGATGGCGTGCGCGAATCCCGATCGGTCCTCGCCGCGGACGGTGCAGCCGCGGGCGAGCGAGATGGTCGCGCCGGGCAGTTCGGCGCGCAGGGCCGCAAAGACGGTGTCCGACGGCGGTCCTTGGGCCGCTTCCGGGTACTGTCCGCTCAGGTGGCGGGGCATGCTGTAGCAGCCGAAGAAGGCCAGCGGGTCCTCGGCCAGCGGCCCGATCACGGCGATGCTGGCGTCCGGGCGCAACGGCAGCGCGGCCCGGGGGCTGCCGTCGGGCTCGTTCGGCTCGTGGCCGGTAGGCTCACGGTTGGCGAGCAGCACGATCGATTCTTCCGCCAGCCGCCGGGCCAGCGCACGGTGGCCGGGCGGATCGAGGTCAATGACGGCCTCCGCCTCGGCGATGCCGTCCGCGCCGGGCCAGTCCGGGTCGAGCAGGCCGAGTTCGCATTTCTGCCGCAGCACCCGGTCCGCGGCCCGGTCGACGAGAGCGGCCGGGACCCGGCCCGCACGCACCGCGCGGGCCAGTACCGGGCCGTAGCAGGCGACAGTGGGCAGTTCCACGTCCAGGCCCGCGGCCAGGGCCAGCGCGGCGGCCTGCGCCGGGGTTCCGGCCACCGCGTGCTGCGTCTGCAGGTAGGCGATCGCGTAGTAGTCCGAGACGATGACGCCGTCGAAGCCCAGCTCGTCCCGCAGCAGGCCGGTCAGCAGCGCGCGGTCGGCTGAGACGGGAACGCCGTCGATGTCGGTGTAGGACGGCATCACCGACCTGGCTCCGCCAAGTCGCAGCGCCATCTCGAACGGCACCAGGAAGACGTCGGCGAACTCGCGCGGGCCGATAGCCACCGGGGCCATGTTGCGCCCCGCGCGGGACGCCGAGTAGCCGGCGAAATGCTTCAGCGTGGCCTGGATGCCGGCTGACTGCAGGCCGCGCACGTAGCCGGTGCCGACAGAACCGACCAGATAGGGGTCCTCGCCGATGGTTTCCTCCACCCGGCCCCAGCGCAGGTCCCTGATCACGTCGAGCACGGGCGCCAGACCCTGGTGAATGCCAGCCTGGCGCATACTCGTGCCGATCGCCGCGGCCATCTCCTGGACCAGGCCGGGATCAAATGACGCACCCCAGGCCAGCGGGGTCGGAAAAATGGTCGCGGTCCAGGCGGCGAAGCCGGTCAGGCACTCCTCGTGGGCGACGGCCGGGATGCCGAACCTGCTCGCCGCCACGATCTGCGCCTGGAACTCCCGCAGCGAGCGGACGCCGTCGGCCGGCCGCACGGGCCGGGTGCCGAACACCCGGGTGAGCTGGCCCAGCCCGCTGGCGATGACGTCAGCCAGCGGCGGCGTGGTCGTGCTGAACTCGCCTTGCATCGGGGCGACGTGATTGTCCCGAGGCTCGTTGCCCAGCCAGATGCTGGTCAGCTGGGCGGTCTTCTCCTCCAGCGTCATCCGGCCGAGCAGGTCACGGATCCGGTCGGCGGCAGGCTGGGACGGATCGCGCCAGACCTCAGTGTGCTGGCTTACCTGGGGCTGGCTCATCGGGCCGCCTCCAGGGGGCCGGTCGACTCACGTGCGATCAGCTCGGTCGATAGCTCGACCCGCGTGCTGCGCAGTGGCCTGGCCTCAATGAGCTCGCCGAGCATCTGCGCGGCCGCCCGGCCCATCTCGGCCAGCGGCTGACGGACCGTGGTCAGCGGGGGGGAGACCCAGCGGGCCACCGGAAGATCGTCGAAGCCGACCACGCTCAGGTCCTGCGGGATCCGCAGGCCCCGCTGCCGCGCGGCTTCATAGATGCCCAGCGCCTGCTGGTCGTTGCCCGTGAAGATGGCACTCGGGCGATCGACCAGGTCAAGAAGCTCGCCGCCGCCGGCGAAGCCACCCTCGTGCTGGAAGTCACCGTGCCGGACCAACCTAAGATCGACGGCGATACCCGCCCGTTCCAGGGCCGAACGATAGCCGTCGAGGCGGGCCCGGCTGCACAGGTAGTCCTCGGGGCCGCCGACGGCCGCGATCCGGCGGTGTCCCAGGCTGAGCAGGTGCTCGGTAGCCGCCAGGCCGCCCGCCCAGTTGGTGGCGCCGACGCTCGGAATCTCGGGCGGCGGCGGGTCGACCGGGTCGACCACGACTAGCGGGATGCCGCTGCTGCGCAGCTGCTCGAGCTGCTCCTGGGTCGGCTTGGAGATCACTAGGATCACGCCGTCGGTGTCGTGGCTGGCCAGGGCGCTGGTCCAGCTGGCCGGCCGGGCGTTACCATGCCGCACCGACGAGACGGCGACACCGGTTTGGTGGCTCGCACCCCACTCCTCGGCACCGCGCAGGATCTCTACCGCCCACGGGCTGTCCAGGCCATTGAACACCAGGTCGATCAGTCCCGACCGGCGCTGCCTGCCCATACCGGTCCGCAGGTAGTTATGCGCGGCCAGCAGTTGCTCGACCCGGGCCCGGGTGCCGGCCGCGACGTCGGGGCGCCCGTTGACCACCTTGGACACGGTCGGCAGCGAGACTCCGGCCTCGGCCGCGATGATCGCCAGCGTGGTGCGGGCAGTGCGGCCCGTGTCCGGATGAGCGGTAGCGGGCCCGTCCGGCGCATGCTCGCTGCTAAACAGCGCTCCCCCTCGGTTCGAAATAGTTTCGACAACGTCATGTTAACTCAATCATCGTCACGTGTCACGGTCAACCTTGGTTGTCCTGCTGATGAAAGGCCATCGACAGCCTCGTACATAAGGGTTGACCAGTGGCCAACTGCTCTCTAATATGACGAACACCTTCGAAATGTTTTCTAAATGTTTCGAACCTCCCTTCCCGGCGCCAGGAGGAATGCGATGCCCAGCTTGCATAGATCAGGCGACACCGGCCGACCGCGATGGCTAGCGGCCGCGGCCGCAACGGTACTGGCCGTTACCCTGACGGCGTGCGGCGGGGCCGCCGGCAGCGGCAAGGCGTCCCCGTCCGGCGCGCCTGGCGGCACCAACGTGACCATGTGGCTTGTCACCACCGGCCCGAGTCCCGCCAACACCGTGATCAACCAGGCGGTGACGTCCTTCGAGAAAAGCCACCCCGGTGACACGATCACCGTCGACTACGTCGAGAACCAGTCGTATAAGCAGAAAATCCAGCTCGCGATGGGCGCGGGCAACCCGCCGACTATCTTCTGGACCTGGGGCGGCGGCCCGCTCAAGCAGTTCATCAACGCCGGTGACGTCACTTCGCTCGGTAACCCGGGCTGGGCCTCGGACTTTCTGCCGTCTTCGCTGGGCGCCGTGACCTTCGACGGGCACCTTTACGGTGTGCCGATTGAGGGCACTCAGCCGGTCTATTTCTTCTACAACAAGACCATTTTCAGCCAGCTCCACCTGAGCTTCCCCACCACCTTCTCCGGCCTGCTGGCTACGGTGAGCACGCTGAAGGCCCGTGGCTACGCGCCGATCTCGCTGGCCGACGGTGATCAGTGGCCCGGCCTGATGTACCTGGAGTACCTGACCGACCGGATCGGCGGCCCCAGCGCCTTCAAATCAGTCGAACTCGGCACGGCAGGCGCCTGGTCGAACCCCGCGATCATCAAGGCGCTCACCGACATCCAGCAGCTCGCCCGGGCGGGCGCCTTCCAGAGCGGCTACGACTCGCTGCATTACAGCGGCGGCGGCTCGGACGCGCTGGTTTACAGCGGCAAGGCCGCCATTCAGCTGATGGGCGACTGGGATGTCTCATCGATGCTCGGCCTGGACAAGTCATTCGTGACCGGCGGCAACCTTGGCCTGGCGCCGTTCCCCGCGGTCAGCGGGGGCGCCGGCGACCCGCAGGACCTGGCCGGCAATACGGCCAGCTATGTGTCGATCGCCAGCAAGGCCAGCCCGGCGCAGAAAACCGTGGCCGAGGTCTTCATGCAAGGGGTGCTGGCGTCGGCCTCCTACGCCAAGGCCACCGTGGGCGCGGGCGAGGTCCCGGTCCTCAAAGGTGCCGCTGACCTGTTCGCCGGCCAGCAGCTGGCCTCCTACGACCAGACCATCTACAGCTCGGTCCAGCAGGCGCCGAGCTTCCAGTACTCCTGGGACCAGGCGGTGCCGCCGCAGGAGGCCACACCAATGCTGGCTGACCTGGCCCAGGTCTTCGAGCTGACGATGACCCCGCAGAAGTTCGCGGCCACGATGGACAGCCAGCCTTCCGGTGCCTAGCCGCTCCGCGCCTGCGACGGCGGGCAGGCGGGTCAGCCAGCATAACCGGGGCTTGGCTGACCTGGCCGGCCTGGCTCCGGCCATGGTGCTGTTCGGCGTGTTCATCGCGGTGCCGATGCTGGGCGCGGTGCTGCTGAGCCTGTTCCGGTGGAACGGGCTCGGCACGCCGCACTGGGCCGGCGGAGCGAACTGGGTTCAGTTCGCGCAGGACCCGCTGGCCCGCCAGGCACTGATCGTCACGGCCAAGGTGGTGGTGCTCAGCTGGCTGGTGCAGACGCCGATCTCGATCGCACTCGGGCTGCTCACCGCCGGCCGGCAGCGCTACAGGTCGGTGTACGCGGCGCTTTACGTGCTGCCGCTGCTGCTGTCCACGGCGGGCATCGCGCTGATGTGGGAAGCGCTGCTCGACCCCAATTTCGGCGGCCTGACCGCCCTGGCCAGGTCTTCCCATCTCGCCTTCCTCCGGCAGAACTGGCTCGGTAACCCCAGCCTCACGCTGTACGTGGTGATCGCGCTGATCGCCTGGCAGTTCATCCCGTTCCACTGCCTGCTTTACCAGATGGGCCGCAGGCAGATCCCCCATGTGCTGTACGAAGCAGCGCGGCTGGACGGCGCCAGCCCCGCGCAGCTGTTCTGGCGGGTGACGCTCCCCAGCTCCGCTACACCGTCGTCACGTCGAGCACCCTGATCATCGTCGGGTCGCTCACGTACTTCGACATCGTCTACATCATGACGAGCGGCGGTCCTGGCTACACCACGCGCGTGCTCTCGCTGGACATGTACCAGGCGGCGTTCTCCCAGAACGAGTTCGGCTACGCCAGCGTGCTCGCTGTCGTCCTCGGCGTGGTCGGCGTCGGCATCGCCTTCGGCCTGGTCCGGTTGAGCGGATTCGGGTCGATGGCCAGCCAGCAGGAGGGCGCCGCGTGAGTCAGACCGCCACCCGTCCCGTCCGCATGGGGTCCCCTCGGGGCCGCGGCGTTGCCACCGGATCGCAGACCCGGGCGAGCCGGCTCGCCCCAGGGCGGGTGATCGCGTTCGTGCTGGCCACCGTATGGCTGATCGTGGTGCTCGCGCCGATCTACTACATGGTGCTGGCCAGCTTCCGCAGCCAGGGCAACTACCTGACCGAGAATCCGTGGCTGCCCAAGGGAACACTGACCCTGTCGGAGTACAGCACGGTGTTCGGCGCCGGACTGGGCCGTTACCCTGCTCAACAGCGTGATCATCACGGTGGTCTGCATCACGCTGACGGTATCGATTTGCCTGGGCGCGGCGTTCCGCATCGTCCGGCAGTCGACCCGGGCCGCGGCCGCCTCGTTCCGCATCCTGCTGCTCGGCCTGGCCATCCCCATCCAGGCCATCATCGTGCCGTTGTACCTGATCATCTACAAGCTGCACCTGTACGACACGCTCTTCGCGCTGATGCTCACGATGAGCGCCGCCGCCATCCCGGTCTCGGTAATGATCATGGTGAGTTTCGTGCGGGACATCCCGCGCGAGCTGATCAACGCGATGCTGGTCGACGGCGGCACCGAGTGGACCGTCTTCCGGCGGCTCATCGTCCCGCTGTCCAAGCCGGTCCTGGCCACCCTGGCCATCTATGACGGCCTGAACGTGTGGAACAACTTCATCCTGCCGCTCGTCCTGACCCAGAGCAACAGCGTGGCGGTGCTGCCGCTCGGCCTGACCAAGCTCGAGGGCCAGTACGCCATCAACGTTCCCGCCGTGATGGCCGCCGTCCTGCTTTCCGTGCTGCCCCTGGTCATCTTGTTCGTCGTGATGCGCAAGCAGGTGATGCGCAGCCTCGGCTCCGTCGTCATGCGCTGAGACCGGGTCCGTGGCAGGGTGGGGTCCGTGGGAGATGCTGACCTCGTGACGTCGTTGCGGCAGGCCGGAGTGAACCGCGGCGATCTCGTCGGGCTGGTGGTCTCTCCGGCCGGGAGCCTCGGACTGGCCACAGCGGACCGCGCGTGGGCGGTCCCGGTGGGAGCTGGGCTGCCGGGTCCTGGACCGGCAAGTGGGGTGGGGCGCGCGGATGAGGCGCTGCGGCCGCGTTGGGCCGTGTGGTCGGGTCAGACCGCCGCGCACCTGGCCGGGGACGGGGTGCGGCTGGCGACCTGCTGGGATATCGCGGCGGTGCACCGGCTGCTGTTCGGCGGGTGGCGGGCTGATCCGGGGTGGGCGTGGGCCCGGCTGCACGGCCTGGACACCGAGACGATGCCGGCCGCCGGGCCGCTCGACCTGTTCGGCATCGACGAGGGTGAGGCCGACGATCCGGTGGCTCCCGACGGGTACCTGCGGTCCGAGTGGGCCGGCGGCGGCTGGGCGGACAGCGCAGGCCGGATCGCCCGGTGGGCGGTGCTGGCCCGTGCGGTCGCGGAGCTGCAGCGCGACGCGCTGGCGGCGCCACCGACACCGACGGATCAGTCGGCGGTGCTGGCGGATCAGTCGGCGGTGCTGGCGGATCTTCCGATAGCCCTGGCGGATCAGCCCAGGGCACTGGCGGCGGCCCGCTGCGAATCCACCGCCGAGCTGCTGTGCGCCGAACTGTCGGCGGACGGGCTGCCGATGGACCGGGCGGTCATCGAGCAGGTGCTGGCCGCCTTGATCGGGCCTCGGCCGCGCAGTGAGGCCGAGGCGGCGGCTTGGCGGAGCACCCGCGACGCCGGGGTGC
>JALYVS010000445.1 GCA_030853115.1 Actinomycetota bacterium
GCCTGGCCCTGCTCGGCGGCAGCGTCCTGCAGCGTTTCGGCACCTTCGCGGCCGGCGTCGCCTCCACCGAGGACCCGAAATACGTAGTGATCCCGCAGCGTGACCGCCTGAACGCCCGCGCGAGCTCCCCGGGTGAGCCGGGGGAGCCGCTGGGCCGAGCGCGCTAGCTGGCCACGCCGCGGCGGGAGCGGGCGGACAGGCGGGTGAAGTCCGAGGGCCGGAACTTGCCCCGGTGCAGCTGCTGCTCGATCTGTTCCAGGCTCCGTCCGGTCAGCTCCGGCAGGCGCCACCACACGAAAAAGAACGCCGCCACGTTGAACGCGGCGTACAGCCACATGGTCGGTCCCGCGCCGACGGCGTTGATGATCGTGAGCAGCGTCACGCTGATCAGGAGGTTGGTGCTCCACAGCGTCATGGCCTGAGCGCTCGTGCCCGCGCTGCGGACCGCCAGGGGGTAGATCTCCGATCCGGTCAGCCAGCCCATCAGCTGCAGCCCCCCCGCGTTGAAGAACATGAAAACGATGAGGCAGGCGATGATGAACGGGGTGTCGTTCCGGCCGCTGTGACCAGTGGCGAACAGGGTCCCCAGGCAAGCCAGGGCCAGTGCCGCCCCCGGGATCATGGTCAGGGTGAGCCGCCGGCGGCCGATGCGGTCCACGATCGACAGCCCGACGATCATCATCACCAGGTAGGTGGCGCCCAGCCCCACGCTGACCCACAACGCGGCGGAGGTGGAGAACCCGTTGTCTGTGAGGATCGTCGGCGAATAGTAGATGATCATCTCGATGCCGCTCAGCTGGGTGAAGACCGCGATCCCGCATCCGACGAGCAGGGCCGGACGTACCCAGTGCCGGCGCAGGCCGCGCCAGCCCTTGTCGCTGTCCCCGGCATCTTGCTCGTGCTCCTCCAGAGCCTCGATGTCGCCGAGTTCTCCCTCGACGTCGGCACCGTCGGCGCGTATCCGGCCTAGCGTGTCCCGCGCCGCGTCGCGGTCACCGCTCTTGACCAGCCAGCGCGGGCTTTCCGGCAGCCGCAGCATCAGCACGAACATCACCACGGCCGGGGCCGCGGCGAGCGCGATGGCCAGCCGCCAGGAGATACCTGCGGCGGCACCGACGAGGGTGGCAATCAGGATTCCCACGCCGATCCCCACCTGGAAGGTGAGCACGAGGCGGCCGCGATGCCGGGCCGGAGCCAGCTCGGCGACGTACATCGGGACGGTCTGCGTCGCCCCGCCGACGGCGAAGCCGAGCACCACGCGGCCGGCGACCAGCAGCCAGGGAGAAGGAGCGGCCGCCGACCCGAGCGCGCCGACGGCGAAAATGCACGCCAGGATCAGCACGGTCAGGCGCCGTCCGTGCCGCTCAGACAGCCGGCTGCCGAAGAACGCGCCCAGGATAGCGCCCGCGAGGATCGCGGAGGCGACGATCTGCTGCATCCCGCTGCCAATATGGAAATCCTTTTTTATCTGCAGCAGCGCGCCCGAGATGATTCCGGTGTCGTAGCCGTACAGCAGCGATGAGATGGCGGACACCACCGCCGCCCCCATCACCGGGCCTGTCACCTTGTCCCCGGCCGCGCTCCGCTGGCCGGCTGAGGGTGAATCGGCTGAGGGTGAGTCGACAGGGGGCGAGTCGACAGGGGGCGAGTCGACAGGGTGCGAGCCGCTGCTGCTTTGCTTCGTGTTTTGCTCGTCGGTGCTCACGGCGCCAGCGCTGCCCCTGGCGGCCTGCGCGAAACACGGCCCGGCGATCTTTACGGAGCCTGCGGGATAGGCTCGGGTACGGGGAATTCCTCGACGGTGCCGGAGTTGAAGTTGCCCAGCATGACCTGGCCCGTGGCCTGATCCAGGCTCAGGTCGCGGGGGAACAGGCCGGCTGGCACGGCACCGGTGGTGGCGGGCCGGTGCGCGAGCGCGGCCGCCGTGTCGATGATGCTGACCGTCTGCGGGCCGTTCGTGCCCTGGCTATCCGGCACCAGGCCGCGGTTGGAGTTGCCGACCAGGGCCACCCGCCCGTTGTCGACGAGGAGCAGCCCGGCCGGTTCGGATCCGGTCCGGACCACGGCCCGCAGCGCCCGGGACGGATCGGTGCGCAGCCCGGCGGTGGAGAACGCCAGCAGCGCGTTGGACTGCAATGCGGTCACCCAGGCCGTGCTGCCGTCCGGAGACACCGCCACGCGTACCGGCTGGCACCCGGCGAAAACATGAGCCAGCACGGCCCGGCGGCCGGCCCCGCTGTCCGCGCGGGCCGCGTCGATGACCCACAGCTGCCCGTGGGGGCCGTAGGCGCCGAAGGTCGTTACGTAGAGCATGCTGCCATCCGGCGACTGGGCCACACCGACGGTTCCGTTAGCCAGCGGCACCAGGCCAACGGCGACTCCGGGGGCGGTAAAGCCGCGCCGGAGCGCTACGGCCAGGTCGAACACGCTCAGGTCGCCGCTGTCCTCGTTGCTCACGTATACGTACCGGTCATCAGGTGACACCGAGACCTCGAACTGGCCGGCCCCCGCATCGCTCAGCACCCCGGCTACCGGGTTGCCGCGGCCTTCTTCCAGTGCGGACACGTTCAGCACCGCCGTGGCTGCTTCGCCCGCCACCACCAGCAGCCGCCCGTCGTGGGTCAGCGTCATCCCGAACGCGGCCGCCAGCGGGTGCGGCAACGGCACCATCCGGACCAGCCGCAGCGTTCCGCCCGCCACCGCCATGACCCCGATCGCGCCGCTGGCTTGGCTGGACAGCGAAGCAAACGCCCACCGGCCATCGGGCGTGCCCACCATCGCGGTAGGCGCCTCGGGAACCGTCACGGTAACCGGCCGGACCGCCGGCCGGACTCGGCCCGGTGCCACCTGCATCGAGCAGCCGGCCCTAAGCGCCACCGCCTTGGGGCTCACAGCCGGGCCCGGGGTACGCGGCTTCGGCGATGCTGAGCATCCGCCGAGCAGGATCAGAAAACACGCAGCCGCGATGGCGTATCCCCGGCCGAACCGGCCCCCTGGAAGTAACGACCAGCCCATCCTTACCGACTACCCGGACTTAGCCCGCCTACTCACCGAAGCTCCCGGGCGCAGGTGCAGACAGCTATCCCGGCTTTGCCAGACTTAGCCGGTGACTTCCGAACCTGCCCGTCAGCTGGCCGAGTGCGCCGGAATCTGGATCATCAGCGGCAATGCGTGCGCGGGCAAGACCACGACGGCCCGCCTTCTCGCGCAACGGCTCCCGCCCGCCGCGCACGTCGACGGCGACGAGATGCAGCGACTGATCGTCGCCGGCTGCCGGTGGCCGGTTCCTGGTGACAGCGACCCCGGCACCGGACGCCTGGCTGGCGCGGCGGGCGTCCAGTATGCGCTGCGTATCCGTAATGCGTGCCTCGTCGCGGCCGCGTTCGCCGATGCCGGGATTACTGCCGTCGTTACCGACTCGATCATCAACGAAGGGTTCGGGTCGCTCACCGAGGGCCTGAGCGGCCGGCTGGTCAACTTCGTAGTGCTCCGGCCGCCGGTAGCGGTGCTACGGCAGCGCGGGGTGGACCGGCTGTCCGAAGAGGCCGCGTATCTGGCGGACCGCTATGGCGACTCCGATCACCCCGAGGCTGCGACGTTCACCGCCCGCGTCCAAGCCGCAGCCGACGGCCGGCCGGTCAACGAGTTTGAGGGGATCATCGAGCGCGGCCTCGACCGGTTGCCGCATGCTGGGCTATGGGTCGATCCCAGTGGCCTTGACCCGGAAGGCGTGGTGGATCTTCTGCTGGACCGCCGGGCCGAGGCTGCCTGGATGGTAGCCGCCGGATCGGACAGGAGTCACTAGCAGGGCGCCGGGCCGGTGGAGCTGGCACGGCGTTACCGGCCGCCATCGAATCAGAGGAACTCCTAGGTGCCCCGTACGCAACGCTTGATACTCGTCCTGGTGCTTAACCTTGGTCTTGTCGCCGCCCTGGTGACCGTGGGGGTAGCGGCGCATTCGCTCGCGGTGCTCGCCGAGGGCAGCGACTACCTCTTGGACGCAGCCGGGGTAGCCGTAGCGTTGCTGGCCACCCGCCGGTCAGCGCGTCAGGCCAGCCGGGGTCGGCGGCACGGCCATCCATCGCCCACGGACGTGGCCGCGCTGGTCAACTGCGGATGGCTCTTGGTTCTCGAGGTTCTCGTCGTCGGCGCCGCTGCCGAGCGCCTCCTCACGCGTACCCCGCAGGTACACGGCCTGCCCGTGCTTATCGTGAGCGGTGTGGCCGCGCTGGTGATGACCGCCAGCGCTCTGGTGCTCCAAGCTGGAGTAGACGACGATGATTCTGACGGGCGCGACTTGTCCGTCGCCGCGGTCCTGCTCGATACCATCGCCGATGCCGCGGCGGCGGCAGGCGTCGCCGCCACGGGCGGGATCATCCTGGCCACCGGAGGCTGGTACTGGCTCGACCCCGCGGTGGCGCTCATCCTCGCCGTGATCATCGCTTCTTACGCCTTGGCCCTGCTGCGCAAAGTCCTCCGTCAGCTCCGGCCGCCGGCCGCTCAGCTTTAAGCAACATGTCGGGCAAGGCGACAGCCGGACTCAACTGAGTGTCCGGGGTGGCTACCCAATGATGCCGGTCACATTCAAGTTGACAAACACAGAGGCATCCAGCAGCGATCAACTCTCCCGGCCAGCCAGCAGGGGCACGGTCTTTCGCCAGGACTCACGGTCCAGATCGAGGAAGTGCTCACCTGCCGGCGGCTACCAGGTCCGAGTCTGCCCGACGGCCGACCCGTTAGCTCTCATTAGATCGAGGTTAATGCGCTTACGATCGCGACCTCCGACGAGATCTTCTTAGCGTGCTTGCAGCCACCACTATGGACCCTACAATAACGCCCGCGACCAATGCCGTTGAATTAAGGTTCCCGGATCCAGGTTTCCACATATCCACCGGCGGACGCGCCGAGATCTGTGGATAACGTGTTAATGGTTGCCAAGATGATGGCATCTCCCTTAGATTGACGGAATG
>JALYVS010000085.1 GCA_030853115.1 Actinomycetota bacterium
GGCCCGGGGCCGGAGGCCGGCGCGGACGCCAGGCCGGCCGCCGTGCGGCGGCGCCGTTATTCTCATCCACCGCCGGATCCGGCAGCGGGCCACGCCTGAGATCTTCTGAAAGCCCTTCTGAGAAGCAAGCGGTCTTGCAGGCCACTTCCGTATGCGGCCCAGAGCAGTAAATGACCGGACCACACCGAAGCTCCTGCGGGATATCGGTACGCCCGAACGGGACTATCTGTGCCCGTATGTACCGCCACGGATCAGCTGTCAGCTTGCGCGCCGAGTCGGCGTTCAGTGAGATGAGGGCGAGCAGACCTTCACTCCCGTGATTCGAAACCCGCAGCCGAATGGCCGTCACGGCATCTCGCGGGTCCTCCAGCGAGCATGGCGTAGGGCGAAATTCTCTTAGTCACACTGCAACGTGAGGGCTCTCTGACCAGCGTTTAAGGAGCAAAACTGCAGGTAGCTGGCTCCCCTTAGGGCTCCAAGCGTTAGACAGGTTTTCGAAAATGGCGTGGGCCGTACAAGATTTGAACTTGTGACCTCTTCCGTGTCAGGGAAGCGCTCTCCCGCTGAGCTAACGGCCCCAGGACCTCGCCGAGATGCTACCAGAGCCGAGCCTCTCCCGCGCGCCGAGCACCGCTCCGGCTCGGTGCCTTCAATGGTCTTGGCCCTCCCTCCCGAACGCAGGTCGGGGAGAACTGATCCGAGGGCTACGCGGTCGCCTCTGGCAGGTTCCGCGGACGGGTACCCGCCGGGGCGATCGAACCACGGGCCACTGAGACCTCTGGGTCATCCCGGACAACAGGATGCTCATCGCTCAGCCGGTCCGATCCTAGGTAGTGCACAGCTGCGGCGTGTCGTACCCCGAAATATTCTCGTCGGGTTGTACTATAGAACAAATAATTCAAATGAGCTACGAGCCTTGATATCTGGCTCAGTGCGGCACGAACCGTGCCTTCGACTACAGGGCAGTTAAGGAGCATCGCCAGGACCAGCATGCGTGAGGAGGTGAGCCAGGTGAGCACCGCCCCGACACCCGTCAGCACCGCCGAGGCGCTGGCGATGCTGAAGTCCGCAACACGCTACCTGGCCGCCGCCGACCCGACCGAGATGGCCACAGCGGAGCAAGCCGAGTGCTTGCAGTCGCTGGAAGAAGCCGACGCGCTACGTACCGCAGCGCGGGCCTCGATCATCAGCGGTTTCGCCGCTAACCAGGGCTACTGCGCCGACGGGGCGTACAGCCCCCGGTCCTGGCTGATTCACCAGACCCGGATCACCAGAGGCGCCGCCGCGGGGCACCTAGCCTGGGCCCGGCGGGGCCGAACCCACCCCCGGGTGCTGCAGGCGCTGGCCACGGCGCAGATGTCGGAGTCCTACGCTCGTGCCATCTGCGGCTGGACCGACCAGATCCCCGAGGACCGCCGGAATGACGCCGATGAGATCCTGGCCAGCGCGGCGGGGGCCGGAATGGACCTGCGGGACCTAGCCGCGCTGGCCGCCGAGATCCAGACCCGCTCCCGCCCCGATACCCCAGACGACGACAATCCCGGTAGAACGTTGGCGGACCGAGCTGTCCGGCTGGAGACCACCTTCCAAGGCGCGGGCGTCCTTAGCGGAGATCTCACTCCGGAGTGCGCCGCGCTGATGAATACGGTGCTGGAGGCGCTATCGGCGCCGCGCGGTGCTGAGGATGACCGCAGTCACGTCCAGCGTTTCCACGATGCGCTCGAAGAAGCCATGAAACGCCTGGTCGCCGCCGGCCTGGTTCCGGCCCGGGCCGGGCAGCCCGCCAAGGTAATAGCCCACATTTCCCTCACGGACCTGCTGGACCTAGACACCCGGTCGACGCTGCGGGAAGCCTGGACAGAGCGGGTCCGGGCCAGATGGGCCGCGGCCCGGGCGGCCGCGTCGGTGTCCGGCAGCGACGGCACCGCCTGGCTGGAAGGCGAGGAGGCCAGGGGGTTCGCGTGCGACGCCTCGATTACCCCCATAGTCTTCGGTGAGGTCAACCTCGCTGTCCTGGACGGTCTGGTCGGGCTGTGCGTGCAGCTAGCAGGCCATGGTCCCGGCCACTGCCACCCCGCCTTCGGTGGCTCGCCGGTCCCGCCGACCCTGCGCGGCCGCCATGCCCTCGAGCGAGAGATCATCGGCAAGGCGGTCGCCCTGCTGTCGGGCCCGGGCGGCTTGGCCTCGTTCCTGCGCCGTCGCGAGCTAGGCGCCCGGCTGAGCGGCCCGAGCCTGCCGCTGGATGTCGGGGTCAGTAAGGACGTGCCGGCTGGGATCCGGCAGGCGATCCGTGAGCGGGACCAGCACTGCCGGTTCCCCGCCGGATGCGATGAGCCCGCTTCACGGTGCGAGATCCACCACCTCACCCACCAGGCCCGCGGCGGCAAGACCAGCGTGAACGACTGCGCGCTTTTCTGCTGGTATCACCATCACATTGTCATCCACGAGATGGGCTGGACCGTCGTCTTGAACCGCGACGGCACCACCACGGCCTACAGTCCCGACAAGACCAAGATCTTGCATAGCCACGACCCGCCACCCGCGCGAGCCGGGTAACACCCGGCTCCCCGCCACTCAAGGGTGAGGACCGGTGCCTCGTCGGCCAGGGCCGCGCGAGCGCCAGCCGGTACAGCCCCACCGCCATCACGAAGAAGCCGGCCGCCGGGAAGATCTTGTAACGGCGGTACGCCTGACCAGGGTGCCGTTCGCGATCGACGTGATCAGCAGGCCGGCCACGAGCGGCGAAGTCCGCAGGCCCGAGACGGTGACGAGACATCGGCGTGTCGCAGGCAACCTCCGCCGCTTCTTAGGGCCCTCGTGGCGCCCGAACGCCTGGGAACCCGCCTGATGGGGCCCCCGTGATTGGATAGCAGAGTGACTAGGCATCTCGGCGCCGAGATCGTGGTTCCAGCCCAGTGCGAGCTGGCCGAGGGGCCGGTCTGGGATGCCGCCCGCGGCTTGCTGCGCTGGGTAGACATCCTCCCCGGCCGCGTGCACGCGCTCGATCCGGCCACCGGTGCGCACCGGTGGTTCGACGTCGGCGACCCGGTCGGCACCGTCGGGCTGACCCGCAGCGGTGGCCTGGTGGTCGCGCTGGCGGACCGGTTTGCCCTGTCCGACCACGACGGTCGGCATCCGAGGTCATTGGGCGAGTTCACCGTCGATCGTTCGGTGGTCAGATTCAACGACGGCAAGCCCGATCCGTGGGGAAACTTCTGCGCGGGCACCTGCGCCTGGCGGCACGACGGGCCGCCCTGCGGGCTGTACCGGCTGCGCCCGGACGGCGCGGTCGGCGAGATCCTCGGCGACGTCGGCCTGTCCAACGGCCTGGACTGGTCCGATGACCGCACCGCGTTCTACTTCGCCGACAGTGCCAGCGGGGGAGTGGACGTGTTCGACACCGATCCCGAGACCGGAACGCTGGGTGCCCGGCGGCGTTTCGTGACCGTCGGCGGCGTACCCGACGGCCTGACCCTGGATGCCGAAGGTGGCCTCTGGCTCGCCGTCTGGGGCTCGGCCGAGCTGCGACGCTATACCCCTGGGGGGGTGCTCGACACGGTGGTGACCCTACCGGTCAGCCAGGTCACCTCGGCCGCGTTCGGCGGTGCCGACCTCAGCACCCTGTACATCACCACCGCCCGGGAGAACTTCACCCCCGCCGATCTGGCCGGGCAGCCGCACGCCGGCGACATCTTCGCCTGCACTCCCGGCGTCACCGGGCGCCTGCCCTTCCTGTTCGCGGTCTGACCGTCTGCGGGCCGCCCGGGCATGATCTGGTCGGCTGAAGACCGGTT
Source organism: Actinomycetota bacterium (assembly GCA_030853115.1). Lineage (GTDB taxonomy): Bacteria > Actinomycetota > Actinomycetes > Streptosporangiales > Streptosporangiaceae > Palsa-504. The sequence continues at coordinate 3,795 of JALYVS010000085.1, forward strand.
ACCATCGCGTTCTGTGGAACCTCAACCTCCGGACTCTTCGCTCGGTGCGCTGCTGTATCGCTACCGCCCCGAGAACGACGACGAGGCAGCTGACGTACGACGACTTCGAGCGCTGGTGACCGCTACGGGTGACCCATGGCGGCGCGAGCTCCCGCTGCACGTCACTGCATCCGCGCTGATCCTGCATCCGCCTACCGCTCGGGTGCTGCTGCGCTGGCATCAGCGTCAGCAGTCCTGGCTTCAGGTCGGCGGGCACGGCGACCCGGGGGAGAGCGACCTGCTCGCCATCACCAGCCGGGAAGCGCAGGAGGAAACCGGCCTGCCGGACCTGGAGCCGTGGCCGAACGCGGGGATCAGGCACGTGGTCATCGTCAGCGTCCCGGCCGGAAAGGGTGAGCCCGCGCACGAGCACGCCGACATCAGGCTCTTCATGGCCACCCAGACCCCGGACGCGGCCCGCCCGGAGAATCCGGACGCCCCGCTGCGCTGGCTGTCCCTGCCCGCGGCTTACGATGTCGCGTCCGAGCCCAGCGTCAAGGAGACCCTGACCCGGGTGGAGCGCCTCCTGACACGCTGAGCCGACGGCCCGGCTCCGCGCGCGGCCTGGCTCCGCGACGCTATCCGCGCTCACAGCAGGAGGTCATCGCTCATAGCGGCTTCTCGTTCAGGCTTCGTCGAGCTGTTCCCGCAGGTGCCGTAGCCGCTCGGGCCTTTCGGCGGCGAACCGCTCGAGCGCTGCCAGGATATGCCCCTCGTCTAGGTGCGCCTCCTCGATGACCTCATCAAGCGAGCCGCCAGTGCGCCAGCGGTCGTCCCAGTCCGAGGACAGCGAGTACTCCCGCACCAGCGGCCCGTCAGCCCAGTCCTTCATCAGCTTGAACGCGCCGTTGGTGATAACCATGGCGTCGAGTCCGCCGGCCGGACCCGTCACCGAGCGCTGATAGGAGACCGGCTGCCGCGCGAACAGCTGTGGGCTGATCGCCGCGACGATCCGCACGTTGATCCCCCGCGCGGTCAGCTCAGGCAGCACGTTCACCACGTTCCGCGTCGGTATGGTGCCGCGCAGGAAGACGGTGCCGCCGGCCGGCTGGTCCGGCCGGGACTCCCGGAGTACGTACGCGCCGCGCGCCGCGGCCAGGTGGGACGGGATGCCCAGCGCCTCGCGGTCGGGTATTTCCACCGGCGGCCGGGTCAGGTGCAGCGCCACGATCGGCACGTCGAGGGAGAACGCGGCGCCGAGCAGGACCGGCACCTCGTTGTACTCCCAGGGATGCAGGTCGATGACGTGCCCCTCGGGGAACAGCTGAGTGACCCCGGTCGAGAAAATGCCGAAGTGGGTGCGCGAATCCTCCGCGGTCTCCGGCCCCGAGTGGCCCGCGATCCACAGCACCTTGCCCACCTTGAGCTCAGTGTCCTGAGCCAGCTGACTGAACAGCCGCATCGGCCCGTACTTCAGGTAGGAGAACGAACCGTAGGTCGAGCACGCGCCCCAGAAGCCGTCGAACGCCTCGAACGGGTCCGCCGCCAGGTTGACCGTGGCCAGCCCGGTGACCAGCCCGGCGTTGGTGAACTCGGTGATCTCCGTCGGCAGCAGCGCCCCCGTCGGGTTGGCGGACCGATCGAACCAGCCGGTGCCGGGCGCGCCGTCGAAGTCGTGGCCGAACCCGGCGATGTTGGTGGATTCAGCCAAGTCCGCCGAGGCGGCGATGAACAGCGGCCGGCCGTAGTCGCGCACCGCGAGCGAGTTCACGTACGCGCCCCAGGCGGCTAGCCCAGCCCGGTTCGGCGCCTGTTCCCCGGGCTTTTTCCACATGCTGTCCGGATAGCTGGCCACGTCGAAGATACGAGGGTCGCAGAAGACCTCAGGTGAGCCGAGCCGGAACCCGGCCACCGATTCAGGTACCGTGTCCGCGATCGCGAGCAGCCGGTCCGACAGCCAGGTCACCAGCTCATCGTCGCGGCGCAGCACGCTCATCGCGACCCGCAGGTTCGCGGCGGCCTGGGCCTGCACGGCGTCGACGCTGGCCGGCGCGGCGGAGTCGACGCCCTCGTAGGCCACACCGTAGCGCTCCATGAACCGCTTGCGCCCGGCCCAGAACGGCCCGGCGTTCATGCCGAACGGCGTCCCGTGACTAGCCGCGTCGACCTTGCCGTAGCCGCGGCCCTTCTGCGTGCGGAACCACGCCATCGTCGGGGCCTGCCCAGGGCCGCAGGCCGCGTCCAGGACCGTCCGGGTGACCGGTCCCCACTCCATGCCGTGCTCGGTGCCGGTGACCCGCCAGCCGTAGGGCGCAAACCAATCGGCCGGCCTGCCCGCCATCACGCTCGAGGCCGGACGCGGGTCGATCCCGAAGTCGTTCCAATCAATCATGAACACCAGGTTGTCCAGGCCGAGCCCCCATGCGATGTTCTTGGTCTCATGAGCCGAACCTGGGGTAAGGCCGCCTTCGCCCTCGAATGTGAAGACCTTCACCTGGCCGGCCCCCGCCAGCTTCAGGCCGAGCGCCTCGCCCGCGGCGGGCGGCATCCCGTGTCCGGACGGTCCGGTGTTGAACTTCAGGAAAAGGGTCCTGCCCTCCATCTCGGCGTGCCCGGGCAGGCCGCCCCGCCGGCGCAACCGCAGCAGCCACTCCCAGGTCAGCGCCCAGCGGCCGTCATCGGGGAAAGCGAACTCGGCCGACCCGGTGCGCTCGTGCCGGGCCCGGACCGCTTCGTTGAGCACCGCGAGGGTGGCGTAGACCAGCGGCACCGTGTGACCCGCGGACAGCACGAAACGATCGCCGAACCGTCGCCACGGCCGCAGCACGTCCCAGCGCATACCGCCAGAAAGCAGCAACGCCAGCATCATGTGCACCTTGGACCGCGAGCCGCCCGGATGCCCGCTCTGGCGGTAGTTAAGCGTCAGGTCGATGCACTCGTCGACGAGATCCTTAACCACCTCGTAGCGGGCGAAATCCTGCTCGGCCGCGGCGAACAGCCGCCCCGCGTCCGGCTCGCGGCTCGATCGTGCCGGGAATGCCGCCCCAGCCGGCACATCACACCTCCCTGCTCGGCCCGGCGAAACATTAAATCCGCGCGAGCAGCGGTCAGCGCGCGCTTGAGCTAACCAGCAGGTAGCTAACCACCAGGTCCGCCGAGCTAACCGGGCCCAGGCAGCCGGATCAGGCCAGCTCGCCTTCGCCCTCGCCCTCGCCCTCGTCCACTTCCAGGAACTCTTCCATCACAGCGGCCATCGACAGATCACCGGGCTGGAGGCCGACGTCACCTACTCCGGGCGGGCTGTCCGGATTGATCTTGACGAAGGGCGGCAGCTGCGGCTCAGACCACACGACGTTCTTGCGCTTACCGGTGACCCAGCGCTTAATCCTGACCATGCCCTTCTTCTTACCCACAACATCATCAATAACCGCGGCGCGGCGAGCTGCCTGGGGCCATTTGCGGATTTGTTCGCGGGCTCGCCTCACCGGGCTGATCCGGCTGGATGTCCCGGCGGGTGACGGCGAGGTAGCCGACTAGGGCCGCGACCAGAATCGCTATGATCACCGCCGCTTTGCCAGAGCCGAAGCCCGCGCCGCTGAGCGAGCGCGCCCGGCCGAAGTAGTCGGCGAACGAGGCACCGAGGGGACGGGTCACCACGTAGCCGAACCAGAAGGCGGCGATCGCGTTGAGCCCGTACCGCGACCAGGCCACCGCGGGGATCACGATAATGCAGCCGAACATGATCCCGGATGCGAGATAGCCCAGGCCCAGGGCTGTGGCGGTGAAGTCGCCGAGGGCGGTGCCCAGTGCGAAGGTGGCGAACACCACGGCCCAGTAGTACATCTCCCGCTGCCGCGTCGTGATGCTGTGGATCGACAGCGTGCCTTCGCTGCGGTCCCAGCGCCAGAAGACCAGGGCGAGGACGACAGCCCACAGCAACGTGGTGCCCACGTAGGGGATGCCGACGAACAGGTGCAGGGCGTCCGAAACCCCCGTCCCGAAGATCGCGATCGAGTACGCCAGGAACCAGTAGGCAGCTGCGGTGTAGCGCCGCGTCCTGAACTGCCACACCAGCCCGATGACCAGCAAGCCGGCTTCCACCGCTCCGCCAACCAGCCGGCTGCCCTCGGCCAGGTAGTCCGATACCGCCTCGCCCCCGGCGGTGGTGAGGATCTTGATCACCCAGAACAAGACGGTGATCTCCGGCACCTTCGCGGCCACCGGCTCGGGAAGAAAAGCCTCCGCGAAGGTGCGGCCGCCGACCGGCGCAGACCTCACCCTGCCTGCCTCACCTTCTGCGTCCCGCGTAGCGATCCGGACCGGCCTGCCGAAGGTGACTGGCCGGACGGGCCGCCGGCCGCACCCCGGCGATGTGCACCAGGCTGTTGTAGCTAACCACAGCAATGGCCAGATGCATGACGATGAGCACCGCGACCGCGCGGACCGGCTGGCCCAGGTCCAGGATGTACAGGTCCGGGAGCCACAGCACCAACGTGACCAGCACCGCCAGCCGGAAGAAGAGCCAGCGCGGCGCGGAGCTCATCCGGGTGACCACCGGCCAGGCCAGGCAGGCGATCACCACGCCTATGATCGTTAGCTTGGCGTAGTCCGAAAACTGGAAATGGACGTAGCCGCGGGTTGCGGGGAAGATCGCCGTGCCGATCCGGACCAAGATCGCGTCGGCCGCTAGCGACCCCGCCACCGAGACGATCAGCGCCACCAGCACGCGCAGGATCGAGGGCTGCTGGTGAGCCGAGGAGTCAAAGTCGACCCGGGCCAGCTTCAGTACCCGGTTCAGCCACGGCGGCGGTTCAGCAGGCAAAAGTCCCTCCATCGTCAGACGGCGATAGAACTCAGACGGCGATAGAACAAGGTATGCCGCACCGGCCCGCCAGCGGGATGGCCAAGAGGACGAAATCTGCTCTCTCGCTCTCATCCTCAGGTCGGACACAGATCGCCTCACTGGCCTGCTAGCTGCGGCGATGTCCAGCCGCAAGGCCGTAGCGAAAAGACTGCAGCGGTACGCTGCCGGTAAGTCACCACGAAGGACGCACCTTGGGCACCATGACCGAGCTCAGCCAGCTCACCCCGGATGAGATCACCCGCGGCCTGTTCTCCAGCGGTCGCCGCGTCGTGCGCACCCACCCGCTGGCGACCGACGCGCTGGTGGCGGCGATGCTGCTGGCCCTGTCCTCGGTATGGCTGGCGGGGTCCCCTTTCGCGGGGCCGCGGGCCGCCATCGTCCAGACGGTGCTGATCGCCGTGATCGCCGCCCGCCGCGTGTGGCCGGCCGCGGTGTTCCTGGCGGCCAGCGCCATCGCGCTGGCCCAGTGGGTGCTGGGCTTCCCGCTGCTGGGCGACGCGGCGCTGCTGGTCGCGCTCTACACGGTGGCGGCGCACGCCTCACGCACCCGCGCCCTGCTCGCCGCCGGGCTGCTCGAGGTCGGCGCCGTCATGGCGGCGGTCAAATGGGACCCGGCCGGGACGCCGCAACGATCGCTGATTTTCCTCACCGCGACCGTGGTCGCCGCGTTGTTCACCGGCCTGACCGCGGCCTCGGGGAGCAGGTACCTGGCCTGGATGGACGAGCGGGCCCGCAGGCTCGAGATCGAGCGGGACCAGCAGGCCGAGATCGCGGCGTCCGCGGAGCGCACCCGGATTGCCCGCGAGCTCCACGACATCGTGTCTCATAGCCTGTCCGTGGTCATCACCTTGGCTGACGCCGCGGCGATCGTGGGGCGGGCCGACCCTGGTCAAGGGGCAGACGCGATGGCCGAAGTCTCCGAAGCCGGCCGGCGCGCCCTGGCCGACATGCGTGCGATGCTCGGCGTGCTGCGGACTGACGAGTCGCCTTCCGCGCTGGCCCCGCAGCCCGGCGTCGCCGAGCTCGGGGCGCTCGTCGACCGGGTCCGGGCCACCGGCCTGTCTGCCGCCCTGGTCGCCGAAGGCACTCCCTTCTCCCTCGGCGGGGCCGCCGAGCTGACCGTGTACCGCATCGTGCAGGAGTCGCTGACCAACACGCTGCGGCACGCCGGCGCTGGCCGCGTGCAGGTCACGATCGGCTACGCGGATCCCGAGGTGACGGTGCGGGTGACCGACGACGGCGCCGCTGCCGTCCGGACCCCGGGCCGAAGCGCGGGGCATGGCCTGGACGGCATGCGTGAACGAGTGGCCCTGCACGGCGGCACGCTGCGCGCCGGGCCTGTCACCGCCGGAGGCTGGGTGGTCGAGGCGATCTTCCGGCCAGGACAGCCGAGCACCCGAGCGGGGGTGGCAGCGTGAGTATCTCGGTGCTGCTGACCGACGACCAGCCGCTGCTGCGCCGGGGCTTCCGGATGATCCTGGAAGCCGAGGGGGACATCACGGTGACCGCGGAAGCGGGTGACGGGGCGGCAGCCGTCGAGCTGGCCCGCCGTCACGCGCCGGACGTGGTGCTGATGGATATCCGGATGCCAGGTATCGATGGCATTGAGGCGACCCGCCGGATCACCGTCGCGGACGCCCGGATCCGGGTCCTGGTCCTGACGACCTTTGACCTGGACGAGTACGCTTTCGGCGCGCTGCGGGCCGGGGCCAGCGGCTTCTTGCTGAAGGATGTGCGCCCCGGCGATCTCGTCGCCGCCATCAGGACGGTCGCGGCGGGGGACGCGGTTATCTCACCCCGGGTGACCCGCCGCCTGCTGGAGGAATACGCCCAGGTGCTGCCCCTGTCCGCCCGCCAGAAGGCGGAGCGCTACCCGCGGCTGTCCACGCTGACCGAGCGCGAGCGGGAGGTGCTGATCGCGGTAGCCAACGGCCTGTCCAATGCTGAGATCGCGGTCAGCTTGCACGTCTCGGAGGCGACCGTGAAGTCGCACGTCGGCCGGATCCTGACCAAGCTCAGCCTGCGGGACCGGGTCCAGGTGGTGGTGCTCGCCTACGAAGTCGGCCTCATCCAGCCCGGCCTGCGCTAACCGGTTAGGTATGGCCTGATTCCCACTCTGGGAGGCGGAGACGGGAATCGAACCCGTGTACAGGGCTTTGCAGGCCCTTGCCTAAACCACTCGGCCACTCCGCCACAAGGGCATACGGCCCCTCAAGAGCGGACGACGGGATTCGAACCCGCGACCCTCACCTTGGCAAGGTGATGCTCTACCAACTGAGCCACGTCCGCACGCACCTGGGTGCGTTGAGAACTGTAGCCGATCCTGCCGCTCCTGCAAACTCGGAGCCCTCCTTGAGCCGTCTTCCACGCTTCGATACGAGCCTAAAACGTGGCCGGCTCAGGGTCAAAGCATGACCCCCATCGGCGCACGCCGACGGACACGACGGCCTGGCCGCCACCTTGCACTAGATCTCGACCTTCCCTAGCGCGGGCAACATTTCAGGCCAGGCTGGACCATGTCCGGCGCCCGGACGTGGGAAGCTATCGATCATGCGGGAAATTGTGGTAGACGGAAGCGCACTGACAATCGAGGACGTCGTGGCCGTGGCGCACGGCCAGGCGCAGGCCCGCCTGGACGCGGACGTGCCCAGGCGGATGGAAACGAGCCGCTCGGTCGTCGTGCAGGCGCTCACCGGCGGCGCGCCGGTGTACGGGGTGAACACCGGGTTCGGCGCGTTGGCTGACACGCCGGTAGGTGAGGCCGACCTGGCCGCGCTGCAGGGCGCAATCGTGCGCTCGCACGCGGCGGCGGTCGGCGCGCCCCTAGATGATGAGACGGTGCGGGCGATCCTGCTGCTGCGGGCCAGGACGCTCGCGGCAGGGTACTCAGGAGTGCGAGCCGAGCTGCCGGCCCGGCTGCTTGAGCTGCTCTCCCTCGGCCTGCTGCCGGTGATCCCGGGCAAAGGCTCGGTGGGCGCCTCGGGCGACCTGGCGCAGCTCGCGCACCTGGCCCAGCCGCTGATCGGGGAGGGACGGCTGCGGTCGGCCGGTGACCCGCCGGCCGGGCGCCCGGCCGCCGAGGTGCTGCGCGAGCACGGCCTCCAGCCGCTGACGCTGGCCCCGAAGGAAGGGCTGTCGCTGGTCAACGGGACCGAGCCGATGCAGGCGCTGCTGGCGTTCTCGGTGCACGACGCCGCGATGCTGGTGCAGGCGGCGGACGTGGCCTGCGCGCTGTCGGTCGAGGCGCTGCTGGGCACCGACAAGCCTTACGACGAGCGAGTCCAGGTGATCAGGCCGCATCCGGGCCAGCTGGTCAGCGCCGCCAACTTGCGCCAGCTGCTCGCCGGGTCATCGCTGCTGGCCAGCCACCGGCACAGCAGGCACGCGGTGCAGGACGCGTACTGCCTGCGCTGCGCGCCGCAGGTGCACGGGGCGGTCAGGGATGTGCTCGGCTTCGCCACGCAGGTCATCACCATCGAGCTGGGCGCCGTGGTGGACAATCCGGTGATCGTGCCCGACGGTGAGGTGATGACGACGGGGAACTTCCACGGCGAGCCGCTCGCATTCGCTGGGGACATGCTCGCGATAGCCCTGTCCGAGCTCGCCTCGATCAGCGAGCGCCGGGTGGACCGGATGCTCGATCCGGCGTTTTCTCGCGGCTTGCCGCCGTTCCTTGCTCCCGCGGCCGGTACCAACTCCGGCTTCATGCTCGCTCAGTACACCGCCGCCTCGCTGGTGAGCGAGAACAAGGTACTCGCGCACCCGGCCAGCGTGGACACCATCCCGACCTCGGGCAAGCAGGAAGATCACGTGTCAATGGGCTGGACCGCGGTGCGCAAACTGCGGGAGGTGGTGGCCAACGTCCGCGCCTGCCTGGCCGTCGAGATCTGTTGCGCCGCCCAGGGCATCGACCTGCGCGCGCCGGTGGCCAGCCCCAGCGTTCCGTTGCAGGCCGTGCATGCCCTGGTACGCTCGTCGGTGCCGCGGATGGATGTCGACCGTGAGGTGTCCGTCCAGCTGAACGCGGTGGACGCGCTGCTGCCCGAGATTTGCCGGGTGGCCGCGGACGGCTGTCCCTCGCTACGGTGATCCGGCTGCTTATCACGAAACGTGATTCCGGCTCGCCCCCGGGGAGCGGACCTAGCCCGTCCCGGAACCCCGGGCGGCCCGGCTAGCTTGGGTTATGCGCTACGAAGAAGGTCGTTTAGCTCGGTCTCGATATCGATGAAGCTACTTTCCTGGCCGGCCGCCACGATTTGGTAGGTGCGCTTAAGGAACGCCGACATTGCCTGGGCTGGCGCTTCAAAGTGAGCCTGGCCAAATGGGGACGACAGTTCGATATTCAGGACCGTTCCGCTGACATCCGCTGATCCGATCACATCCAGGTCATCGGTTTCGGCGCAGGAGGTCGGCGACGGCCACACCAGCACGTCGCCCTCGCCTTGCCGGGACTCGAGCCCGGCGGCGAGCAGGTCCCTCGCGAAGATCCACTCGACCGGCCCATCGGCGCCGACGTGGAACGCCATGCGCACGGCGTAGGGATCGCTACCGTTGTAGAACATGCTGGCTACCAGGGGGACAATCGTTTGCCGTGGGACAACGAGCCTTAGCCCGAGCTCAGCCGAGATCGTGGTGCTGCCGCTTCGGTTCATCGCCTACCCACTCTACTTAGCCGGGTCCCGGACAACCGGGCTCTGCCGATCTGACGCCACCAGCTGTTGACTATGACGCGTACGGAGGGTGAAGCTTTCCCGAGTACCCGGGAATCCGTTTTGCGCCTTTCGTACCGAACCGGAAGACGGGTCCTGCATCTCGTTCTGACCTGGACAATTGCGTCCAGCTCAAGATCGCGATGTTGCAGCAGTTTAGTGTTACGGTACGTCGATTGCATAGCCTGTGACTTTGATCTCACGCTCTTATCTACAAGGTGTTTTACTGGCAGTACTGAGCGTAATTAAAGGCGTTCCAATCCGTACGTTTGCAGGATTTAACCATTACTCAGTGTGACGACCGTTGAAGGTTGAGGCGGCGGCCCCTGGGGCGCCGGGCGCGGGAGGAGCCGTGCCGCGGGCGGCGAAGATGCGCTACCCTGGGGAAGCGCCGGGACGACTGTCGCGAGGGTAGCTCACCCCTCGACGCGGACCAGGACCGGTGACGGGCGATTGGCTCAGCGGGAGAGCGCCTCGTTCACACCGAGGAGGTCACTGGTTCGATCCCAGTATCGCCCACCCAGACCAGCGGCCGGTCCCGATCCTAGGACCGGCCGTTTTGACGTGATCCCGCAGCTCTGGAGCTCCGTCACGGACTCGCGAGGCCCGCGCTCGATGGTCCGGGGATCTCGCCTGAGCCCCGCATGATGAGGCGGGTCGGGACGATGTACCTCTGTGCCTGCGAGGTGTCGCCGTCGATCCGGCGGAAGAGGATCTGCGCGGCCAGCGTGCCGATAGCGGTCACGTCCTGGGCTACCACCGTGATCGGCGGATCGAGCATGTCAGCCAGCGGCACGTCGTCGAACCCGACCATCGCCGTGCGGTGCTGGGCACCGCAGGCCCGCAGCGCTTTGACCGTGCCCAAGGTGATCAGGTTCTGCGCGCTGAACAGCGCGGACGGCCGTCCGGGCCCGGTCAGCAGCTCGACGGCGGCTGCCTCGGCGGCCGCGGCGGTGTGCAGATCACGCCGGACGATGCCGGGATCTTCGGCTAGGCCTGCCTCCCGTAGCGCCACGAGGTATCCCGAGTAGCGATCTTGACCGGTCGAGATCGAGGACAGGTCGCCGAGGAAGGCGATGCGCCGGTGGCCGCGGGCCACCAGGTGCCGGATGGCTGCGACGGCGCCGTCCCGGTTGTCGGCCATCACGCAGTCGGCGGGCAGCAGCTCGGGCGGCCGGTCCACGAAGACGACGGCCGTGCCGACCTCCTGTTCGTCGCGCAGGTAGCTATGATCGCGTCCGGCCGGGACGACGATCAGGCCGTCGACTCGCCGCGCGACCAGGGTGGCGGCCAGCTCGCGTTCCCGGACCGGGTCTTCGTCCAGGCTTCCGGCCAGCAGTCCTACGCCGCGCTCGCGGGCCACGTCTTCAACGGCCCGGTAGATGCTCGAGGAGTACGGGTTGCTGACATCCTCCAGCATCAGGCCGATCATGAAGGACTTGCGGTCCCCGCGCCGCAAGTTACTTGCCGTCATGTTGTGCCGGTAGTTGAGCTGCGCGGCTGCGCGGCGGACCCGGGCCGCCATGTCGGCATCGACGGTCGTCGCGCCGTTGACGACCCGGGACACCGTCTTCAGGCTCACTCCGGCCAGCGCCGCCACGTCCCGCATGGTCGCCCGGCCTGGCGGCGATGGAGCGGGCAACGGCGTTAGCGGCGTGACCACCGGCCGGTAACGCTGAACTGGCTCCATGGCAGACAACGATACCGACTTAGATCCCGGTGTATGCGCAGGTCTGCGTGGCATCGAGACCCCCTTCGGGCGGGACATCACCGACTGATCCCACACGAAAGCACCCAGCGCGGCGCGATCTCCCCTGAGCCACCCGAAGTGAGCCTGGATAGGTAGGTACCTTACCGGACCTGACATCGTTGTCCAAGAGCCAGCCGCAGCGCCTGACCGGGGAAACGCCGGAGCTAATCAGGTGCCGTGAGATCGGCAGAATCGCGAGCTGGCACTCGGATCAAAGGCCGACCTGGCGAAGCGGCAGCAGTATCCGGGCGTCATGCAACACCGGATGCAATCCTCCAAATCGTAAGCGTCGCAGGCTACCGGCGATACGTCGACCTATCGCAACGTCTTGGCCACGTTTGCGTATCGGTCTGACGAGTGAGCGGGGGGCCATGGGGGAGACACGTGCCCGAATCCACCCGATACCAGATCGTAGCCCTGTCCGCCCGTCCGGGCTCTTGACACCGGTTGCGGATCGGCGGACAGTTCGGACAACGATGTCCGCGAGGTGAACGGCGAGCGTCACCTCCCCAGCGGTGCTGCGCAAGCTCATCGCACAGTTCAATCTGACGGTCCCGCCGGGACCATCTCAAGGAGGAGAACAGTGCTCATCCGCCGAAGTAGGCGTAGCAGGATGATCGCGCTCCCTGCTATCGCGACCGCAGGGTTGCTGGCGCTAGCCGCGTGCTCGTCATCAGGATCGGGGAGTTCGACCTCCTCTGGCCCGGTGACGATCACCGTGGCGGTGACCGCGAATCCCCTGATGACCACGATCGAGCAGCTCACAGCAGGCGGGTTCGAGGCCAGCCATCCGAATGTCAAAGTAAAGTTCGTTACCTACGACGAGAACACCGAGCGCGCTGACGTCGAGAAGGACGTCGCCGCGGGCGGCGGCCAGTACGACGTGGTCATGATCGGCCCGAATGACATTGCCTCGTGGGCGAAGAACAACTGGATCAGCAGCCTCACCAACTACGCGGCCAGCGACTCCAGCTACGACGCCAACGACATCCTCCCGCCGATCCGGTCAGCGCTGTCGTCCAACGGCCAGCTCTACGCGGTCCCGTTCTACGGCGAGTCGTCGTTCATGATGTACAACAAGGCGATGTTCGCTGCCGCTCACCTGACGATGCCCGCAAACCCGACCTGGGCCCAGATCGCCACGCTGGCGCAGAAGCTGAACAATCCGTCCAAGGGCGTCGCCGGCATCTGCCTGCGGGGCCTGACTGGCTGGGGCGACAACCTCGCCTCGCTGGACACCGTGGTGAATACCTTCGGGGGCCAGTGGTTCAACACGGGCTGGAACGCGCAGCTGACCTCTCCGGCATTCGAGCAGGCGACGAACTTCTACGTCAACCTGGTCAAGAACTACGGCGAGAAAGGCGCGGGTAACGACAGTTTCAACCAGTGCCTGAACATCATGCAGCAGCAGAAGGCGGCCATGTGGTACGACGCCACCGTTGCCGCGTCGACCCTCGACGCCACGGGCAGCCCGGTTCAGGGCAAGATTGGCTTCGCTCCGGCGCCGGTCGACAAGACGACCTCGTCGGGGTGGCTGTGGAGCTGGGCGCTGGCCGTCGAGGGCGCGTCGAAGCACAAGTCGCAGGCCTGGACGTTCATGGACTGGGCGACCTCCAAGGCCTACATCGCCTATGACGCCTCGAAGAACGGCTGGGCCAGCGTCCCGCCGGGCACCCGCCTGTCGACCTACCAGAACCCGAAGTACCTGGCCGCGGCCGGAGCCTTCGCCAACCTGACGCTGAAGGAGATCAACTCGGTCGACGTCGTTAAGCCGGGCCTCCTGCCGCAGCCGGTTCCGGGCGTCCAGTACGTCGGTATCCCGGAATTCGAGGAATTCGGCAACCTGGTCTCTGCCGATATCACGGCGGCGATCGACGGTCAGATGTCGGTCGCGACGGCCCTGCAGAAGAGCCAGACGATAGCGCAGCAAGCCGTTATCACCGCCGGTTACAAATAGGAACAGATCGCCGCGGCGGCGTCCCGGCTGGGAC
>JALYVS010000446.1 GCA_030853115.1 Actinomycetota bacterium
CGGGACCAGCTCCGGTTACCTGGCGCCGGTTACCGCAAGGTCGGCGCCGCCAGCTGAAGCCGCTGCCACCACGGCGGCCCTCGCCGGCGGAGCCGGGATCCGCAGCAGCCGGGCCAGCCAGGACGGCAGCCACCAGTTGGCCCGGCCGAACAGCGCGACCAGCGCCGGGACGAGCAGGCAGCGGACGACCAGGGCGTCGATGAGGATGCCCGCGCCGAGCCCGGTGGCCAGGATCTTCAGGTCGGTCTGCGGCCCGGTGGACATGGACAGGAAGCTCAGCATCAAGATGGCCGCGGCGCTGGTGACCAGCCGCCCGGTGCGGCCCAGGCCCTCAGTGACGGCGTGGCGGGCGTCACCGCTGGCGTCGTAGGCCTCCCGGATGCGGGTGAGGATGAACACCTCGTAGTCCATCGACAGGCCGAACAGGAAGGCGAAGACCATCAGCGGCACCCACATCGTGATCGCCCCGGTAGCCGGGATGCCCCACAGCGCGTGCGAGCCGTGCCCGTCCTGCCAGACCCAGGTGAGCACGCCGTACGCGGCGGACAGCGAGATCAGGTTGAACACCACGGCCTTGGCCGCCAGCAGCACCGAACGGAAGGCCCGGGTCAGCAGCAGGAAGGTGGCCACGCTGATCAGGGCGAGCATGAGCGGGAAGTCGCCGTACACCGCATGGTCGAAGTCGATCAGCGACGCGCCGTCGCCGCCGATGCCGATCACGTGCGGGCGGCTCAGCAGGGTGTGCTCGAGCGCGGCGATCGTCGTCTGGCCGGACGGTACGCTGCTTTCCGCGGCGGGGATGACGGTGACGATCGCGGTCCCGTCTCGCTGGTAGTCCGGCGTGGCCGGCGCGACCGCGGCGTACACGCCGGGTACCCGGGCCGCTTCCGCGGCGACCGCCGTCGGCCCGCCGTGACCGGAGGAGGTCAGCACGTCGGCCGGGGTAAGCACGCCCGAAGGGACGCCGCCTTCGGTCAGGGTGGCGAGCGCGGTGTGCGCGGGTCCGCTGGTGGCCTGCGCGGAGCTGCGGGGCTCGCCCAGGTGCAGGGACAACGCGGGCAGCATCAGCGCGGTCAAGATGCCCAGGCCGGCCACCGCCGCCAGCCAGCGGTGCCGGTAGACGCCGCGGGCCCAGGCCGAGAACACCCGGCTGGCCCGGCGCTCGGTCCGCAGCCGGGGCCAGTCCAGCCGCGGGCCCGCCGTGGCCAGGATTACCGGCAGCAAGGTGACCGCCACCGCCACCGACATCAGCGGGACGAGCACGCCGCCGTAGCCGACGCTGCGCAGCATGGGCACCGGCAATACGATCATCGACAGCAGCCCGATGGCCACGGTGAGGCCGGAGAACACCACGGCCCGCCCCGCGTGGTTCATCGCCTCGACCACGGCGGCCGCGTTCTCCCGGCCCGCGGCGCGCTCTTCGCGCCACCGGCTGACCACCAGCAGCGAATAGTCGATGGCCACGCCCAGGCCGATCAGCGCGATCAGGAACTCGACGATCTGGCTGACCCCGGTCACCTCGGTGAGGCCGCCCACGACCAGGAACGTGGCCAGTACCGAGATCCCGCCGATGAGCAGCGGCAACAGTGCCAGGAAGCTGGCGAACACCAGCGTCAGGATGACCAGCGCGCCGATGGCCCCGATCATCGCCTCGGCCATGATCCCGGTGCCCTTGGACGAGGACGGCTGCCCGTCGGCTAGCACCTGCATCCCGGTGACCCCGACCTGCCACCGGGCCGGAGCGGCCGCGGTGACGGCATGCCCGATGACCGAGCCGAGGTCGCCGCCGCCGAGGCCGTTCACCGGGGCCGTGTAGACCAGCGCGAAGGTGGATCGGCCGTCGCGGGTCACGAACGCCGGGTTGTGCGTGGTCGCGTAGTCCGCGATCCGCACACCGGGGATCGCCCGGGCCAGCGCGGCGAACGCTCGCCCGGTGGCGGCGGCGGTAGCCGGGCCGGTGATCTTCTGCCCGGCCGGAACGGTGATCACCGGCAGGTAGGGGGCCTGCGAGCCGCCATTGCCGTACTGGCGGGCGATCTGGTTGTCGACCTTGAACGCCTGCCCCGGCATGGCGAAGTTGTTGGTCATCCGGTGGGTAGTACCGCTGATGGTCATCACGCCGGCGGCAGCCACGACGACCCAGAACAGGGCCACGAGCGCCTTATGGCGGAGTACGAAGCGGGTGAGCGCTGGCATCGTAGCCTCCGAGTCAGGGAGCCGGCGGCCGTTCCGCCAGCTGCAGCTCAAGACTGTCGCCCAGGCCCCGGGTCCGTCGTCCGGCGGCGGGTGACACTTGGCTGTACCGCCGCGGGATTAACCGCGGCCCGCGTACTCCCGGGGGAGTAGCCAGATGATCAACCGGGGGATGGCGACTTCGGTGCCCGGCATGCCTACGCTTACGTGCATGGAAGGTGCGGCGGCGTGGCGGCGGTGGAGCAGCTCGCCGGTCAAGGACGCGATTCTCGCCGCCCTGGTGACCGCCCTCCTGGTATCCGGCAGCCTCGGCGAAGGCGACCCCAAGAGCCCGTCGGACCAGATTCAGTTCCACGGCCACTTGCCGCCGCACCCGGGGGCCGCGCTGCTGCTCGTCGCGGTCGCCTGCCTGGTCCTGGCCTGGCGGCGCCGCTGGCCGGTCGCCGTGCTCGTCGTCTCGGCCGCCGCGGTGACCCTCTACTCGGTCCTGGGCTATGTCAACGGCGCTTCTGCGGTCGCCCCGGTCCTCGCCTTGTACGCGGTAGCCACCCAGGTGAGCGTGCGCCGGGCCGTCGTCGCGGCCACGTTGACGCTCGCCGTGCTGATGACGGCCTCCGCGGTGAACAACCCGTTCCGGCACATCGGCGGCGGCGGATTCGACCTGCTCCCCGGCATGGTCGCCGCGGCCCTGTTCGCCGGGATCGCGGTAGCGAACCGGCGCGCCTACGTGACATCCCTGCGTGACCGGGCCGAGCAGGATGCCCGCCGGCGCGTCGACGAGGAACGGCTGCGCATCGCCCGCGAGCTGCATGACGTCGTCGCTCACACTATGGCCACCATCAACGTGCAGGCCGGGGTGGCCGCCCACGTCCTGTCCAGCCGCCCGGAGGCGGCCGCCGAGTCGCTGCAGGCGATCAAGGCCGCGAGCAAGGACGGGCTGCGGGAGCTGCGTGCCATCCTGAACGTGCTGCGCCAGGCCGACGACGCCGACCCCACCCAGCCGGCCCCGGGTACCGGCCAGCTCGAGGCGCTCATCACCGGCGTCTGCCGGGCCGGGCTGGAGACGACGCTTACCGTGTCCGGGGAACCGGTCCCGCTGCCGGGCGCCACGGAACTGGCCGTGTACCGCATCGTCCAGGAGTCGCTGACCAACGCCATCCGGCACGCAGGCCCGGCCACCGCTGCGGTCCGGCTCAGCTACCGCGACAGTGAACTGCGGATCGAGGTGACCGATACCGGGCTGAGGCCGCCGGCTAGCGCCGCGGGCCCGAGCCCGGGGCACGGGCTGGCTGGCATGCGCGAACGTGCCGCCGCTGTCGGCGGTGCCGTAGAGACCGGCCCCGGTCCAGACGGCGGCTACCTGGTCGTGGCCCGGCTTCCGTTCACCGAACCGGACCTCGGTACCGACCCCGCCCGGACCGGGCCGGCCTGGTCCGCGGAAGGCGCGCGGTCATGATCAGGGTCCTGCTCGCCGACGACCAGGCCCTGATCCGGGCCGGGTTCCACGTCCTGATCGACGCTGCGGACGACCTCCTGGTGGTCGGCGAGGCCGTCGACGGGGCGCAGGCGGTGGACCTGGCCCGCCGGCAGCGAGCCGACGTCGTGCTGATGGACATCCGGATGCCAGGGGTGGATGGCCTGGAAGCGACCAGGCGCATCTCCGCCGACGACGACCTGGCCGGTGTCAAGGTCATCATCTTGACCACCTTCGAGTCTGACGAGTACGTGTATCAGGCCATCCGGGCCGGAGCCAGTGGTTTCCTGGTCAAGGACACCGAGCCGGCTGACCTGCTGCAGGCGGTGCGGGTGGTGGCCAAGGGCGATGCTTTGCTGTCTCCGAGCGTGACCCGGCGCCTCATCACCGACCTGGCCCGCCGGCCCGAACGGGCCGCGCCTAGCGGCCCGGTGCTGGCCGGCCTGACCGACCGGGAACGCGGGGTGATGGCGCTTGTCGCCGAGGGGCTGTCCAACGACGAGATCGCCGGCCGCCTGTTCCTCAGCCCGCTGACGTCCAAGACCCACGTCAGCCGCATCATGACCAAGCTGAACGCGCGCGACCGCGCCCAGCTCGTCGTGATGGCCTACGAAAGCGGGCTGGTTACCCCCGGAGCGCTCGGGGGGTGAGATCGCTGGTGAGTCATCACGAACAGGGGCACCATCCGGCTACCGGCCGCCGATGCTGATCGCGGCGGCCATCTGCCCGCATCCGCCGTTGCTGATCCCGGAGGTCTCGGGCCGCTCCGGACCTGGCGAGGCGGAACTTGACCGGTTGCGGACCGCATGCCGCCAGGCCGTCGCCGCGCTGGCAGCCGAACGGCCAGACCTGATCGCGGTCGTCGGCGGAGCACCTCGCACCGGGGAGTACCCGCCCGACGCGGCCGGCAGCCTGGCCGGATTCGGCCTGCCGTTCCCCGGCGATGGCCCGGCCGCCGGGCCCGTCCTGCCGCTTTCTCTCAGCATCGGAAAGTGGCTGCTGGCCCGCGCGCCTGAGTCGCTCCCGCCTGAGTCGCTCCCGCCTGAGTCGCCTCCGCCCGAGTCCTCGGGCCCGGTTGATCCCCAGGTCACCTGGTGGGGGATCGCGGCGGACGCGCCGGCGGGGGAATGCCTGGAGCTGGGTGAGAAGATCGCCGCGCTCGCGCCGCGGGTAGCGCTGCTGGCCATGGGCGATGGTCCCGGCCGCCGGGCCCGCGGCGCCCCCGGCGCCGCCGATGCCGCCGCGGACCGCTACGACGACCAGGTGGCGGC
>JALYVS010000447.1 GCA_030853115.1 Actinomycetota bacterium
GTGGAAAACGCTCCAGCATGTCACCGCCAGCCCGGGCAGGATCGGCCTCATCGCCCGCGCCGCATTCGTCCTGGTGCTATTCGAGCACAAAATGATCACGTGAAAGTCGTTGGGAAAACCTCACTGGAACAGTTCAACGTCCTTGTCCGTATCGCCGTTGCCGTACACGGTTTCGGCGCGCGCCAACAGGTAGTCGACGGCGTCGATCCAGAACACGGTGGTTGCCTGAGCCGGGTGGACGGGCGTGAGCTTGACCAGGTGCACGCCGTTCACCAGTTCCGTACCGGCTACCCGGTACACGCCGCAGCTCAGCGCGATGCGGAATTCGGTGGCCCAGTCATCGGGTCCGGGAAGTCCCATGTCCTGGATCATCCCGGCTTCGGCACAGGACGGCGGTAGCGAGCTGGGGGGCGCGACCCGCGGGATGGTGATCGTCCACCGGTCCCACGTCCTGTGGTCGTAGCGGACGTCAGTGAAGATCTCCTGGCTCCCTGTCACCTTATTTCCGCTATCGAAGAGGGGACGGCCGCCGGGCCCATATTCGGCCATCCGCTTATGCGGGCCGTACCACCACACCGACTCGGACCCGCGCCCGCCAGAGAGGGTCTGGTGGATGGCCTGGATGAAGTTCTGCTGGCTTACCGTGGCGAGCGCGGCTTCGGCGCGGCTGAGCACATAGGGGCCGTCTGCGCCTGGTTGTCCTGGCCCGGGCCGGCAGGCCGGACGGGACGCGGACGTCCTCAGCGAAACGCGCCATTCCGGCGCGGAGGAGGTCTTCGGTGTCGGTTATCGTGATTCCTTCATCGGTACTTCGGTCTGCTGGCGGAGGCGGGCCAGGCCGCGCGATGTCGCGGACTTGATCGTGCCGGGTGAGCAGCCGAGGAGCGCGGCGGCTTCGGCTTCGGTCAGGCCCTCCCAGTAGCGCAGCACGAGCACCGCGCGCTGCCTGGGCGGCAGCGCGAGCAGCTGGCGGATCAGGGCATCCCGCAGGTTGACTATCTCGGTCTGGTCGGCGGCGCCGCCGCTACGTGCCGCCGCAACCAGGCGGCGCAGGCCGGCTATCCGAGTCCTGCGGCGGCGCCAGCCGTCGGCGGCCAGGTTGTACAGGGTCCGGCGCAGGTACCCTTCGGGGTCGCCCTCGATCTCGGACCAGTGCCGGATCAGCGTTCGAACGCGGCCTGCAGCAGGTCTTCAGCTGCTTCCTGGCTGCCGGTGAGCAGTTTCGCCGCCGTGAGCAGCGGGCGGCCGCGGTCGGCTATGAACCGTTCAAGCTTGTCCGCCTCCGAGGGATCCATGCCACCAAGTACGCGATACCGGACGAGAAGGTTGATCCTGTTCCCGGCATTTACTGGCTGGGCATGTTATGCGACCAGCTGTTCCTGGTCTCTCTCAGGTGTATCCGGGGCGGATGCAGCAGGACGTTACACCCCAGGCGGACGGGCGGCAGGACGCAGCGCGGACTGATGCCGCGGCTGACCGGGCTAGGCGTGGATCCCGGGTTCAGAACGGCGGCTCGCCGCTGTAGCCGCCGGGAGCCGCAGCGGGCTCGCTGGCTCGCGGGTCGCCGTCTCCCTGGCGCTGGCCGCCGTTACCGGAGGCGCCCCGGCTGGCCTTCTGCACCTTCGCTGAGACGTTGCGCAGGCTCAGGCCGACTTCACCGGCCTGGAGCTCGTACGCGGTACGCTTCTTGCCTTCCCTGGCCATCGTGCGGCGCCGGGAAATGTCAGCGGTCCGGCTTATAGTCGGCGGCATGACTGAGATCGCTGCCACCCCCGGCACCTACAGCTACGTGGTGAAGCGCATTCAAATGCCATACGACCAGGCGGTGATGATTGGCGACGGCCGCGGTCGCATCGTCTCTGTCCTGCAGACCACTGACTCATTTCACAACCCGAGCGGAACCGGCTTGGACCTGGCGTCTCCTCTGGTTGTCACCGTGCTGATCGAGCTGCCGGCCCATGTTCCGCCGAGCGTGATGCCTGCCCGCCCGGCCTGATACCGGTATTCGGCAATGCTCGTGCTACGCGACCGGTCATGTCCGGTAGATGTCACGGCGGTGGGCTACGTCCACCACGGTTACCACATGGGCCTTGTCGTCGATTCGGTAAATGATCCGGTAGGTGCCCCGGCGCGCGCTGAACCTGTCGTCCATCGGCGGAAGGGGCCTCTTCCCGATCCGGTAGGGGTCTTTAAGGAGAGGGCCGGTGGTGAATTCGTAGGCGGCCGTCGCGACGGCTTCCGGCCGGGCCTCCCCCAACGCGCGGCGGACGGTAGAGGTCGTCCGGAGCTCGTACGGTTCTTCCGCGTCGCCGCTCACTGCGTTCGGCGCTGCCTCATCACCTCGGCGAGATCCTCGGCGGAGACGTACTCGCCGCGGGCGAGCTCCGCGTCCGACTCGGCCAGCCGGTTCATCGTGGCGGCATCGCGCATAATCGCCAGCGTTTCCTCGAGCCGCTCGAGGTCTTCCGGAGCGATCAGGACAGCCGAGGGCCTGCCGTGTACCGTCACCGTCACTCTCTCGTGATGGTCATGGACACGACTGACAAGTTCGGAGAGATGGGACTTGACGTCCCCCAGCGGCAGCACGGTCATAGTCAGAAGTATGACCAATCTGGCAGAACGTTAACGTTAGCCCTGTTTCAGCAGGTCAGCGCCAAGCGCACGATCGTGCACAAACCACAAGCAAAAGGCCCCTCCTCTGTTCGAGAAAGGGCCTCTGGCCTTGGTAGCGGGGGTAGGATTTGAACCTACGACCTCTGGGTTATGAGCACCACGACGCACGTCTCGGGCGTCTCGGGCGTCTCGCTGACCAGGCGAAGGCCTCTGTGAGCGTCGCCGGTGCCTCACGTCGTCTCCCCCGTCCCGACTGGTCTCGTTAGCAAATTCGTTAGCCGACGCGCTCTGGTCCGGGATCTTGGCCATGCGGCAGTCACAGGGCACGGTTTTACAGACCGCCATCACCCAATCGGTCTCGTCCATACGACCTGCGGTGATGCTGGCGGCTCCGATTGGCAACCGCTCCGCGTCCCACATATGTCCCACACGGCGCCGATGGAGCCCGGCAGTTGGACTATCAGTTTGGGAGTCTATGCAGTTAACCTTCTACGTGGCTTGACTGCGGTGCGGGGAGCCATGAGTGTCCGCGACAAACCCTTCGATACAGGGGTTAATGGCACGCTAATGGCGCGGCGAACCGTGGTCGGGCCTGCTCTGATCCCTGTGCCCCGGTCCTCCCCATCCTTGAAAGCTGCCAGCCCATGGGTGTGGCCGCAATTTCCAGGCTTTGAAGCGACCGCGTAGCAGCTTGGCTTTGACCCGGCGGACTTGGCCAAGACAATAGAGCAGCACCCAAAAACGGTGCGGTCGCCGTAGGCTACCTGTCCTGAGTTAGGGCGATCACCGGTATGGAGCGTGGGCATGAGCTTACTGCGCAAGGGGTTGCGGATCGTTGCGGCGGGAGCGGCAACCGTGGCCGTTGGCGTTGCCGTAAACCAAGTTCTCAACGGCGGCCGGTGGAACCTGCGGTGGCTGGTTGCGGCAATCGTGCTGGCCATGTCCGCCGAGTTCCTGGATCTGTGGCTCGGCACTCATGAGAAAGGTGACGGCCATGCCGTAAGGCCGGGGCCAGTGTTGTGGCCTGGCCTGACGGGTAAAGATGGAATGCCCCTGCGGCTGCGCGAGGTAACTCCCAGGGACCTAGGCGCGCACGCTTCCCGGTTTGGTGCGGAGGGTGATTCTCTGTACATTGGCCGTCAGGCCGACGAGTTGCTTGCAGACGCTCTTACCACGAGCAAGAAGAAGCTGGTCATAGTGGAGGGCCTGCGGCTGGCTGGAGCTACCCGGACCCTGGCGCAGGCCGCTCAGGCCTACTTGCCGGACCACCTGGTGGCAGGGTTCGCGGATGATCCGCGCGTGCCGCTGGCGGACATGATCACCCAGGCTGGCCTGTGGGCGGCCGACACGGATCGCGAAACTGCGGGAGTGGTGCTGTGGCTGGATGGCCTGAGTTCGGGCCGGTTTACCGAACTTGCCCGCATCCCATTGAACGATCTGCCGAGTGGCGTGCAGGTCCTGGCCACACTAAATCTCGGCGAGCTAGAGGGCTTGCGAATCCCTGAGCAGCTCGACGAGGTACTGGTTCAGCACGCGGTGCATGTCAGGCTGGGCGTGATTACCGACGAAGAACGCCGCGACTTGCGAGATCAGGGCGTCTACACTGCGTTGAGGCCGGTGCTTGACCAGGCCGGCGATGTGTCCCTGGGCAGAGTGATGGTGGCCTGGGAGCCGTTGCGCGCAGCCCTGACCCGCGGTGGCAATGAACAGGCCACAGATCGGGTGGCATTGCTGCGCGCAGTTACTGACTGGTACCGCGTGCATTTTCCTCGGCTACTCACCCATGATGTGCTGAGTTATCTGTACCGGGTCTACCGAGCCGAACTAACCGGCGCTACCCCCGACGATCCTGTTTCCGTGTCCGGGTTTTGCGATGCGCTCGCATGGGCTGCGGAGGCGTCTGCGGTCGGCCTTCCTCGGCTTGTTGATCTGCAAGATGTCCCCGGCGGCCAGCGATACGCTCCCCACCCTCTGCTGGCCGTCATCGCTGATGATCCCGATGAGGCTGTAAGCTGGCCGGTCGCTGATCCTCTATGGTCGTACGCCGACCGCTATCTCCAGGGCGACCAACGCCGCGATATTGGTTATAGCGCGCTAGTACGAGGCGCCTGCCACGCTGCCGCGAGCATTCTTAGTCATACCGATACCACCATCGATCCTGCCGCATACAGCCAAATTGGTGTCCATTCACGGGGTTTGGACGGTGACGGACTCGACACGCCGACGGACCCGGGTGCTTGAAGTTTTAGTCCGGGTTGAGAATGCTTGCGGCTCGTGCCCGATGAGTCCGGTCAGCAGCC
>JALYVS010000086.1 GCA_030853115.1 Actinomycetota bacterium
GGCCAGGGTCGCGCGGCCGACGCCCCGCAGCGCCGCGCGGCCGCGGATCCGGCGGGTCGCCAGCACCATCGGGATGGCCACTACGGTGTGGCCGATGGTGTTCCCCAGCGCGAGCGCGGCCACCACCAGCCGGGCCGGAGCCAGCTCGGCCAGTATCACGTCGGCCACGATCACCAACAGCGAGCTTCCGGCCAGCGCCACGGCCGCCACCTTGAGCCGCCCGATCGCGAACATCACCCGCGACAGGTTCGTGATCACCGCGGTGCCCGCGATGCCGGGCGCGAACAAGACAAACGCCTCGATCAGCTCAGGTTGCTGATCCGGCTGCCGGGCCAGGACATGAGCGGCGGGAATGGCGATCGCCGCGATCACGGCGGTGCCGAGCCACGACAGCAGCAAGACCGCCCGCGTCGAGCCGGCGCAGGTCCGGTCGAACACCGGCCCGTCACGGGCGGACAAGACCGGGAACGCGCTGATCACCACGGAAATAGCCAGGACCGAAGAGACCGAACCGAACACCTGCCAGGCGTAGTTATAAACGACGATCGCGCCGGTGGGCCCGCGTCCGTTGGCCAGCGCGATGGTGACCACCGAGGACAGGCCGATGACGACGAGCTCCACCACGCCGACGAGCGCCAGGCCGGCCGCCCGGCGGGCCACTCCGGGCGGGAACCGCAGGGCAGGCCGAAGCCGCAGGTGCAGCCGCCACGTCGGCACCACGCCCACGACCACCAGTGCGCCAATCCCCAGCGTGGCCCCCGCCGACAAGACCAGCTCAGCCGACAGCGGCATCGCCGACAGCGGACGCCCCTGGCTCAAGGGCACGAAGGCCAGGCAGGCAGCGATGACCACCAGGCTGGCGACGGCCGGCCCGACCGCGGGTCCGGTGAACCGGCGGTGCGCCTGCAGCAGGCCGTAGAGCACGACCGAGAGCCCGTACAGCAGGACCTGCGGGGCGAACACCTCGAGCATGTGGCCGGTGGCGTTGACGACGTCGGCCCGGACGCAGTGCGCGTGCGCATTGGCGGGGTTCAGCAGCGAGGCGATCGGCCCGGCTGCGGCGGCGATAACCAGGGTCAGCGGCACCAAAATGACCACCGACCAGGTCAGCAGCACCGAACAGATCTGGCCGACGAGCACCTTTTGCGCCGGATCGGACGCCGACCGCTCGGCCGGGCGCGCCAGCACCGGGATCATCGCGCTGGTCAGCGCGCCGCCGAGGACCAGTTCGTAGGCGAGGCTGGGCACCTGATTCGCGGTGACATAAGCCGTGCCCAGGCAGCTCGCCCCGACGGTCTGCGAGAACACCAGCGTGCGGATGAGCCCGAACATCCGGGACAGCAGGGTCAGGCCAGCGATGAGCGCGGCGCCGCGGGCGATGCCCGGGTCACGCCGCTGCGCCAGATCAGAGGTCACGGCACCCGCCCGGTCCCCACCCCGCTGATTGCCCATCCAGCTGCTGATATCCGTGCTGGGCCAACCGCGGCACGGCCGGCCCGCAAGATCCGCGCCCACGATACGGCACGCGACCGGCCCGCACGATGTCCCTCCCGGAATTACCCAGCCGGCGTCGCAGCCCCGCCGCCTGTCCCGGACCGCGGTCAGCCGCGGTCCGCCGCGGCCCGGACCAAGGGCAGGACGCGGTAGGGAACCTGCGCGGCCAGCGAGATCAGGGTGGCCGAGCGAACCACGCCCTCGGCGGAAACGATCTTGTCGAGCACGCGTTGCAGGTCCGCGTTGGAGCGAGCCACCACCCGGCAGAGCATGTCACCCGCCCCGGTGATCGTGTGCACCTCGAGCACCTCGGGGATCGCGCTCAGCCGTTCCGCGACCGGATCATGCCCGCCCGCCTGGCGGATCTCGATGGTGATGAACGCGGTGACCTCATAGCCGAGCGCCGCCGGATCCACCTCGGGCCCGTAGCCGGTGATCACGCCCCGGCCGGTCATCCGGTCCAGACGCGCCTGCACGGTGCCGCGGGCCACCCCGAGCCGCCGGGAGGCCTCGAGCACGCCAACCCTCGGCTCGGCCGCCAGCAGTTCGATGAGCGCCGCATCCAGCCGATCGACCGCCCCTGGGTCACTGGTAGTCATGTTGTACACATGTACCACTGTCCGTTTGGGATAAATAGGCAAGATGCCTAATTATTTTGCCCTTGCTTGCACATTTTGGAGGCAGGATCGCATGCTAATGACATGACCACGCCAGCGCACGACAGCTTTCCCATCATCGGCATGGACGCCGTGGTCTTCGCGGTCGGTAACGCGAAGCAGGCGGCGCACTACTACTCGACCGCGTTCGGCATGCGGCGGGTGGCCTACCGAGGCCCGGAGACCGGCTACCCGGACGAGGTCGCGCACGTCCTGGAGGCGGGCAGCGCGCGGTTCGTGTTCCGCGGCCCGGCCCGGCCCGGCACCGCGCTGGGCGCCGGGGTGGCCGCGCACGGCGACGGGGTCGTCGACCTGGCCCTGCAGGTCAGCTCGGCCGAAGACGCCTACGACTACGCGGTCGGCCACGGCGCACGCGGCCTGCAAGCACCGCACATCGCCGAGGACGAATTGGGCAAGGTGGTGCTGGCCGCCATCGGGACCTACGGCGACACCCGGCACACCCTGGTCGAGCGGTCCGGCTACTCGGGCCTCTACCTGCCCGGATACCTGCCGGCCGGTCCGATCACGGCGCCCGGCGCGCGGCCGTTCTTCACCGAGATCGACCACTGCGTGGGCAACGTCGAACTTGGCAAGATGGACGAGTGGGTGGATTTCTACCACCGCGTCATGGGCTTCACGAACATGAAGGAATTCGTCGGCGACGACATCGCGACCGAGTACTCCGCCTTGATGAGCAAGGTCGTCGCGGACGGGAACCGCAAGGTAAAGTTCCCGCTGAACGAGCCCGCGGCCGGGAAACGTAAGTCGCAGATTGACGAGTACCTGGAGTACTACGGCGGCCCCGGCGTACAGCACATCGCGCTGGCCACCGACGACATCGTGGCCAGCGTCCGGGCCATGGCCGCGGCCGGAGTGGAGTTCCTGGCCACCCCGGGTAGCTACTACGACGACCTCGGTTCCTGGGTCGGCGACACCCGGGTGCCGATCGACGAACTGCGCGAGCTGGGCATCCTGGCCGACCGGGACGAGGACGGCTACCTGCTGCAGATCTTCACCCAGCCGGTGCAGGACCGGCCCACCGTCTTCTTCGAGCTGATCGAACGGCACGGCTCGCAGGGCTTCGGCAAGGGGAACTTCAAGGCCCTGTTCGAGGCGATCGAACGGGAGCAGGCCAGGCGCGGCAACCTCTAGCGAGCCGCGGCGGGAGCCGGGCGGTGTCCGGGATCGGCGGTTAGGCAAAGGCCAGCGTGTAGCCCGCGGCGCGCAGCGCGCCGATCACGTCGCCGCAGTGCTCGGGTCCGCGGGTCTCGACCTGCAGGACCACCTCCACCTCGTCCACGTGCAGCCGCGGGGCCAGCCGCTCGTGCCCGACCTCGAGCACGTTGGCGCCCAGGTCGGCCAGGTCGGCCAGCAGCGTGGCGAGCGACCCCGGACGATCAGGCAGCCGGCAGCGGAACGCGAGGTAGCGGCCGGCCGCGGTGAGGCCGTGCCGGAGCAGCTTGGACAGCAGCAGCGGGTCGATGTTGCCGCCGGACAAGACCACGACCACCGGCGGGGTGAAGTCGCGGGCATGCTCGAGCAGGGCCGCCACGGCCGCCGCCCCGGCGGGCTCCACCACCTGCTTAGCCCGCTCCAGGCATAGCAGCAGGCCCCGGGACAGGCTCTCCTCCGAGACCGTGACGACCCGCTCGGCCAGCTCGGACAAGATGGCGAACGGGATAGCCCCGGGCCGGCTGACCGCGATGCCGTCGGCCATGGTGGGCGTGCCCAGGACCGATACCGGGTGACCCGCCGCCAGCGAGCCCGGATACGGGGAGACGGCTTCGGCCTGGACCCCCACCACGCGGATCTGGGGGTCCAGGCTCTTGACCGCCACCGCCACCCCCGCCGCGAGGCCGCCGCCGCCCACCGGCACCACCACCGTCCGCACCTGCGGGCACTGCTCGAAGACCTCGAAACCGAGGGTGCCCTGGCCCGCGACGATATCCGGATGGTCGTACGGATGGATGAAGACCGCACCGGTCCGCTCGGAAAAGGCCAGCGCCTCGAGGAGCGCATCCTCGACGTTGCTGCCATGCAGGATGATCTGCGCCCCGTAACCCCAGGTGGCCTGCACCTTGGGCAGCGGCGCGCCGGTGGGCATGACCACCGTCGCCGCGCAGCCGAGCAGGCCGGCCGCGAACGCGACACCCTGAGCGTGATTGCCCGCACTGGCCGCGACCACGCCGCGGGCGCGTTCGGCGTCGGTGAGCTTGGCGATCCGCAGGTAAGCGCCGCGGACCTTAAAGGACCCGGTGCGCTGCAGGTTCTCGCATTTCAGGTACACCGGCCCGCCGACGGTCTCGGAAAGCACCCGGGAGTGCAGCACCGGAGTGTCCGAGATCACATCACGGAGCAGCTTGCGGGCGGTAGCTACGTCATCGGAGCTGACCACACCAGGTGTTGTTGCCACGGGATGCAAGTGTGCCACCCCGGCGCGGGCCCGGCAGCCGCTGCCCGCGACCCGGCGGCCCGCCCCCGCCGGGCCGGGCCGGATGCGAAGACGTGCGATCAGGACATACTGTCGAATGGTGCAGCCAGACAGCCAGCAACACCACGCCAGTACGCCAGAGGTCACCGCCACCGCTGTCCGCAGCGAGCCGCCGGGCTCCGCCACGGTGGCCGAGCTGCGCGCCAGCGGTCACCAATACCGCGGCGTCAAAGACGAGATCCGGCATAACCTGCTGACCCGGATGCGAGCCGGGCAAGACCCCTTCCCCGGCATCGTCGGGTTCGGGCAGACCGTGCTGCCGCACCTCGAGCGGGCCCTGATCGCCGGACACGACATCATCCTGCTCGGCGAGCGGGGACAGGGTAAGACCCGGCTGATCCGGACCCTGGGCGGCCTGCTCGACGAGTGGACCCCGGTCGTCGCGGGCTGCGAGATCAACGACCATCCGTACCACCCGGCCTGCGCCCGGTGCCGGCGGCTCGCCGCCGAGCTGGGCGACGACCTGCCGGTCAGCTGGCGGCACGCGAGCGAGAGGTACGGCGAGAAGCTCGCCACCCCAGACACCAGCGTCGGCGACCTGATCGGCGACATCGACCCGGTCAAGGTGGCCGAAGGGCGCACCCTGGGCGATCCGGAGACCATCCACTACGGGCTGGTACCCCGGACCAACCGGGGCATCTTCTCCCTGAACGAGCTGCCCGACCTGGCCGAGCGGATTCAGGTGTCGCTGCTGAACGTGCTGGAGGAACGCGATATCGGGATCCGCGGCTACGCGCTGCGGCTCCCGCTCGACCTGCTGCTGGTGGCTAGCGCCAACCCGGAGGACTACACCAACCGGGGCCGTATCATCACCCCGCTCAAGGACAGGTTCGGCGCGGAGATCCGCACCCACTATCCGCTGGAGCTGGCCGA
This sequence comes from Actinomycetota bacterium, assembly GCA_030853115.1. Lineage (GTDB taxonomy): Bacteria > Actinomycetota > Actinomycetes > Streptosporangiales > Streptosporangiaceae > Palsa-504. The sequence goes on from JALYVS010000086.1 coordinate 5,515, forward strand.
CGAGCTCGCCCTCATCGAGCAGGAAGCCGACATCCGCAGCACCGCCGAACTCCCCGACCACCTGGTTGAGGTAATCGCCCGGTTCACCCGGGGGGTCCGCGAATCGCCGGCCGTCGACGCGCGCTCGGGGGTTTCCGCGCGGTTCGCCATCGCCGCGGCGGAAAGTGCGGCGGCTTCCGCGGTGCGCCGGTCCGCGCTGTCCGGCCAGACCGACGAGATTCCGGTCGCCCGGGTCTGCGACCTGCCTGCCGTGGTCAGCACCCTCCGCGGCAAGGTGGAGTTCGAGGTGAGCGAGGAGGGCCGGGAGGAAGAGATCCTCGGCGCCCTGCTGCGCCGGGCGATCGCTGACACGTTCCGCTCCCGGCTGGGCAACGCCGACCTTTCCGGCCTGCTCACCAAGTTCGAAGAGGGCGGAACGGTCGAGTCCGGCGAGCTGGTGCCCGCCACCGACCTGCTGCAGCGGATCGGCGAGGTCCCCGGGCTGGCCAAGATCATGGCCAGGCTCGGCATGGACGGCGGTGAATCCTTCGGGCACGCGGCCGCCGCCATCGAGTTCGCCCTGGAAGGGCTCTACCTGATGCGCCGGCTGTCCAAGGACAGCGCGAGCGGCACCAGCGTGTACCGGGTTTAGCCCATGGCCACCTACCGCTACGGCCAGTACACCGACGGCCCGGACCCGCTGGCGCTGCCGTACGACGTGCGCGGCGCCGTGGACGAGATGGGCGACGCGATCCTGGCCGGCGCGGATCCGGCCGACGCGCTCCGGGACCTGCTCAGGCGGGGCCAGACCGGACGGCGCGGGCTCGATGACATGCTGCGCCGGGTCCGCGACCGGCAGCGGGAGGTTCGCGGCAGCGGCCGCCTCGACGGCATCCTCGAGCAGGCCCGCGCCCTGCTCGACACCGCCGTGGGCCAGGAGCGCGCCGAGCTTTTCCCGGACCCGGGCGACGAGGCCAGGCTGCGCGAAGCCGACCTGGACGGGCTGCCCGCCGACACGGCCCAGGCGATCCGGCAGCTCGCTGAGTACGACTGGCGCTCCGAGGCGGCCCGGCAGACCTTCGACCGGCTCAGGGAACTGCTGCGCAGCGAGGTTCTCGACAGCCAGTTCCGCGGCATGCGGCAGGTGATGCAAAATCCCGACCCGCAGGCGATGCAGCGGGTCAAGGACATGCTCGGCGACCTGAACGAGATGCTGGCCGCGGACGCGCGCGGAGAACACACCCAGGCCGATTTCGACCGCTTCATGGACCGGCACGGTGAACTGTTCCCCGACCACCCGCGGAACCTCGAGGAACTTCTCGATTCCCTCATCAGCCGGATGGCCGCGGCGGAGCGCCTACTGCGCTCGCTCAGCCCCGAGCAGCGTGAAGAGCTCGCCGGGCTGATGGCCAGCGCCATGGACGACGCGGGCCTGGCCGCCGAGATGGCCAGGCTGGCCGACGCGCTCAGGTCCCGGCGGCCCGAGCTCGACCGGCCCGACATGGCCGGCGGCGTCCAGATGTCCGGTTCCGAGCCGCTCGGCCTCAGTGACGCCACCACGGCGCTGGCCGAACTCGCGGACCTGGCGGAGCTGGAAGCGGCGCTCGGCCAGGACTACCCGGGTGCGAGCCTGGACGACATCGACGAAGAAGCAGTCAGGCGCGCCTTCGGCCGGCAGGCGGTCGACGACGTCGAGGCGCTGCGGCAGATCGAGCGCGAGCTCGAACGGCAGGGTTACCTGGCCCGCAGCGGCGGGCGCCTCGAGCTCACCCCTAAGGCCGTGCGCAGGCTCGGCGACACGGCCCTGCGCCGGATCTTCGCCGACCTGAGCTTTGGCGGCCGGTCCGGCGACCACGACCAGCACGACGCCGGGCAGGCAGGTGAGCTGACCGGCACCACCCGTCCCTGGGAGTTCGGCGACGAGCAGGCCCTCGACGTCCCCGCCACCGTCCGCAACGCCATCCTCCGCAGCGGCCGCTCCCCCAGTGGCGGGTCCCCGCAGGGGGCCCCCAGGGGGGTACGGGGGGGCGGGCAGCCCCCCCGTGAGCAGGGGGGGTCTGGGGGGGATCGTCCCCCCGGGGCAATAAAGCTTACCGCGCGCGATTTCGAGGTGGTGGAGACGGAGCGGCGCACCGCCGCGGTCGTCTCCCTGCTGGTCGACCTGTCCTACTCGATGCAGCTGCGCGGGACCTGGGCCGTGGCCAAGCAGACGGCGCTCGCCCTGCACGCGCTGCTGCGCAGCAAGTACCCCCAGGATGCCGTCCAGGTCATCGGCTTTTCCAACTACGCGCGCGAACTGCACGAAACCGAGCTCGCCGGACTCGGCTGGGATATGGTCCAGGGCACCAACCTGCACCACGCGCTCATGCTGGCCGGCCGGCACATCGACAAGCATCCCGACCACGAGCCGGTCGTCCTGATCGTGACCGACGGGGAGCCGACCGCGCACCTGCAGCGTGACGGACGGTCCTGGTTCGACTGGCCGCCGTCGCCCGAGACGCTCGAGGTCACCTTGGCCGAGGTCGATAAGATGACCCGCCGGCACGCCGCCCTGAATATTTTCATGCTGGCTGACGACGCTAGGCTTAGTGCCTTCGTTGACAACGTAGCGAAACGAAATGGTGGCCGTGTGCTGCAGGCGGCGCCCGAACGTCTCGGTGAGTATGTCATCCGTGACTTCCTACGCACTCGCGGCTCCAGTCGAAGGTAGATTTTCTTAGTCGGCTCAGGCCCTTGGCTTGCTGCAGGCGGCCTGGGGGGCAACACCCGGGCGGCCGTGACCGGCCGGCAACTAAACGCAGGTTCAACGTATGCCCGCACAAGGAGGAATCGTGAGTTCTACGAGCGGATCAGTCGAGAGGTCGTCGGGTAGGACGATACTCGCGGTGATCCTCGGCGTCATCGCGCTGATTTTCGTCGTGATCGCCGTTATCTACCTGGCCGAACCGGCCAAGTCACTGCCCAGCTTCATCCCCGGGCACATTGCGAACTCCACCGGTCACCACCCGCTGAAGGCAACCGGCTCGCTGGTCGTCGGCATCGTCTTCGCCGTCGGCGCCTGGTTCGCCCTCGCCTACAAGCCGAAGCCCCAGGCCCCGGCTCAGAACGACATGGAGAGCTCGCCTGCCGGGCGGAACTGAACTCTGCTGTCCCCACTCGCCTCCGGGCGCCCTTTAGGCCCTGCCTTACCCTCTTGTTTCTTCGTCGCCCATTGGTCTAGGCAGGGTCGGCGCCCGTTGGCTCGCGGGGGATTTCGGCCGGCGGAAGATTAGGCCGGTAGAGGTTTTCGGCCGGCGGAGGTTTTCGGCCGGCGCAGGTCGCTCAGTCGCTGAGCGATCGGCGCAGGTCGTGGATCAGGTCGTCGCAGTCCTCGATCCCGACTGAGAGCCTGATCAGGTCATCCGGAACCTGCAGCGGCGAGCCGGTCACCGACGCATGCGTCATCGAGGCCGGGTGCTCGATCAGCGACTCGACCCCGCCGAGCGACTCGGCCAAGGTGAACAGGCGGGTCCGGCCGCAGGTCTCGAGCGCGGCCTGCCGGCCGCCTAGCAGCTGGAACGACACCATGCCGCCGAACGCCCGCATCTGCTCCTGCGCCGTCTTGTGACCCTGATGCGAGGGCAACCCGGGGTAGTACACCTCGGCGACTGCCGGGTGCTCGGCCAGCATCTGCGCGATCCGCATCGCGTTGCGGCAGTGCCGGTCCATCCGTACCGCGAGCGTCTTGATACCGCGCAGCGTCAGCCACGCGTCCAAGGGCCCGGCGACGCCGCCGGTCGCATTGCGGGTGAACGCGATCCGTGCGCCGAGCTCGGCGTCGGCCACCACCACGGCGCCTCCGACGACATCGGAATGCCCGCCCAGGTACTTAGTCGTCGAATGCACCACGGCGTCGGCTCCCAGCGTGAGCGGCTGCTGCAGGTACGGGGACGCGAACGTGTTGTCCACCAGGAGCATCGCCCCGGCCTCGTGCGCGGCTTGCGCCAGCGCGCGGATATCGGCGATGTTCAGCAGCGGGTTGGTGGGTGTCTCCACCCAGATCGCCTTGACCGGCCCGGCCGCGAGCTGGTCGCGGACCGCCGCGAGGTCGGACAGCGCGACCACGCTGAAGCTCAGCCCCCAGCCGGCCAGCACCTGGGCGAACAGCCGGTACGTCCCGCCGTACGCGTCGTCCGGGATGAGCACGTGATCACCGGGCGAGCACACCGTCCGGAGCAGGCAATCCTCGGCCGCCAGGCCGGAGGCGAAGGCCAGCCCGGCGGAGCCCTGTTCCAAAGCGGCCAGGCATTCCTCAAGACTGGTCCTGGTCGGGTTGGCGGACCGGGCGTACTCGTAGCCGCCCCGTAGCCCGCCGACCCCGTCCTGCTTGAACGTGGATACCTGGTAAATCGGCGGAACGACGGCCCCGGTCAGCGGGTCAGGCTCCTGACCCGCGTGGATGGCCAGGGTCTCGAAGGCGTCCGGACTGGTCATGACAGCGTGCCTTTCGTTATGTTCGGGTACTCGCGGGCTTTGCGGTTGCTGGCGCCGTCAGGTGGCGCCGTCAGGTGCTGGCGGCCAGGAAGGTCAGCACGTCCTGCCGGGTGAGCAGCCCGGAAGGCTTGCCGTTCACGTGCACCACGGCCGCTCCGGCCTTCTCCAGGGCGAGCACCGCCCGGGAGACCGGCTCGCCCGAGCCGACGCTGGGCAACGGTGGCGACATGTGCCCGCCTACCGGGTCCGACGGCACCGCCTGGCCGGTCACCAGGGCATCGAGCAGGTCGCGCTCCACTACCGACCCGACCATCTCGGCGGCCATCACCGGCGGCTCCTCCTTGACCACGGGCAGCTGGGACACGTCGTATTCGCGCAGCAGCGCGATGGCCGCGCCGACACTTTCTTCCGGGTGCACGTGGACGAACTCGGGCAGGCTCCGCTCTTTCCTGGCCAGCACGTCAGCCACCAGCGGCTCTGAGGTCTGCGCGGACAAGAAGCCGTAGTCAGCCATCCACTCGTCGTTGAAGATCTTGGAGAGGTAACCGCGGCCGCCGTCGGGCAGCAGCACCACGACCACGGCGTCAGGCCCGGCGGCCTCGGCCACCCGCAGTGCGGCCGCGGCCGCGAGCCCGGACGACCCGCCGGTCAGCAACGCCTCCTCACGGGCCAGCCGCCGGGTCATGCCGAACGATTCCGCGTCGCTGACCGCGATGATCTCGTCGCAGACGGACGGATCGTAGGTGGCCGGCCAGATGTCTTCGCCCACGCCCTCCACCAGGTACGGGCGCCCGGAGCCGCCTGAGTAGACCGAACCCTCGGGATCGGCGCCGATGATCCGTACCACACCGCCCGATATCTCCTTCAGGTACCGCCCGGTGCCCGTGATGGTGCCCCCGGTGCCGATGCCGGCCACGAAGTGAGTCACCAGCCCGTCCGTCTGCGACCAGATTTCCGGGCCGGTGCTGGCATAGTGCGAGGCCGGGTTCTGCGCGTTCGCGTACTGGTCAGGCTGCCAGCCGCCGGCCGTCTCGGCCGCCAGGCGGCGCGCGACGCTGTAGTAAGAGTCCGGATGATCGGGCGCGACCGTGCCGGGACAGACCACCACTTCGGCGCCGTACGCGCGGAGCACGCCGATCTTGTCCTGTCCCACCTTGTCCGGGCAGACGAAGATACACCGGTAGCCGCGCTCCGCCGCGACGATGGCCAGCCCGACCCCGGTGTTGCCCGACGTAGGCTCCACGATCGTGCCGCCCGGCCGCAGCTCTCCCGACGCCTCGGCCGCGGCGACCATCCGCATCGCGATGCGGTCCTTGACCGACCCACCCGGGTTGAAGTACTCCACCTTGGCGAGCACCGTGGACCCCGGGATGCCCCGGGTCACCGACCGCAGCCGGAGCAGCGGGGTGTTCCCCACCAGCTCGCTCAGCGAGTCATGCACCTGCATGGTTGTTCCTCTTCCTAGCCTAGCTGGGCCGCACCGACGCTGCCGGATTCCCGGCCGCTGACCCGCGAGCGGCAGGCTCCAGCCAGGGACATAGTCTGGATGCACCCTATGCTAGGAGGCCCTGTTATGCCTGAAGCAGTGATCGTCGCCACCGCGCGGTCGCCTATCGGCCGGGCCGGCAAGGGCTCGCTCACCAGCATCCGCCCCGATGACCTGACCGCGCAGATCGTGGCCGCGGCCCTGGCCAAGGTGCCGCAGCTCGATCCCGCGGACATCAGCGACCTGATGCTCGGCTGCGGGCTGCCGGGCGGGGAACAGGGATTCAACCTGGCCCGCGTGGTGGCGGTGCTGCTCGGACACGACCGGCTGCCCGGCACGACGGTCAACCGGTACTGCTCGTCCTCGCTGCAGACCACGCGGATGGCCTTTCACGCCATCAAGGCCGGTGAGGGTGACGTGTATATCTCGGCCGGCGTCGAGTGCGTGAGCCGGCTGGCCAAGGGCAGCAGCGACTCCCTTCCCGACACCCAGAATTCCCTCTTCGCCGACGCCCAGGAACGGACCGGGCGAGCCCGCGCGGGTCAGGCCGGCCGCTGGCACGACCCGCGCGAATCCGGGCTCCTGCCCGACATTTACATCGCGATGGGCGAGACCGCGGAAAACGTCGCCGGGTTGCGCGGGATCACCCGTGAGCAGCAGGACGAGTTCGGCGTGCGTTCACAGAACCTAGCCGAGAAAGCCCTCGCCAACGGCTTCTGGTCGCGGGAGATCACGCCGGTCATTCTCCCCGACGGCACCGTGGTCACCGCCGATGACGGGCCCCGGCCGGGGACCACGATCGAGAAGGTCGCTACCCTCAAGCCGGTTTTCCGTCCCGACGGCACCGTGACGGCGGGCAACTGCTGCCCGCTCAACGACGGCGCCGCCGCGGTCGTGGTGATGAGCGACGTCAAGGCCGCCGAGCTCGGCCTCACCCCGCTGGCCCGGATCGTCTCCTCCGGCGTCACCGCGCTGTCGCCCGAGATCATGGGCCTGGGGCCGGTCGAGGCTTCCCGGCAGGCGCTCACCCGGGCCGGGATGGCCATCGACGATATCGACCTGGTGGAGATCAACGAGGCGTTCGCGGCTCAGGTCATCCCGTCCTGCACCGATCTGGGCATCGACCTGGCCAAGCTCAACGTGAACGGCGGAGCCATCGCGGTCGGCCATCCGTTCGGCATGACCGGGGCGCGCATCACCACGACCCTGCTGAACAGCCTGCAGTTCCACGACGTCACCCTGGGGCTGGAGACCATGTGCGTAGGCGGCGGGCAGGGCATGGCGATGATCTTCGAGCGGCTTAGCTGACCATCTGGCTCGTCAACTTTCCGGCATCAAGGGGTTGCCAGGCGGCTTGCGATGAGGCACTCTCAGCTCAAGAGGAGCTTCTATGGAGGTGCCAGTTGTCGCTAACCCACTCACCGAATCTGCACACTAGTCTCATTGCACGCATCCCGGTCGTTACGGGACGTGACCTCGCTGAGTGGTTCCACCGTCTTGAATCCGGCCCCGCGTTCCTGCGCTGCGACGAGCGCGCCCAGTGGCTAGCCGACGACGCCGGCATCTCGCATGGCTATGCCAACGCGATCGTGCACGAATACGAGATGCGCAGGCGCCTGCGCCTTAACGGGGCTTAACGGTTCGTCCTGGCGATGGCCTGAGGGCTAGTCAGCCGTGGCCCGGCCCCGCCGACGGGGCATCGCATGACATGACTGCATAATGCGCGCAGGTCCGCCGAAAAAGGCGGCCCGCTGCGGCTAAGTGGCCGGATATAAGCATGCTATTGTGCCCGGCAGCGGTGATTCTTCCGGTGCGCCGACCACCGCACTTCCGCCTCACGCCGGGCAGGCTCTCGCGGTCGGGGTCGACCTGCCCCTCGCTGGCGTCCCGTGAACATCCTGACCACCCGGCGCCGGACTGCGAGGCCAGCCCAGGCCAGCCCTCGCGAGCGCAGTGCGCAGCCGCGGTAGCCCGGGGGCAGCACGCTTCGCGGGCAAAGCAGGTCACGGACAGCAAGAAATTTCGTGACTTAATGGGATAAATATATGCGCCACAGATACAACAATCGTTTGCGGTCGAACCAATAGCTGATCTAGGTGATCATTGTTCCCAGTGGGGCGACATTGACAATTGGGACAGTAAGTACTATCCGCAATGCGTGCCCCCGGTCGGAGTCGAACCGACACTGGGGACCCTTTTAGGGGGCCGGCCTCTTCCCTTGGGCTACGGGGGCAACGCCCATAATACTGTGCGCGCAATTGCCTAACCCAGAAGTAACAAAGACCACTTCAAATAATTTTGCTTACCACCGGCGCGTTTACCCGAGAAGAAATGCAGAGCGTAACTAATACATGATCGACATTAGCTCTAAGTAATCACGCCGGCGATTCTAGGCCCGCGCGGGAATGCGCCCGGGTGAATATGGCGTCCAGCATGGCCGGGGTGACCCGCCCTGTGAACGTGTTCTGCTGGCTTGGGTGATAGCAGCCGACGAGGAGCAGCTCGCCCGGCTGCGTGGGGCCCGTCAACCGGACCTCGGCGCCGTGGCCGAACGCCGGCCGCGGCCGCGGGAGCATGAATCCGGCTTGCCCGAGCACCGGCCACATCGCCTGCCAGGCGAATCCGCCCAGACAAACGATCACCCTCAGGTCGTCGGCCACTAGGCGCAGTTCTGCCCGTAGCCACGGCGCGCAGGCATCTCGTTCGGCAGGTTCGGGCTTGTTGGCCGGCGGGGCGCAGCGGACTGCCGCCACCATCCGGGTGTTCAGCAGCCGCTGGCCATCCCCGGCCGCCACGCTGGTCGGCTGCGCCGCCAGCCCGCAACGGTACAGCGACGCGAAAAGGAAGTCACCGCTGCGGTCGCCGGTGAAAATCCGGCCGGTCCGGTTCCCGCCGTGAGCCGCGGGGGCGAGGCCGACGATCAGCACCCGCGGCCGAGCCGACCCCCAGCCGGGGATCGGGCGGCCCCAGTAAGGCTCTTCGCGGAACGCGCGACGGCGGACGACGGCCACCTCCTCACGCCAGCTGACCAGCCGCGGGCAGGCGCGGCAGACGGACTGGCACGCTACGAGTTCGTCCAGCGTCCCGGCCCGGGCGGCGAGTTCGGTTACCTCCTCGGCACTACCCGCAGCCGGCGTATCGGGCCCGGCGGGATCGCCGGGCCAGTCCCCCGGAGATACCAGCGGACCCGCCGGGTCCCCTCCGCCGGGCCCCGTCATCCCTGCCCGCGTGCGTCGCTGGCCTGTGACCAGGCCATCCCGTCGAGAATGTCATGCTCGCTGACCAGCACCTCGTCGAATCCGAACCGTTCCATGATCCGGTCGAGGATCAGCGCGCCGCCGCCGATCACGTCCACCCTCCCTGAATGCATCACGCCGATCTGGGCGCGGGCCGCCCGGCTCTGGGTCAGCAGGGCACCGGTCACGGCATGCACGTCAGCCGCCGGGACACGCGCATGATGGATCCGGGCCGCGTCGTAAGCAGCCAAGCCCAGCGCGATGCCCCCCACCGTGGTGACCGAACCCGCCAGGCCCACCAGCGTCCTGGCCTGCTTCACCGGCACGGCATCGATCACCGCGCCCAGGGCCGCGTCAATGTCGGCGGTGGCCGCGGCCACCTGCTGCTCAGTAGGCGGGTCGCCGTGCAGGTGCCGCTCGGTCATCCGGACGCAGCCGATGTTGACCGAAATCGCGGACACCCCGGATGCTGTCGTCCCAGCGTGTCCTGGGACCGGATCCGCGGCGGCCGTGACGGCGCGGCCGAGCACGAATTCGGTCGAACCGCCGCCGATGTCAGCGACCAGGAGCAGGCCCCGGTCCGGCCCGGCGGCAAGTTCCGCGGTCGCCCCGGTAAACGACAGCATCGCCTCTTGCGCCCCGGTGAGCACTTCCGGCGCGACCCCGAGCACGTCGCGAACCCGGCCGGTGAACTCGGCCGCGTTGGCGGCGTCGCGCGTCGCGCTGGTGGCCACCATGCGCACCGACTCGGCCCCCGAGCGGGTGATGATAGCCGCGTAGTCACGCAGCACCGCGATCGTCCGGTCGAGCGCCTCCGGCGCCAGCGTTCCGGTCTGGTCCACGCCCTGGCCCAGCCGGACGATCTCCATCCGGCGCGTCACGTCGCTCAGCTCGGCCCGGCCGGGATCCACGTCCGCGACCAGCAGCCGCAGCGAATTCGTCCCGCAGTCCACCGCGGCGACCCGGCAGGTCATCAGGCGTCCGGCGAGACGCATGGTCCCGGCCGCCACCACGGGCCCACGGCGTCCAGCGCCTCGCGGCCGAACGGGTTCACGCCATTCGCGGCAAGCTCGTGAGCGACCAGCGCATGCAGGCACTTTACCCGTTCGGGCATGCCCCCGGCCGACTGCGTGCCCGGCGGCAGCGGCTCGACCCCCGCTGACCGCGCCGCCATCTCCCGGCGGGTCAGGTAGTCGCGGTGCGCCCGCTGGTAACGACCCCGCAGCATGTCATCGGCCAGCCTCGCGGTCATGTCCCGCATCAGCCCCGAAGCTTCCAGCTTGCTCACCGCCGCATTCGCCCGGGGGCAGGTCAGGTAGTAAAGCGTGGGAAACGGGCTGCCGTCAGGCAGCCTCGGGGCCGTTTCCGCGACATCGGGGAGACCGCACGGGCAGCGATGGGCCACGCCGAGCAGACCGCGCGGAGTGCGTCCGAGCTGAGCGGCGATGACCTCCTGATCGCGGTCCGGGATCACTTCGCCGGACTCTTCGGGATCGCATCTGCCTGCTCGACCGACCCCCAGAGCCTGGAATACCAGGGAGCGGGCCCCGGCCGCGAGACCCCGGCAGTACTGGCCGCCGGCCGGCTGCCTTCCACGATGTAGCACTGCTTGCCCGGGAAGCACATATCAAGCTGCTGCCGGGCCAGCTGCTCGATGTAGGACGGGCTCGAGAGCTTGCCTTGCTGCGCTTCCAGGCTTCTCACCTGCGCCTGCATCGTCTGCTGCTGGGCGACCAGCTGGCCGATCACGCGCCGCTGGGCCACGTACTCGCGGACCGGATACGCCAGGCTCAGCACGATCGCGCAGATCACAACCGCAAGCACCGCCGCCCGGCCGGTCAGCCTGGTGGTCCGGGGAGCAGCGGCGGCCGGGGACATCAGCCCTTGGCAGTCCGCGCCGCGAACCGCGGGTAAGCACCTGAGCCCGCGTAAATCGCCGCGTCGCCGAGGAGTTCCTCGATCCTGATCAGCTGGTTGTATTTCGCGACCCGCTCGCCGCGAGCAGGCGCTCCGGTCTTGATCTGACCGCAGTTGGTCGCGACCGCGAGATCCGAGATCGTGGTGTCATCGGTCTCGCCGGAGCGGTGGCTGATCACGCAGCTGAACCCGGCCCGGTGGGCCATGGTCACCGCGTCCAGCGTCTCGGTCACCGAGCCGATCTGGTTCAGCTTGACGAGCAGGGAGTTCGCCGAGCGCTCGGC
>JALYVS010000087.1 GCA_030853115.1 Actinomycetota bacterium
TGCCGGCGCAGCGCGACCCGCGGCGCTTCCTCCAGGCCACGCCGGGCGGCCTTCTCCGATTCGGCCCGCGACGGGCAGCGGGCAGCCGTCCGGTCACCGGGCGCGGTCGACCGCAGCCCGTACCGCTGCTCAGCAGCCCGGCAGGCATCCCGGACCCGGTACCGCTCGTTGCTGAGCCGGGGGCGGCGTCCGTCCTGCCGGGCCAGCATAGCGACCAGGTGGATATGGTCATCGCCGTGCCGGATAGCCACCCAGCGGACGGCATCGTCTTCCTCGCCGAACGGGGCCAGGCCGGTACGGTCCATCACATCGCAAGCGATCTGCGCCCACTCATCGTCCGACAGCGTCTTGTCCTCCGGCGCGGCCCGCATCGAGCAGTGCCACACCGGCCGGGCGAACCCCCACGTGCCCATCGCGGCGTGCGGCTGGTTCAGCAGCCCGAACAGACGCCGGAAATCCCGCCTGCCGTCCTCGCGCAGCGGCGGCTCCAGCTCGGCCGGGTGCCGCCAGCCCGCGACGATGTGCGGGTCGGTGTGCTCCTCCCGCCGTCCGGGACCGTACAGGTAGTAGATGAGCGGCTCGACGTGCTCCCCGCGCGGCGCGCTGATCTTCCCGATCACCGGCACGCCTTCAGGGATCCCGCCACGGGCCGTTCCTCGTCAGCGGAATGCATTCCGCGAGTCGGCCGAAGAGCATTCCGCGTGTGCGGAATACATTCCAGGCCAGCGGAATGCATTCCGCCTGTCACCGGAGAGCCTTCCGGACTTCTTCCGCGACCGCGTCGATGCGTTCCGCGCGCCGGAAGCTCTCCGCGGCGTACGGGACGAGATCACCAGAACGCTGACCGGTCGCATTCAGCTTCGCTACCACCTGGTTAAGGTTCACGCCGATCCTGCGTACCAGCCCGGACGCGCGCATAAGCTCCCGGAGCAATTCATGGAACAAGGTGTCCTGCTCCATTGACCGGCCCTGCGCAGCCATCAATGCCGCCTCGGCGGCATACGCTGCCGTGGCCCGCCCGGCTCTGCCGGCCGCCGCTTCCAGCAGCGCGTACTCCTCGCCGGTCAGAGAGAATCCCACGCGACGGCTGCGCTTGGCCTGCTGCCGCGGGCGGCGTGACCCCTGCGCCTCGCCGCGGCCCACCTTGTCATCGATGATGCTAGCCATGTCACACTCCTCTGGCTGTTTTCAGTTCCGCGCCAGCCTGCCGCGCCCTTCGGCGCAATATCCCACTGGGAATCTCCGGCAGGGTCGGGGTACTGGGATCAGTTTATGTATGGACCGCGCACGGTCAATACATAAAGCTGTTTTATGCACATCTTGCTTCGCCCGGTTTCCCGGCCTCAGCGCAACCCTGGAAGCACGCAAACCCATTGGCATTCGTCGCTGCCGCAAAAATGCACAACCATAGACAGCGCTATCCAGCGCTGCGCATCATTCGCCATCACTGCACATAAAAAAGGCAGCACGCGGCAGGCGCGAGATAGCGCTGCCCCCGCAGCCTCGATCCGTGATCCGCTTGCACGATCGCGGCAGCATCCATCGTGATGGTCCGGCTCGCCGCGCATCACGCCGATGCCGGCTAAGGCCGTCGCGGCCTCGCGGCGTGCCGATCGCAGAGCGGCAGCCTCTGGCAGACCCGCCACTCAGATGACCCAGCCGGCAGTCTGCTCGGCTCACCCCGAGCGAGACTCCTCCCGGGTTGACCGCCTCGCACAGTGTGAGTCCAGACCCGAGCACGGTGTGGAGCCTCCAGAACCGGCCGGACCGGGGGGAGGAGCCGGAATACAGGACCGGAATGCGGGTCTGTTCTGCATTCCGGCTCTTCCGGCGACGACAGCCGAGAAGCCCGACGCCGCGTGGAGTGGGCGGAATGCGGAACGTTCCGCCCACCCGGTCATTCCACCGGAGCAGCGGAATGCGGCGCTGCCAGGATGGCCATGCTCACGGCCGCTGACGGACGGCCATCCCGAGCGTGTTCCTGCGGACTCCTGGCTCGTACAGCGTGGTGGCGGCGAGCAGGCCGGGTTCAGGTCCGCGATGCTGTCGCCAAGCGCGCCAGTGGCCGCGGGCGTCGTTGGCGCCAGGGTGTGCGAGCCCGCAAGGGCGCGCGTGACCTGGACCGCGGCTTCTGCAGCCTGGATCCGGCCGCGCCCCGCCGAGGGCCTGAAGAAACTCATCTGCATGATCGCCGGCTGAGTCTTTAGCGGCCGGGTTGGCGCTCGAGACGGCCTGGCACTTTGACGCTGGCAGGGATGGGACCAAGCGGGACTCAGCTGGATTTCCTTGGCCCGTGCCCGGCGGCCCTCGGTGCGCTGGCCTGGCGGAACGATTTCCTGGCCTTCTGAAGGCGCAGGTTCAGCGTCGCTCCGCGTTCAATATCACCTCTTCTGCCACGTACGCATCGTGACTTTCCGGGCACGCTGAATGTCAGAGGCGCGGTTTAAGTTCCCTCCATGAGCGACATCAGCAGGCGGCAGAAAATGCCGGTACACAAGAGCCAGCAGCAGGAAGCGGACGCCGGGAACGGCGTTCCCCTGATCCCGGGATGGGCCCAGACGTGGGGAGTTCTCCTCGCGTTCCCTGCCGTGATCGCCCTCTTGCTGATAGGGCAAGTCGGCTTGGTCTACGGAGCCGACGACGGATGGGCGCTGCTGGCCGCGGCTGCCGCCCTCATCATCGCGCCGTGGCTGTTCGGCTATACCCGGCGGCGCGAAGTCGGCCAGGCGCGCCGTGAGCAGGCGCGGTACGAGCAGCTCGGGATCGAGGAGGTCGATGTCATGACCGGCCGGGGATTCGAGGGACACTGCGTTAAGCTCCTGCCGGCCCGCGGCTACCGGAACGTCATATGGACTGGCGGCACCAAAGGCGGTGATCAGGGCGGCGACATCACCGCGACCGCACCGGACGGTGCCCCGGTCGCCGTCCAGTGCAAACGGCGGAAGGCCAGCATCGGCCCCGGCGTGATCCGCGAGCTGGTCGGGGCGATCACCTCGGGCATGCACAAAGGCCGCAGGGGAATCTTGATGACCAACGCTGAGGTGACGCCCGGAGCCCGCGCGTACGCGGAGGACAACGGGATCACGGTGATCGACCGGGCCGTGCTCCAGCAGTGGATGGGCCAGGCCAGGAAACAGATCGAGCAGGGCCGGCAGCATCGCATGCGCCCGGCCGGCCTCATCACGACGGGAGTGCTGGGCGCGGCGGCGATCGTGGTGAGTACTGTCGCATTCCAGGTGGCCGCAAGCGCGCCGTCGGCGGCCACAGCACGGAGCTCGCCCTCCCTCGTCCCCGCCCGGAGTTCCCCCGCGTCCGCTCTTGCTCCCAGTGCGGTGACCCGGGCGTTTTTCGCGGCCATCAGCAGGCACGACTGGCAGGATGTGTGGCAGCTCGGGGGAAGGAACCTAGGGGAAGGCCCGTACGCCACCTACAGCGGGATGATCTCCGGCTACCGGTTTACCGCCAGGGATGTAGTGACAAGCCTCGGTGCCAGCGGAGAGTCCGTATCAGGACGGTTCCTGGCGTATGAGACCACAGGCCCGGTCCAGGCTTACAGTTTCAGCTACATCGTCCATGACGGAGTGATCGCGTCCGGTCATCAGGTCTTGCTGGGGACGCGCTCTTCCTGAGGAGGGCCAATCCGCTTCCGGGCGGCTGGGCGCCACGCTGGAGCTCGTCAGGCGAAAGGCGCCGCGATGACGAGCGCGGGCATCGTGGCGGCCAGGTCGGTCCCGTCCGTTCCAGTGCGGTGGGGTTATCCAGGTGGTGGCCGGGGTCATAGACGAAGCAGATAAAGCGTGCCGCAGTCCTGGAGGGCGCGGTACAGCTCTTTGTTCGATGACCAGTTCCTCGACCTTGCGCTGGCCGTCGTTATCCTGAGGATGCGGAGATCATGGTGCTCCGCCTTGAGATCGCGGTGCTCGGGCGTGGTGCTCGGCCTCTGCCCCGACTGGGCCGATCGGTCGCTGCTGTTGGCGCTCCCCGCGGGCTGACTCATCTTTACTTCTGGTGAACCTCTCATGTACCCGGGACCGTCAGATGCCGCGGCCATCGCTGCGAAGGCGGGCTGGCCGCGACCACGAACCTGTCCCGCTGCCCCTAGGGGCGCCGAATGCGCAGACTATTGCCATTCATGGCGGTGAAATTGAGTCCGCCGGGACGTTGACGAGCTGCAGGGTAGGCGCAGGCGCCTGTGATCGGGTGATGCAGCTCATTACCTGTGCCGACCCCGTCGGCCTGCGGAGGATGTTCCTACTTTTCGGCGCGCTTACGCGCGCGCATGAGGCACGCCGTCAGCCGCAAGCAGCTTGGCTACCCGGTCAACATGCTTATTGTGGGCCGCGATGATGAGGAGTCGCTGCGCCCGCGAGGCGCCTACGTAAAGTACCCGTCTGGGTTCGGTTGACACGCCGTTCTCCCAGTGGTCAAGGACGTGGAGGCCTGCAGCGTCTTTGCGCGGCGCCTTGGGGAACACTAGGACGACTCCGGGGAACTCCTGGCCTTTCACAGAGTGGATGGTGGCGGACCGGAACGCATGGGTGTCGTCACTGGGCTGCCAGAGCTTTTGGTCTGGTGCCCTGAGCATCTGGCCGAGGTTTGCGGGCAGGGTCACTCCGCTAGGCCAGGGGAGGGCCTTGATGGACTCGCGCGACCGCTGAGCAAAGTCCTGGGCGCTGGCGACCGCGGGATCGAGGGTGATGGCTAGGCGCACCGCAAAGTCGCGGAGCCAGCGTCCGGTGATGCGCGGATCATCTTCACTAGCGTCTACCGCCTGGCGCAAGGTTCGTTCGACCAGTTCGGCCGCCTTCAGGCGATCGCGCCCTCCTGAGTGAACCGACCGCAGCACCGTGCAGGCCCGGGCCAGGGCCAGTACCTTGTTGTCGCTCAGGTTCGTACTTCCGCTGGGCGACCCGTCGGCGCAACTTCTGGCATCTGACGCGCGGTGGGCCAGGAAGACGACATCGCTTGACGTGAGGTCATGCTCTTTCAGGATGACCTCAACGGCTGCCGCTATCCCTTGCGGCTGGTCAAACCCCAGGAGCTGGACTGGCACGGCGTAATCCGCGTTGTCGCCCTGAGGCGTCTCTTTGCGGCCACCGTCGCGCAGGCTGTTGTTGACCGCGCAGATGGCCGGCGAACTGCGGTAGTTGCCGTCCAGGGTGAGGTGGGTATCGAGCGAGGCGGCGAAGGCGCGGACGGCCGCCGGTTCGGCGCGGCGGAACTCGAAGATTGACTGGTCGAGATCGGCGACGGCGATGATCCCGACCCCGGACTCCTTGAGGAGCTTAAGGATGCTCAGCTCTGCCGGGCCGCAGTCTTGGGCTTCATCGACGATGACCTCGCTGAACCGGGCCGCAAGCAAGGTACCGAACAGCTCACGGTTGTCTCCCCGCCTGAGGTAGTGCGCCGCGAGCGCTTGGGAGGCTGCGCAACTGACAGTCCCGGCGTTAACGAGCGAACGGCAGCGCCGGGCGGCTTCGCGCTCCAGGTCGGTGCGCTGAGCCGAGGTGAGGGCGGTGGCCATCCACTGAGCCTGGTATGGCAACCGGTCGTCTTTGAGGGTGGCACGAAGGCACCAGTCCAACTCGAACCAGTCGAGCTTGAAGTTGGACATACGCTGCTCCAGGCTCGGCACCCGGAAACTGGCCAGCTTGAGGCCCGCCCACGACTCGCTGAAGCGCGGTGTCTGGCCGTACTGCCGGACGTAAAGCGGCCTGGTAATGAACCGGTTGATGAAGCCGTCAAAGGTGCCGGCGAAGTGCGGTGCAAGCAGTGCGTCGGCCCGCTCGCCGCAGCGCTTGCGCACCTCGTCAATCGCGCCGTTGGTGAACGATATGAGCGCGATCCCTTTGCGGGGTTCTTCCGTGACGCGCCTCTGGAACCTGGCCACGATTGCCCGTGTCTTACCCGCCCCTGGGCAGGCTTCGGCGAACGTGCTGTCCTTCGCCTCCACCAGGGCGGATTGCTGCTTACTGAGCGGCGGCATCCGGCTCTCCCGGACCGTCCAGCACCTTGGTTATGGCCGTCCTCAGATACGGCGGCACTGCGAACGACTCGCCCTTTTGGATGGCGATGGCCACGTCATGAGCAAACTCACCCTTGGAGATGAAGTGCTTGCCGGACTTAGGATCCGTAAGTTTCCGGTACAGGGCCTCGGCCGGGTTGGCCTCATCCGCGAGCTCCTGCCACTTGCCTTCAGACCGGGGATGCTGCTTGAGGTAAGCAGTGCGGAGGACCGCGGCGTTGCCCTGTTGGCCAAGAAGATCGGCTTCGAGGGTGTAGTTGGCTTCGGCCACCGTCAGGCGCCCGCGAGCGCCCAGGTTACCGGCCAGCTTGTCCAGCCGGTCGGCCCGGTTCAGCGCTTTCGAATCGCTTGTGCCATCCAGGTCAGGGTCGCCATCTGTTATGACGACCAGATGGTCAATGACCCGCAAGTCCCCGACCGAGCCGAGTAGCAGCCGGACGTACGGCTCGAAATCGACACTGCCTACATTGACGATGGTGACGGCGCGGAGCTGGCGCTGCTTGGCCCGGTCGCTGGCAAAGACCAGCTTGCGGGCGAGCACCGGGAGCAAGACGGCCTCGGCGATACCCTCCACCAAGATAATGCGCCGGGCGAACAGCACGGCGGCCCGCGTGGCGTCAAGATACTGGTTGATCTTGCGGAAGCCATCTGGCGGGAGGTCGAGCCGGGCCAGGGGCAGAGCCCGAGTCAGGCGACGGATCACCGACCGCGGGGCGCTGGTCTCTTCGACCTCGTCGACCGGCTCGGTTTGGTGCTGGGTCCGCAAAACCACGACATTCTCGATGCCGACGCTTGCCGCCAGGTTCGGGGAGTGCGTGGTGGCGACAATCTGAATGCGACCCATCGGCCCGTGGTCGTCACCGGCCCTGGCTGACTCCTCCGCCTGTTCGCGCAAGTAATCAAGAAGGACGGCCTGAAGCTGCGGGTGGAGATGGGCTTCCGGCTCCTCGACCAGGAACAGGGTCAGCTCGGCGTCCTGAGCGTGCTGAAGCTCCAGGATGACGGTCGCGATAAAGAGCAGGTTGGCGTAGCCCAGACCAGATTCGGCCAGGTCCGTTGGGTCGATGCCTTCTTCGGCCATCTTCAGGCGCAAGCTCCGGGCCAGCCGCCTCAGATTGTGCGCTTGGAAGTCGAGCCCAACCGTCTGCTTCCGCACCGGGTGCGTGAGCGCGCCGACATGCCCTTGAATGCCCTCGGTCGTGCTGGTGAGCATCGTATGCCCGGTGAGTTTGCCCAGACTGGCGTTGGCTTGCTCCAGGAAGTCGTCGCGCTGGTCCGGGTGCGTCAGTTGCTCGATGATGAACGCCAGCCGGCTACCGCTAGCCGAGTCGAGTTCACGCTGAGCGTCGCGCAAGGGCGCGAGGTAGACGTGACGGATCTGCTCGCGCTTCTCGGCTTCTGGATCTGGACCGGCGTCAGGGCCCGCGCAGAAGGACACCTGCTGCCGCCGCGAAGCGGATTCGCCGGGCCGGAACCGGGCGCAATAGATGGCTCGCCTTGTGTTGAGGTCCAGTGCCGTCAGGTACTGAGCTTGCTGGATGGTGGTCAGGCCAGCCAGCTCCAGGCCGATCTCGATGCTCCCGGTTTCCCGGCCATGCGACAGGTCGTCGGCCTCGAAGTATCGCGTGCGCCTGAGGTTGAGCGGGGCCGTGGCCAGCCTCATCGCCTCGATGACGTTCGATTTGCCGGAGTTGTTTTCGCCGACGAGCAGGGTGAGCGTCGGCTGCAACTCGATCGTCGTGTCATAACACGAGCGAAAGTTCGACAGGCGCAGGGTGTTCAGGTACATGCCCGGCGTGTTTGCCCCGTTCACGGGTCGGGCGGCGAACGCTGGGTCTAGACCTGGATCGGTGGACGCTTGGCTTGATGGCGGCATGCTGCCCGGCGAACTCCTTAATCGGGCATAAGTCTGAAATGACATGAGACGGTTAGGCGGTGCATTCGCGGGAGTGCTGCCGGCCAGTGCAAGGCCCGGGATCGTTTCGACACGGCGCCACTTTGGAGGCAGACATCCCCTCGGCCCTCCCCCTCTGGCAAGACTGACGAGGTGCCGCGCAAGTAAGAGTATCGGCACTGGGTGGCCAAGCGCGGGAGGCGCGCGCCGTGTCGTCCGCCTTGCCCGAGAGTGACGTCAGGCGCGGCGGCCGGCTCAACGCGTTACCAGTATCAGTGACGCGCCGGAGCACGATGCCGTGCTGTCCGGTCGCCACCAGAATGTCAGTCGGCTGGTGCATCATCAGCGGCATGAGCAGATATGTGATCCGAGGGCCGCTCACTTACGAGCTGGCCCTGAAGGACTCTCCGATCCGGCAGTTCTTCGACGATCGGCTTACTCCGGGCTTGAAAGATGCGCAGGCCGCGTACCGGGCAGCCGCTGGCCCGATCCTGATCCCCGGCGTGCCCCGCGAGGCCGCCGATGCGGGCACGATCGGGACGGCGGCCGACTGGGTGATGCGCTTCCTGGTGCATCCGAACCCGTCCCTGCGTCTCGCCGCGCAGGGCGCCTCGCTGTGCGGGATGATGCCGGCTTTGAGGGAGCTGGCGGTAATGCTGGGCTTCCACGGCGGCGGGGTGGAGGAGTTCACCGGGCCTGCGCGGGGTAGTGGTGCGGAGCCGGATCTGCTGTACCGGGGGTGCTGGGGCCTCGCGCTGCTAACGGAGGTCTACCGCCGCGGCCCGGATATCGCAGCGGCTGGGCCTATCGGCCGGCTCCCGGACGGGTCGGCGCGGGCGCTGCTGGATGCGGCGCCGGATGCTGGACTCGAGCAATTGGCTGCGCTCCGGGGCGTGATGGAGTCGGCGCTGCTGCCCGCCATCGCTTCCAGGCAGGGACTGTGGGCGCTCGGGCCGGTGTTCGCGGGATCGCAGATCATGCCCGGTGACGCGGACCTCGTCGCGGGCGGCCTGCTGACTGAGCTGAAGACGACAACCAAGAAGCCGTCCCTCGGGGTGACGGACCTATGGCAGATACTCGGATACGTCTTCATGGACTATGTCGACGAGTTCGCTGTTACCGACGTGGCCCTATTTTCCGGACGGTACGGTTACCTGGCGCAGTGGAATCTCGACGTGCTTCTGCCCCTGCTAGCAGGACGGCCCGTGACAACAGCGGCGCTGCGCACTGAGTTCCAGGCACTGCTGGAGGCATGCCGGGGCGATGGCGAGCCAAGCCGATGACTGAGACCGCGGTGAGTTCACCGCCTGCCCGCGAGAGCACCGAACGTGACCAGACGCCTCGGCTGGCTGCCTAAATCCGCTCATGATCGTCACTGCTGAACGAACCCCAGGAAGCGCGATGGCTGATCCGGTTTTGTACAGGCAGATCGTTGATGTGCTGCTCGCCGAGCATGAGGCGAGCACGCCGCCTAGCCCGCAGGACGAAACTATGGCCAGGAAGCTAGCCGTTATCTGGGGTCTCTACTGCCAGGTACACCGGTTCGCCCGCGCTGCCGTTCTGCTGGTCGACAGTGGTATGGGCCAGGAAAGCATCGTGCTCACCCGCGTAATGCTTGAGCACACGATCGTACTGCACTGGATTATCGAGAGAGGCGACGACGGCATCGATGCCGTGCTCGCCAACCAGTCAAAGCAGATGAAAAGCTGGCTGCAGAAAACCAGGAACACGTCGCTGGAAGTACCGCAGGCCATCTCCGAAGAAATAACGGAAAGTTTCACCGGAATAGACGAGACCAAGGCCGCAAGCATATTCAATGACATATGCAGACAGGTTGACTGCGATGACCTTTACGCGGTTTACGGTATCCAGAGCCAGACCGTCCACCCGTCGGCAACCACGAGCAACACCTACATCGACCCTTCCGGCCGCCTCCTGCTCACCCCGCGCCTTAGCCACCACGCAAACGTCACGCTCGTTGCGCACTGCCTGATCTGGGCGGAACGGGCGCTTGACCGCCTGCTGCCCGGCCCGTCCCGGGCAGAGGAGCTGGAGAAGCTGGCCTGCGCCATCCAAGCCCGGCCCGCACTGCCTGGGTACCATCCGATTTCCACGTCGCGCCAGGGCAACGCTGCCCGGAGAGGACGCAACCGGAGGAAGTGGAAGAAATAGGGCCACTATGGGTGCCACGGGCCGCTGGTTCCGCAGACGGCTGATCAGGGCCGCTGAATACCGGCCATGAGTCCCGGACCGTCGGCTGCATGCTCCGCTTCGCTGTCTCGGTGATCCTCAGCGTTGCACGTTCCGCACCACAGCGTTACACGGTGCCCATGCGCCGGTTGCTCGGCTGCTGGCTTCTTGGCCGGGCCAGATACTTACCGGCGCTGGGAATGTCAGTGGTCTCGTCCAAGATGGAGGATGTGCTCACCGTCACCGTGTCGTTCGAGGGCTTCCGCGAGAACCTGGAGATCACCGGGTTGCAAGAGAGCCTGGTCGCCGCCCGCCAGGTGGCGGTCAGGGCTGCTGTTGCACGCGGCGTGACGGTGCTCGATTCTCTCCTGACCGGCTCCTACCGTCGCCACACGCTCATCGCCCCGATGCGCGGTGCGGACGTCGACATCGTGGTGGTGCTGGATCGCAGCTACCGGCGCCGCGGGCCCAGAGCCGTGCTGGACCTGGTGAAGGACATTCTGCGGGAGACTTACCCGTCCTCGAAGATCAGCCGCAACGGGCAGGCCGTGACGATCAACTTCACCGACTTCACCGTCGACGTGGTCCCCGCCTTTACGCCCTGGTGGGACAGCAGCAACCTGGACATCTGCAATTCCGGCGACAACACCTGGATCAGGACGAATCCAAGGAAACACATCGACATCTCCAGCCAGATCAACCAGCGCACCGGGGGCTTGCTCGTCCCGTCCGTGAAGATGCTCAAGGCCTGGAACCGGGCCGCGGGCCATCCATTGCGCAGCTTCCACCTGGAGGCACTGGCCTGGAAGGTCTTCGATCCCGGCTGGCTTACCACAGCCTGGTGGGGCCCCGGGGCCGACATGGGCTCAGATCCGGAGAACGTCAGCAGGTTTTTCGCCGCGGCACCGGACCGGCTGCGGCGCAAGCTGCGTGACCCGGCCCGCGGCGAAGGCGACCTCAGCGGTTACCTCACGGACCGGGCCCGGGACGACGCGCTCTCCAAGCTCGCGACCGCAGCCTCGCGGTGCGCGCGGGCCGCGCAGCTGCTCGACAACGGCGACGTTGCCGGCGCGAGCATCCTCTACCGGAAGGTGTTCGGCGATGCCTTCCCCCGATAGCGGGAACCGGATAGCCGAACGTCAGCGCAGCCCCGAGGCGGTTGAACTGCTGCGCGCCTTCCACCACTCCTACGGCTCGGCCAAGCACTGGCACGCGGCGCGGCTGGCCGGCACTGTCCTGGTCGCGCTCGCGGCACCCGTAGTCATTATCTTTGCGCCGTACTTGGAGCATCCGCTCGGCGCGATCGCCGGCGCGTGGGTACTGGCCTCCCGCCTTGTACTGCGGCCAGCTCAGGAACGGGCAACCGGGTTCGCGGTAGCCGTACAGGAGATGTTCGACCGGCAGGTACTCGGCCTGCCGGCCGCCCGCACGCCGCAACCGCCGGCGTACGAGCAGATCCATCAGCAGGCCCGGCGGTGCCGGAGCGACCCCGACCGGGATTGGTACAGCGTACGGCCGCAGCTTCCCTCCGGTTCTGCCGTGCTGATCGCCCAGCGGTCAGGCACGGTGTGGTCACGACGGCTCTATCAAGAATGGGCTGTCGTGCTGGCGGCCTTGGCAGGAGGCTGGACGTTGCTCACCGTCATCGTGGCGGCAGCCCGCGGCGCGACCGTCGGCGAGTACCTCATCGCTGTCCTTCTGCCCATGCTGCCCGCGCTTCTGGATGCCACGGACCTCTGCCAGGCGCACTGCCGTGCCGCGGCCGAGCGATCCGGACTCGAGGCAGCTATTGACCAGCGCCTCGATGCAGCGGCACAAGGCCGCGGACCCGCACTGGAAGACCTCAGGACGCTCCAGGATGAGATCAACCGGCAGCGGCTCACCCAGCCGCCAGTACCAGACTGGTACTACCGTCTTCGCCGGGCTAGCTACGAGACGTCCATGCACGCTGCCGCGGGCCGGCTTGCCGAACGGCTCGATGCTGCGCGTAGCGTTTGACCTCTGGTTGGCCAGCCTGCGAGGTAGCTCGCATGAATTTGCCAGAGCTATCGTCCCGGGTACTCGTTGTCCGCTGATACGGGCTCGATCTTGCCGAGGAGCCGAAGTAGCAGATCGGCAAGCAGAGCACGATCTCCGCAGCCTCGGTAGCGTCAGAAAAGTCGACCTGCTGCCTGTAACTGAACGGGCTCTTGAGGCTCGGGGACCGCGCAAGGCAGACGCTCTTCTTTCGATGGATCTGGGTGGTCAGTCTGCGGGTTCGCCGGACTCCTCAAGGTACCTTGACGGCGCGCCGGATCTCGGAGGACCATAACCGGCATGACCGCAGGACCCGCTTCCTCCCGTTGCGGATCGGTCATTCCCGCCGGGTTCACCCCGCCATGACCGCAGGACCCCATGTCCCCCACGTGGGGTCCTGCGGTTTCGGTAGCTCCCTCAGGAGCCAAAGGCATCACAGCTGCGTCGTTGCCTCTATCGATAGGCGGCGAGCGGATCGACCTCACTGGCTGTGATGACACGTTTTGCGGGGCACGATGCCCGGCCGTGGCTGTGAGCAGAATCCCGATTTGCAGACGCAGACGCTCAGTAGCAGGACCGATGTGCCTACATTTTAAGAGCTGGGGAACTAGGGTTCGCTGAGCCAGTCCGCCGGGATGAGTGCTGTGCCGTCTCGCCAGTTGTGCACGACGGAGTCGCGGAACCATGTCTCGGGAAGGTTGGCGTGGTCACAGACGATGATCTGCAGATTAGGGCTCAGTTCAGCGGCGAGGTCGTGCAGGAGCTGGAACATCCGCCGGACGGCTTCCCGGTCGCTGTCGTTCTCTGGTACGCCTGTTTGTCTTTCGATTTCGCTGGGGTAGTAGGCCTGGGTCGGCTGGTCCAGCATGATCAGCCGGGGGACGGGCCGGTTGTTCTGGACGAAGTAGCGGTGCAAGGCGAGGTGGGTGACCAGATGCGCGCCTATCCAGTTCTCGGCGCTGCCGATCCGCCATAGTGGTGCCGGCCCCTGGGCAGTCTCAGTGACGACGGTCAGCTGGTTGATGTCGAGGCGGACCCCTTCGCCGTGCTCGAGCGCGAGCTGCCGGGACCACCGGGTCATGTCATTGCTCAGGGCTGCTAGCCGTGAGTCGAGTTGCATGCGTTCTTCGTTATCGTCGAGTTCCGCTTCCAGCGCAGCCACGGCACGGGTGGCGGCATCGTAGTCAAGCTGGAGACGACGTAGTGCGTGATCGTCAGCGCGCGTGAGGGTGGCCAGCGTGGCGCTGATGCGACCGCGGGTGAAGGCTTTTCTTTCCTGGCCGGACAGCGTGCCGGTGTCGTTGTCACCCTCGCTGAGCGCTCGCAGGGCGGCATCGGTGGCCCGGAGCCGGTCCCGGAGTTCGGCGGCTCGGCTGTCCAGGCTGGTCAGTGCGGCGCGTCGGGCCGGACGCGCCTGGTCGATGCCGGCCAGCTGGCTCTGCAGTACGTCGAGCGCGCGTTGCAGCTCATCCGGTGCCGGGTCCGGCTCGGTGAGTGCGGACCCGCAGACAGGGCAGGCGTGCTGAGCCGCGCCCCCGGCCGGGCCGCCGGTATCGGTTGGCAGGAGGCTCAGGCTGCTGAGCCGCCCGACTTGGGCCTGGACAGCGCCGCGGTATCCGTTCTCGCCGTCGAACGTTTCCAGAAGCAGTAGCCGTTCTGCCGACAGGGTGCGTAGCTGGGAACGCAGACTGGCCTGTTCGCGGGCCAGAGCACGGCGCCTGGACTCCTCGTCATCCGTATCGTCCTCAGTACCCTGCAACGTCTCGCTCTCGTCCTCCGGCGTGTCCTGGGCAGCCCGTTCTAGCAGCGTGATGATTTCCGGACGCGAGGCTGCGCCGCCGGCAGGCGCAAGGCCCACTGCGTATGCTTCCGACAGCAGGGCCTGCAGTTGCGGTTCTATGGTCTCGGCGGCTTGCCGGGCGCTGGTGAGCGCGGTGGACACCCGGGCCAGGGTGCGCCGTGCGTCGCGCAGCCGGGCCCGCTTGACCGCCTGATCGCGGGCGGTGGCGCCGAGGAAGTATGGCAGCGTGTCCTTGAGCGTCTGTTCCATCCCGCGCTCGCCTTGCCGGTGGAACAGGTGAGTCCTGCTGGCGATCTCATCCTGCCGCTGCAGGCACAGCAGGGCTGCGTGACCGAGGTGGGCTTCGACCGCCGAGCGCAGCGATCCCGGTGGCGGCTCGTGCCGGTTCTCCTCGATGCCGATCCGGCGCCCGAGCTGTTCGCGCAGCGCGTCGGTGTCGATATTGACGCCGAGGGAACTGCCGGGCAGGAGCTCCAGCTCCGCGCCGAACTCCAGCATCGCCCGCTGGGTGGACGCCCTGCCCGGTTGCGGGGCCGGCCTGGCGACGAAGGCGCGGCCTCCGTCAGGGAGCAGGAACAGGGCGGCGTACCACCTGACAGCCGCGGTGATGGGACCGACGGGCATCATGATCGTGTCCCGGCCGAGGCAGTACTCGACCATCTCCAGCAGCGCGCTCTTGCCGGTCGCTGATACGCCGGTCACGATGTTGAGTTGGCCCGGGATGAAACGCACATCCCGTCGCTGGCCAGCAGCGTTGTACACGGCGAGGTACAGGAGTTGCATGGGATCAGACCGTGACGCCAAGAAGCGCGAATACGGTTGCCGTTTCCTCGGAGAGGCTGAGCCATCGCCCGGCGAATGCCGCTTTTGCGAGAATGTCCCGGAGGTCCCCGGCATCTGGTGCGCGAAGGCGGGGAACGGCTTGCCGCAGCCCGCCTCCGGGCACCGTTTCCAGCAGGCCGTACCGCAGTCCGAAGCGCAGCCCCTCACGCACTGGCTCCACCAGTGCCCGTGCTCGCAGCGGCAGCCCGGCACGCAGGACAGGGTTACCGGACACCCATGCCGCGAGATGGCTGGAGATCCTGGCTGGCAGGGCCTGGCGAGTCCCGCGGTGGAGAACCATTGGCGCGATCACGAAGCATAGCGGCCACGGCATGGCGGCCTCCTTCTCGCGCTCGTAGCCCGACGCGGCCGCAGCCTCAAGGCATGCCAGCAGTGCCGGGTTCAGCAATGCTGCGGGCACGCTGGACCGGGCCGACCATTCCGTCACGGGGGACATCATGCCAAGAACCGGATAGCCGCGGGTGCCTCGACGCCCTTTAAGCAGGCAGGAGAAGAGCGTTAAGGCGGGCCTCAAAATCAGCGTGCCAGCCGATACGCCCGCTATCGGCGATCTCGTGACGTTTGCCGCGTGCGAAGAACGCCTCGTCATAACGTGCCCGCACCCTGATCGAAGCGGCGTCGAGGAGCTGGCGCAGCAGCGCAGAACCAGCGCGTCTCTTCTCCTCGTCGGTAGCGCTGTCGCCGAGGTCGATGCGCATGAACTCAAACTCACGCTCCCATTCATCGACCAGCTCATCCTCGAATCGCTGCAGTTCGTCGAGGCCGATGAGATCCTCGCTGACCCATTGAGCTGTATGAGAGTAGGCACGGTAGTAATCGATGATTGCCTTCTGCAAGTTAACAGGCGGCCAGCCTATCCACTCGAGCTGGGTGACGAAAGTAAATCCGTCGTACGCCGCGAACACCTCTGGCCGGTGCGCGTCCTGGATCTCCATCAGCGTGGGCAGCCGGTCCAGGGTGAACTGGTCCCGCAGGTCGTTGACCTTCTGCTGCACCTCCGGGACGCTGACCCCGCCCCGGCGGCCGCGCAGGATGCCTATCGCCTGCTCATCCCACCAGCCCCACAGCAGGTGCATGAACCGGGCCTCATGTCCCTTCGGCAGGCCCCACGCGAGGCACCGGCGCGTTTCCGCGTCAACATCCTCTAGATGCGGCGCACCATCTACGACGAAGACCCGGGAAAGAAAGGCTTCCCTTCCCGAGGAACCGAGCGCCAAGAAACGGGTACGGGCCCGTTCCGTCGCTGCCGCCGCGGAACTTGACGCAGTTCTCAGCAGCCGGGCCAGCGCGGCGGGCACGTCCCGGGACTCCGCGCGCAGCGCATGGGCGGCGCTCCCGTCTGGTGCGATGTCGGTGGATATCAGGTATAGAAGGGGACCCGCTGAGTCGGCAGGTGATGCCGTGTCCATCCAAACGAGAAGAGACCGCCAGATATCGTCGCCTGAATCGCTCAGCGTCCTGCCCGCCCGCTGGTGATGCTTCATCTGCAGCAGCTCAGTGGGGGTGCCGTTCTCATCCCAGCCCACATCATCGTGCATCTCCATCGTCAGCACGGCGTCAGGATGGTCAGGACCGTTGCGGAGCATCTCCAGCAGGGCCCACCATGTCTGGTACTGATAGCCGGCCGCGCTGGCGGCGGCCCCGTGCACCATAACCACGGTCAGGCCCTCCAAGCAGAGTGCGGATTGGAACCGGTCCCGGGGTGCTAGCCGGAGGCTTCGCTCGCGACCGATACCTAAATCCCAGCTTGGCCGCAGGCGTGCAGGTCTGCAACCCCCGATCCAGAAGCTCGATCAGAACCTGCTGCCGTTCAGGAATGTGGCGGCGTAAGAAATGGGACTACCTCGCCGGGCTCCTCACCCGACTAGGCTTTCGCGCGTGACTACGCTTGGTACGGGAGCAGTAGCCGGGATCTATGAACGCGGGATGCGGGTGCGGCTGCGCGGTCGGCTGTGGGAAATCGAGGAAGTCCGCGGTGCCGGCAAGGGAGCTTTCCTTGATCTCCGGCTCGCTGATGAGCGGCCTGGTCCGCGTAGGCTGACCGTCCTGGGATCAGCGGAGCCGTCGCTGTACCCGG
>JALYVS010000448.1 GCA_030853115.1 Actinomycetota bacterium
TCCCGGCAGTCACGCCACCCAGAACACACCATCAACGCTGCCCGCACCACGAGCCACGCCGCAAGACACCACAACCTAGACACCGCCCACAATCAGGCGACGCCACGGGACCACCGAATACTTACGAGCCGCCCGAACTTGACCGGTGGTGGCCGCGGCGACCGGATCAAGGCGTGATACCTGCGGCCGGCCGGCGCGACCGGGATGTTTCGCGGCACAATGGCCCCGGGGAGATCCTGCATGACTGAGGGGAATGAGCGCGCAATTGACCCGGCCGGTGAAGCTCGCCGGGCCCTGCAGGCGGCCGTGGCTCAGCACGGAGCGCAGGCGCTGTCGAACGCGGTCATCATGGACGGCATCTGCCGGGATCGGCTGAGCAACCTGCCCGGCGAGGCCATCCTCATCGGCAGCGCGGCCCGGACCGACGTGCCCGCGCTGCTGCGGGACCGGGTTCCGCGCGAGGGTACCTACGGCGCGATCCAGTCCGTCGCGGTTACCCTGGCCGAGGCCCACGCCCTGGATCGGGCCGCGAGTGTGTGGGTGGTGCGCGAATACGCTCGCGCCCTGGGCATCATCGCGCCCGGCGGAACTCAGACCGTGGCTCACGCCGGGCCAGCCGCGGAGCAAGGCGAAGGGCAGGGCGGGGGCGGGCCGGGGTCGCGGGGGGTTAACCGCAATGCCCTCGGGATCGGCGCGGCGATCGCACTGGTGCTCGTCTACCTGGGGATCGCGGCGGCGGCGCACCTGAGCCCGTTTCCGGCCAAGACGGTGGCGTCAGCCCCGGATCAGGGCGGGAACGCCTCCAGCAGCGTGCGCCCGGCACCGGACGCCGCCCCGGATGCTGGACCAGATGCGGGCCCGGACCCCGCTCCCGATCCGAGCCCGGCATCGGCCTACGACACCTTGCTGAGCCTGATTCCGAGCAGTGTCCAGGGCCAGGATAATTGCCACGACGACGGCGCCTCGGTCGGCGCGACCGCGGTAGCCCAGTGCGCGAACCTGGTCGGCCTGGCCGCGACGACCATCGACTACTACCTGTACGCCAGCCCGGAGGCGCTGGTAAAAGGGTTCACTTCGTTCCTTACCAGCGTCAAATTCCCGTCGAATTCGCGGGTCTGCACGACGGGCAATAAATTCGCCGGCTTCGTCGCGCAGTGCAAAGGCAGTTTCACCAGTACGTCACCTGATATAACGGGCAGCGTCGCGGAATACGTCAGTACCCAGAATAATTCTATTATCGTCAGCACCGATAATCAGCAGCTGGTTATGGGCGTGCTGATCGGCCCGAACGAGGCCGGCCTGCTCGCGTACTGGAAACCGCTGCAGTGGATCCAGGCTCAGGGCTGACCTGGGCGCTTATTGTTCTTCCCGCCCGCGGAGATCAGCCGCCAGATACCCCCACGCGGCGGCGATGAGCCCGAGGATGACGAGGATGCCGAGGTGACCGCCGGCCCCCCCGATCAGCAGCACGAGGCCGAGGGAGAGGGCGCCGGCGCTCTGGCCCGGCCGGACCTTGTCCACCGGTGCGGGCGGTGGCGGCGGGACCGGCGTCCAGGACGGGGGCTGGGCCGGCGTCCAGGACGGGGGCTGGGCCGGCGTCCAGGACGGGGGCTGGGCCTGGCCCGGACCACCAGGTCGCACCCGGGGGGGCCATCGGTGGGCGGAGCGGCGGCATCGGCCCGGTGCCGGCCACGCCGAGCGGCGCCGACAGCGGAGGCGGGGCTGGCAGCGTCGCCGACCCGGCCAGGGGCAGCGGAGCCCGGGGCGGCGAGGGCGGCCGGACCTGCGGGCTCGGGGGGCGGGGCCATAGCTGGGTCGGCGCCCCGGCGGCAGGACCCGCGGGGCTGGCGGGCGTGCCCGGCTGCTTTTCCCACCAGCGCAACTCGGCCGGGACCGGCCGCGGCGCAGCTGTTACCGCCTGCTGGCCGAGCATCATCTCCAGGCTCCGGTTCGACACCCAGTCCGGGTCGCAGCATTCCTGCAGGCGCCGGACGAGCTCGTTCAGCTGCGGGTCACGCAGCGCGGCCAGCTGCTTCCAGGCCTGCGTGTCGAACGGGGCGAAGAAATCGCCCCGGGAGAACAGCAGGTTCTTGGAGTTGTACAGGGCCAGCCAGAGGCCGGGGTCCTTGCTGAGGGCGACCAGCGAGGTGTAGATGACCAGCGCGGAGAACGTGTCGAGCCAGCGATCCCAGTCGTGGCGCCCGGGACGCTGGTAGTTCGGGTGGCCGTATTCGGTGGGCGGGGCGTGGCCGGCCAGCTGCGGAATCCAGACGCCGTCGAAATCGACCAGCCGGAGCTGGCCCGACTGGTCGACCAGGACATTACCGTGCTGCAGGTCGCCGTGGGCGAACCGCGAGTTCTGCAGCAGCGCGACCATTTCCCGCCAGCGGACGGCCAGCGTGGCCAGCGCGGCGGTGCGGGAGCCGGTGACCAGGAAGTCCACGTACTCGTTGAGCGTCCGGCCGTCGATCCAGCTCATCTGCAGCACCGGCCAGGTCGCTTGGTTGACCCGGATCGCCCCGTCCAGCCAGGTGGTGCCCGACACGTACGGGCTCAGGTCCTGACGAGCCAGGTAATCTCCGAGCGCGTTGTAGCGCTCGCGGCTCGAGGCGTCGTTCCTGATGTAGCAGCGCAGCGCCTGCGGAGTCCCGTCGACCGCGGCCTGGAACACCACCGCGCTGCTGCCCCGGGCCAGGGTGGGACCGAGGCTGTCCCAGACGAACTCCGCGGTCTGCAGCTTCGGCACGGTGAACGCCCGGCTGGGCGCCTGCACGGCCTTGTAGTAGTCGCCGGCGGCGGGGAACGAGGTCATCGGCACGCCAGCAGGAAGGAGGGCTGATCGGCCAGCAGTCGCAGCCGCATCAGCGTCACGTCGTCGTTCTTCATCCGGGTGGCACCGTCCTGCTCTCTGCGTTGATCCTCGACCAGGCGGGCGAAAACATCGGGATGGGCCAGCGTGGCCAAGGTGGCCCAGACTTTGCCCTCCTCGCGCCCGATGGCCCGCAGGATCCAGTGCGCCATCGCGTCGGTGGCCGCGAACAGAAAATCACCCGGCGCGAGTACGCCGCTCCCGGTCAGCAGCCGCCCGGTCATCCGGTCCAGGCTGGACCGCAGGGTATGCACCCCGTCGGGCAGGGTCCCGAAGTCATCGGGTCCCAGCGGCGGGAAGGTGGCGATCAGGCGACCCGCCCGGACGTGGAACAGCACCGTGTCACCGAGGGCAACGGCCCGCCAGAACGGTTCCGGGCCATCGAGCCCGGTGATCTCGAAGCCCAGGAGGGTGGCGAACGAGCCGACCTCGGCGAACTTGCGCTCCTCGATGATGCTGTCGAAGGCCCGCGCACCGGCGCCCCACTGATCTTGCATCTGGGCGAACCAGGCGCGCATCGCGGCCGGCTCGAGCCGGGGGCCGCGCGGGGCCGCGGCGGGCGGCGCGAACGAGCTCACCAGCTGGTCCACCCAGCGCAGCGGGTCGTACGCTCCGGTAGCGCCGTCGACGACGATGAACCGGGCCGTCCCGGTCCCATTGGCGGCCACGCCGCCGCTCGCGCCGTCCTGCCATTCGGCGGGCGCGTTGCCGGCCTTGGCCTCGCTGAAGGTCACCACCTGGATCTGCATCGGCACTCAGTCCCGCACGTCCACCTTGGTGCCGACCTCGAGGAACCTGACCAGGTTGGTGACGTCGGCGTTGAAGCCGAACCCGCGGCCGCCCAGCTCCACCGGTATCCCCGCGCTGACCGCGTTGGCGACCATCGGCGGAGGCAGCTGGCTGCTGATGCGGAACAGGTCGGGACCCGGCGTCGGCAGGCCACGGTCCGTCGCCGGGAACATCACCGGGTTAGCCGTCCCGGCCGGGGACAGGAAGATGTTGAACAGCAAGGCCGGCCCGTCGCTGGTCTGAATGTTGACCAGCCGCTGCGCCCACTCCTCCAGGCCGGCGCCCTCGTACGGGCTGTCGGTCACCATCCCGTCGGTGACGTTGATGATGATCGGCGGGAACGAGTCCGGATGCGCGCTGGCCCACTCATAGACGTGCGCGCCGGCCACGGCGACGGCCTGGCACATCGGGGTCCGGTGCCCGTGCACCGGCTCGACCCAGACCGGCGCCCGGCTGGGCGGGGCGCCGGCGTCGACCGAGGGCATCTCCCGGATCGCGATTGGATTGTCCCGCAGGTCGGGCAGCGCGACCAGCGGCTGGCCGGCGAGCTTGCCGCCGAAGGCGGGCTCCACGCCCTCACCGCCGGCCACCGGGCGCAGGCCATAGCCGAAGATGCCGACGTCAAAATAGTGGCGCGCCTTCCCCGGCTCGCCTTGGGAGGTGAACAGCAGTTCAAGCAGGGTCTCGTTCAGCGCCCTGGCCGCCCCCTCGGCCAGGGTCTCCCGGCTATTCCCCCACGCTTGCTTCATGGAATCGGAGCGATCGAGCAAAAACACCACACAGCCCGGATCTCTGCGGCTGATATCTCTCTCATACATTTAATTGCCTCCCTTGCTAACCGGCGATACCACGACGCGGGCGGGATCAGGGAACAGCCCGACGTGACCTCATATCACTGCCTTCGCCGCGCGGGCATGACCCGGACCGGGGGCCACGGCGCACCCGGCTGTCAGGCCCAGACGTGCTCGCAGGACTCGCAGCGGAAATCCCAGCGGTCCGGCGTCCGCCGGAAATCAAGCCGGAAAGCGCCGCAACGCGGGCATTGCGCGATCAAGGTCGAGGCCAGGTAGCTGGATAGGTCCGGCGCGGGCGCCCGCCGGGCCGCCGAGCTCGGCGGTGGCGGTGATGCTCCAGCGGCCGCGTCCCACCAGGACGTGCCGGCCGGCTGGGACGTGCCGGGCGGCTGGGACGTGC
>JALYVS010000088.1 GCA_030853115.1 Actinomycetota bacterium
GGTCGCTAGTGCCAGGGCCGGGGTCGGGGTCGGGGTCGAGATCGGCGCGGCCCCCGGGGTCAGGGTGGCGGTTCCCGGGGCCGGGGTCAGCGCGGTCCCCGGCGCCGGTCGCGGTCATCGGGAGCCGCCGACGGCGCTGGGTTTCATCGGCGCGAGCATGCGCTGATGCTACGGACAGGCACTGTCAAAACGGGCAGCACCGTTACCCAGGATGCGACCTAATGTAAGGGCCTCAGTGTTTGGCTTGGTAGAAGGCGTAGCCTGGTTGGTAGCCTCAGTTTGGAAGGGGCAAGACCGTACCGTCCCGCTGAAAGCCCCCTTGATCAAAACGGTCTGTGGTTTTCCCTGGATCCCTGCAGCTCGCATATACACGGCGGCCGGGCGACCCAGGTAGTACGCGATTCTGGGGGGATCGCGCCGACGGTCGCTCCGGCCGCTCGGCAGTGACTCCGACCCGCCCAGCGCAGCCGTAGCCCTCTCAAGGGCCTCGGATTCCTCATCGGTCGACGGCCTCAACGAAGGGTGCTCGCTCATCTGATCCTCCTAGTACCGGTAGCTTCAATTGTACTTGCTAGTTAGCTCGCAAGTAACTCGGGCAGACAAAGGTGGCTATGGTTTCAGCGGATCACCATCGATGAGTAAGCGAGGCCGCCCGTGCCCGACCACGAGAACCCGGTACCGCCGGACGGGCCTAGGCTGGTACCGCCGGACGGGCCCAGGTTGACCCAGCAGCAGCGGCGGGCTGCCACCGAGCAGCGGCTCCTCGACGCGGCGGTGCGTCTGATCGCGAGTTCCGGTTCCTCGGCGGTGTCCCTCGCTGATATCGGCAGAGCGGCCGGCTATAGCCGGGGCATCGTCACCCACCAGTTCGGGACCCGAGATGAGATGCTCAGGCAGGTCGCGCAGTACGGCCAGCAGACCTTCGTCCCGCCGGAGAGTGACGCCCGCGGTCTCGAACGCCTCCTGGTCCTGATGGACGCCTACCTCGCCTACGTGGAGGGCCAGCCCCCGGCCGGCCGCGCCTTCCTGCTCATGTGGGGAGAGGCAGCCGCCGCCCACTCCCGCCTCCGGCTGGTCTTCGCCGAGCGAGACGCCCTGTTCTGCGAACTCCTCCGCTCCTGCGTCGACGAGGGCATGCAGGAAGGCTCGGTTCGCGCCGATGTCAATCCCGAAGCGGCGGCCACGGCCATCATGGGCCAGCTCCGCGGCCTTGGCCTCAAACTCATGCTGGACCCCGGCGCATCATCCGCCGAGACCATCCGGCACGAAACCGTAGAAATGACGCGGCGCGCGCTAGAGGTCCGGGGGCGCTGAAGGAGGAGCGCCGACGAAGAGCGGCACCGGCGACGACACCAGCAAATCTCGCTCGTACGCCTGCCTGGTCACCGGTGATGCGGCAGAATGATGGCGGCCAGGAAGGCGGCCGGGCACAAGCGCGGCATCTCCCGCTGCCCGATGCGACTCATGCCAAGGACTGTGAGTGACCGACACGAGCGAAGCCGTACTACCCGGCGTAACCCGGGGTGCCGCTAAGCCGAAGGTCGGTCAGGCCAAGGCCGGCGGACCGGCGGGTTCCCGGCTGAACCGGGCCCTGTGCGCGGGCACCGACGTGGTGCGCAGGCACTGGGTTCTCGGGCTGCTGCTCGCGGCCGGACTCGCGCTCCGCGCCGCCACCCAGATCAGCTACCAGCCCGCGCTGCTGTTCATCGACTCCAAGAAGTACATCTTCGGGACCGACGTCGCCAGTACCGACTGGGGATCGTTCGACCCGCTCGGCTACACGCTGCTGGTGCTCCAGCCGGTGCTCATGGTCGCGGACCTGGCCTTGGTCGCCCTGCTCCAGCACGTCCTCGGGATGGCGATGGCAATCGCGCTCTACGTGCTGATGCTGCGCCGGGGCGTGACCCGCTGGCTCGCCGCGCTGGCCGTGGCGCCGGTGCTGCTCGACGCCTACCAGCTCAACGCCGAACAGACGATCATGCCCGACGTGCTGTTCGAAGCGCTGCTGGTCGCGGGGATCGTCCTGCTGCTGTGGCAGCCCCGGCCCGGGCTGGCCTTCGTCATCGCCGGCGGCCTCGCCCTCGGCGCGTCCGCGCCGGTCCGCCAGGTCGGCGAGGCCCTGATCGCGCCCGCCCTGATCTACGTGCTGGTTGCTACCCAGGGCTGGCGCACCCGGCTGCTCAACGGCGCGGCGCTGATCTTCTGCTTCGCGCTGCCGGTGATCGGCTACATGGGCTATTCCGCGGTGACCCTGCATTACGGGTTCGAGCTGTCCAACATGGGTGACGCGTACCTCTACGGCCGGGCGGCGCACGCCGCCGACTGTGCCACGCTGAAGATTCCCCCCGACGAACAGCCGTTGTGCCCGAGCGTGCCGGTCGCCGCCGCGTTGGGCGTCGACGGGCTGGTCAACAGCGACTATTCACCGCGGGTGCGGTATCAGCCGGTCAACGTCCGGCTCGGCGAGATGATCAGCACCCTGCCGCGGCAACGCCAGCTCGCCTACAGCGTGATCAGGCAGCAGCCGATGCTGGTGGCCGGCGATATCGCCCGCGATTCGGTAAAGATCTTCGCCCTGACCAGGAACACCGATGAAGGCGACACCGCCATCTCACGCTGGCAGTTTCAGACCAGCTACCCCT
Organism: Actinomycetota bacterium; assembly: GCA_030853115.1. Classification (GTDB taxonomy): domain Bacteria; phylum Actinomycetota; class Actinomycetes; order Streptosporangiales; family Streptosporangiaceae; genus Palsa-504. The sequence goes on from JALYVS010000088.1 coordinate 2,643, forward strand.
ATTACCCGCTCGGCATCACGCATTACGGCGAGAACAGCGCCACTAATCTCTTCGCGGCCGCCGGGGGCGGCGGGGACGCCCGGGTGAACCGCACGGCCGCCACCGTGCTGCGGGACTACCAGCTGGACGGCGGATACACGCCCGGACCGGTGCTCCTGCTCGCGCTGCTGGCCGGCACGGCCGGAATCTTCACTTCCGGCCGGCGCAGGGACCGGGACCGGGACCCGGCTTCAGCCGGGGCCCGGAACATGGCCCTGGCCTGCCTGCTGATCACCGCCTCGGGCGTGGCCGTGCTGCTCGGCGCGGACCTGTACGAGTTCTCCTGGCGTTACCAGCTGCCCGCGCTGATCACGCTGCCGATCGCAGGTGCCGTGGGCGCGACCGCGGTCATCAGGTACGTGCGGGCGCGCCGGGGCGCAGCTGCCCTGGGCGCGGTGTCCGGCGCGTACCCCGGTGAGCTGGCGGTTACCGGATTTAAGCAGGTGCCCTAGAGATGCCCGCCGCGCCCGACGGTGCGGACATCCGCATGCTCGCCTCCGGAATCGTCTACGAAGACAACTGGATGCGGCTGCGCCGGGACGACATCGAACGACGCGACGGTTCCCGCGGTACCTACGCCTTCGTCGAGAAGCCCGACTTCGCGCTGGTCATCCCGGCCGAGAACGACGGTTTCCATCTCGTCGAGGAGTTCCGGTACCCGATCGGGCGGCGTACCTGGTCGTTCCCGCAAGGCGGCTTCCCGCCCGGGCAGGCGGGCCGCGCCGAGGAACTCGCCCGGCTGGAACTGCAGCAGGAAACCGGGCTGCGCGCCCGGCAGCTGACCAGGCTCGGGTTCTTGAACTGTGCTCACGGCCTCACCAGCCAGGGCGGCCATCTCTTCCTGGCCACCGGGCTCGAGCCGGGCGAACCGGAACGCGAGCACGAAGAGCAGGACATGCGCCAGGAATGGATGCCAAGAGCCAGATTTGAGGCGATGATCAGCCAGGGTCTGATTACCGACGACTTCACTGTCGCCGCCTACGGGCTGCTGCTGCTCCGCGAACGGAAGGGCTCATGAAGGACCAGGACACCGCGGCCCGGCGGCGCCATCACTGGGTCAATCACATCGCCCGGCACGCCCACACCAAGCCGGACGCGGTGTACCTCCGTTTCGAGGGCCGTTCGACCACCTGGTCGCAGCTGCAGCAGCGGGTAACGGCGGTGGCGGCCGCGATGGCGCGCCGCGGCGTCGGTGCCGGGGACCGGGTGGCCATCATGATGACGAACCGCCCCGAGTTTCTCGAGACAATGTTCGCCGCCAGTGCCCTGGGCGCCATCGCCGTGCCGGTCAACTTCCGGCTCAGCCCCGGCGAGATTGCCTTCATCCTCACCGACTCCGGCGCGAAGCTCCTGGTCGTGGACGCCACCACCGGCCCGGTCGCGGCGGCCGCCCGGGCCGCGTGCGGCCATCAGATCGGCTTCGTTTCGGCCGGGCTCATCGAAGGCGCCGACCCCTATTTCCCCGGGCCACCGGACGCCGGGCCACCGGACGCCGGGCTACTGGGCGCCGGGCCGGCGGGCCTGGGCGAGCGGGCGGGCCTGGGCGAGCGGGCGGCGGTCGACGTGCCCGAGGACAGTCCGGCGTTGATCATGTACACCTCGGGCACTACCGGGCGTCCCAAAGGTGCGGTGCTCTCCCATCAGAACCTGCAGTGTCAAGCGCTCACGGTGATCCGCTCGTTCTGGATGGTCGACGACCACGAGGTCAACCTCTGCTCCGCACCGCTGTTCCATATTGCCTCCATCGGTGTCATAGCGCCGCTGGTGCTCACCGGCGGCACGACGGTGCTGCTGCCGAGCGGCAACTTCAGCAGCGCAGCCACCTTGGACCTGATGGCAGCCGAACGCATCACCAGCATGTTCCTGGTCCCGGCGCAGTGGCAGCTGCTGTGCGCCGACCCGACCCGGCCAGATCGCGATCTGTCCGCCTTGCGCACGATGTCCTGGGGTGCGGCGCCGGCCAGCACCACGCTGCTGACCCGGATGGCCGAGACCTTTCCCGGGGTGCGGAACATCGCCGTATTCGGCCAGACCGAGATGTCGCCGGTGACTTGCGCGCTGGACGGTGCCGATGCACTGCGGAAGATCGGTTCGGTGGGGCAGCCGGTCGCGACCGTGTCCGCGCGGATCGTCGACGACGACATGAACGACGTGCCGGCCGGCGAGGTCGGTGAGATCGTCTACCGGGGCCCGACGGCCATGGCCGGGTACTGGCATAACGCCGACGCGACGGCCGAGGCGTTCCGCGGCGGCTGGTTCCACTCCGGTGACCTCGTCCGGGCCGACTCCGAAGGTTTCCTGTACGTCGTGGACCGCAAGAAGGACATGATCATCAGCGGCGGCGAGAACGTCTACTGCGCCGAGGTCGAGAACGCGCTGGCCGCGCACCCGGCCGTCGCGGAGCTGGCGGTGATCGGCACGCCGGACGAGCGCTGGGGCGAGACCCCGGTCGCGGTTGCCGGGCTGCACGCGGGCGCGTCGCTGAGCATCGGCGAGCTGCGCGACTGGGCCGCCGGCCGCCTGGCCCGCTACAAGCTTCCGACCGTCCTGCACGTGGTGGACGCCCTGCCCCGCAACGCCAGCGGCAAGGTGCTGAAAACCGCCCTGCGCGACCAGTTCACGCACCCGCCCGGAACGGCGGGATGAAGGGTCCGCCCGGAACGGCGGGATGAAGGGTCCACCCGGAACGGCGGGATGAAGGGCGCGCCCGGGCCGGTGCCGGGACAGGGCATCTGCGGTGCGGGGATAGATTATCCGCGGTGTAACGCCTTGGCGGGATGATGGGCGTTAGCTGCCGGGGGTACCAGCAGCGGGGCGAACAGGTCACCGTGTTGTTCGACCCGGTCCAGGGCGGCGTCGGCGGTGAAGAACAGGTCTTCGCGGCGGCGGCAGGCTTCCACCTCGTCCCAGCTGACCGGCGTGGAGACGGTGGGGTGGGACCGGGCGCGCAGGGAATAGGGGGCGATGGTGGTCTTGGAGCCGTTGTTCTGGCTCCAGTCGATGAGGACCTTCCCGGTCCGCAGCACCTTGGTCATCCGCGACACCACCCGGCGGGGCTGGTCCCGTTCCAGCCGTTCGGCGAACATCCTGGCCTGCTCGCTGGCCTCCTCGGAGGTAACGCCGGAGATCGGGGCGTACAGCTGCAGGCCCTTGCCGCCCGAGGTCTTGGCCAGCGGGGCGAAACCCTCGGCCTCGAGCAGCGGACGCAGGTCGCAGGCGACCCGGCAGCAGTCCACGATGTCGGCGGGCTCCCCCGGATCCAGGTCGAAGACCAGCAGGTCGGGCTGGCGGACCGCCGGCATCCGCCACATCGGCGTATGCAGCTCCAGGCCGGCCAAGTTGGCCGCCCAGATCAGCGCGGGCAGCTCGTCGATCACCAGGTAGGTCACCAGGGCGCCACGGTCGCGGGCCCGGGAACTGGCCGAGCTGACCTCGGCGGTCCGGATCCAGTCCGGCCGGTGCGCGGTGACGTGCTTCTGGAAGAAGGCCTGGCCTTCGACGCCCGCCGGGTAGCGCTTAAGGGTCACCGGGCGGCCCGCGACATGCGGGAGCAGCGCCGGCGCGATCCGCTGGTAGTAATCGAGGACCTCGGCCTTGGTGAATCCGGTGCCGGGGTACATCACCTTGCCCAGATTGGTCAGCGTCAGCGTCCGCCCGTCGACCTGGACGGCGATCTTAGGGTCAGGGCTCACGGACTCTCTGGCTCCCTGATCACGGCCGCCGGATCGACGTCGTCGCGCAGGCCCTTGTACACCGGGGCCCGCAGCCGGCCCGCCTTGGTCCACGAGTCAAAGGTCACGTCGATCACCAGCCGGGGCTCTACCCAGACGGCCCCGCGGCGATGCTCCGGCGGGACCGGGCCGTCGAACGGTGAGGCGGCCCGGCGCAGCGGGCTGAGCTTGTCCCCGAGCAGGCGCAAGGTCTCGACGCTGAACCCGGTCCCGACGTGACCCGCGTAGATCAGCCCGGAAGCGTCGTTCACCCCGATCAGCAGCGAGCCGACCTGACCGGTCCGGTTGCCCTTCCCTGGCTTGTAGCCGGCCACGATGGCCTCCTGGCGACGGACGTTCTTGATCTTGCGCCAGAAATCGGTCCTGAGCCCGGGCACGTACTTCGAATCCAGCCGCTTGGCGACCACGCCCTCCATGCTGTGCTCGACCGAGACGGCGCGCACCGCGTCGAAGTCCGCACCGGGGAACGACGGCGGCGTCTGCCAGCAGGACCCGGTGATGTCTAGCTCCTCCAGTAGCCGGCGGCGGTCGGAGTACGGCAGGTCGATCAGCGGCTGCCCGTCCAGCTGCAGCACGTCGAAGATCAGGTACGTCACCGGGGTCTGCCCGGCCAGCCTGGCCGCCTGCGACGCCGAGCTGACGTGCATGCGCGGCTGCAGCGCCTCGAACTGCGGCCAGCCGCCCTCGCCGAACACCACGATCTCCCCGTCGAGCAGCAGCTGCCGCCGCGCGGTGGCCGAGCCCAGGCCGGCCAGCTCGGGGTAGGTCACCGTGATGTCGCGCTCGGTCCGGGACATCAGCCGCACCTTGCCCCGCTCGATGTACGCCAGGGCCCGGACGCCGTCCCACTTCATCTCCAGCGCCCAGTTCTCCTGGTCGCGCGGCAGCGGCCCGGTCACCGCGAGCATGGGGCGCACCCCGGCCGGCAGCGGCTGCCGCTCCCGGTGGATCATCCACTGGTTACCCCGGGTCTGGAACAGCGCGAAGCCCCCGGTGACCCGCCGCCCCTGCAGCCTGACCTTGACCTCGTCCGCCGACCACTTCAGCGTCTCGTAGCGGCCGTGATCCCACAGGGTGACCGCACCCGCGCCGTACTCACCCCGGGGTATCTCCCCGGCGAAGCCCGCGTACTCCAGCGGATGATCCTCGGTGTGCACGGCCAGGTGGTTGACCGCCGGGTCGGTGGGCACCCCCTTGGGCAGCGCCCAGGACACCAGCACGCCGTCACGCTCGAGCCGGAAATCCCAGTGCAGCCGCCGGGCATGATGCTCCTGGATGACGAACGAACCGCCGTCTCGGTTCTCCCCCACTCCGGCGCCTAGTCCGGGGCCCGGCCCGGCCCCGGCGTCCTGCGGGCCGGCCTCGGCAGGGTGCGGATCCGGCGCCGGGACCGGTTCCGGGGTCCGCGCCGGATCCCGCTTGTCCCGGTAAACCCGCAGCTTGTCCACGTTCACCTGTTTACCCGGTGAGCCTGGGTGCGGAACAGGTACCCCGGTCCGGGTCACTGCCCGCCGGTGCCGGGGTAGCCTGCGCCAGTCCCGCGAGGAGCAGGTCGATCATGCGGCGAGCGTGGTAGCGGGGGTAGGTCTCGACTCCGATGCACAGGTTGCCGATGCCGAGCATGAGGTCATAAGGCCGGATGTCCGCGCGGGTATGGCCGGCGGCGGCGGATGCTTTCAGCAGCTGGTCGAGCACGGGCAGCAGGCGGTCGACGAACTCGGCGTGCAGGCTCTGGAACCCCGCTTGGTCGGAGTGCAGCGCCGCGGCCAGGCCATGCTTGGTGACCAGGAAATCGGCAAACCGGGCCACCCACGACCGCAAGGCTTCGTAGGGAGTTTCGTCGGTTGCGGAGGTCGCGGCCGGGGCGGCGAGCGCGTCGAGCTGGTGCCGGAAGACTGCGACCACCAGGTCGGCCCGGGTGGGAAAGTGCCGGTAGATGGTGCCCATGCCGACACCGGCTTCGGCCGCGATGTCGCGCACCGGAGCGTCGACCCCGGCCCGGACGAACACGACGGCGGCGGCGTCCAGAAGCGTCTGCTGGTTGCGCTGGGCGTCGGATCGCTGGCGGCGGCCAACGCCGGCGGGCGGCGGATCGGTCGTCACTCGAGGCGCTCCTTCTCACTCGCTATCGGAGCTACGCTCCGGATGGCGATGCGGAGCGGCGATCCAGTACTCATCTTGCCAGATCGTCGCGCCGCGGTGCCGGGGCCCGGGCCCGAACCGCCCCGGACAACCCGGTAGCTCGCGCGGCCGGCCGGCGGCCACGCCTCTACAGTGGTCTGCGTGACGGAAACCTGGCAGGTGGAGCCCTCGGGGCCGCTGCGTGGCGACATCAGCGTCCGCGGCTCGAAGAACGCCGTGACCAAGCACATGGTCGCCGCGATGCTGGGCGACGGGCCGAGCACGATCCGGAACGCCCCGGAGGTCGGTGACGTCGACATCACCGCCGCGATGCTGGAGTCCATCGGCTATCAGGTGGACCGTTCGGGGCCGGATATCACGATCGCACCGGGAGAGGCGGTCGAGCCGCGGGTGCCGCAGGCTTTCACCGGGCTAAACCGGATCCCGATCCTGATGCTCGGGCCGCTGCTGCACCGGGCCGGCGAGGCGTTCGTCCCGCTGGTCGGCGGCGATCCGATCGGGCGGCGGCCGGTCGACTTCCACGTGGCCGCGCTGCAGGCGCTCGGGGCCGAGGTCGAGACCGGACCGGCCGGGATCACCGCGCGGGCGTCCCGGCTGTACGGGGCGCGGATCGACCTGCCCTACCCCAGCGTCGGCGCGACCGAGACGGTGCTGCTGTCTGCCGTGCGGGCCGAAGGCAAGACGGTGCTGCGGAACGCGGCCACCGAACCCGAAGTGGTCGAGCTCGCGCTGTTCCTGCAGCGGATGGGCGCGCACATCGAGCTCAGCCCGGACCGGCGGATCGTCATCGAAGGCGTGCCGCGGCTGCGCGGCGCCTCGACCCGGCTGGCCGGCGACCGGCTCGAGGCGTTCTCCTACCTGGTGGCCGGGCTGATCACCAGGGGCGAGGTCCGGGTGCACGGCTGCCCGCAGGACCGGCTGGTCACGGCGATCACCACGCTGGCCCGGATGGGCGCGCGGTTCGACATCACCGACGACTGGATCACCGCGTCCGCGCCCGACGGGCTGCGCCCGGCCGCGGTGCACACCGACACCCACCCCGGGTTCATGACCGACTGGCAGCAGCCGCTGATGGTGCTGTTCACCCAGGCCGACGGGATGTCGGTGCTGCACGAGACGGTCTTCGAGAACCGGCTGGTGTACGTCCCCGCGCTGCAGAAACTGGGCTGCGAGATCGAGGTGTTCGCGGCCTGCCTAGGCGGCCCGGCCTGCCGGTTCCACGACACCAACGCGGTGCACTCGGCGGTGATCAGGGGCATGTCCAAGCTCAGGGGCGCGGACGTGACCATGCCCGACGTGCGGGCCGGGTTCTCCGCCGTGCTGGCCGCGGCGGTGGCCGACCGGCCCTCGGTGCTGCGCGGGATCCACCATATCGAGCGCGGGTACCACCGGCCGTTCGAGCAGTTCGCGTCGCTCGGGCTGACGATCAGGCGCGGCTGAGGCCACGGCTACCTGGCCCGGCTTCCCGGGGCGGGAGGGTACGGTGTCGACGTAGTCGCGGCACCGGAGGGGGCCGCGGGCGTGCTCGCGGTGATAGATCGCTAGCGTATTGATCACTAGCACTCGGCCGCGTTGATCACTAGCACTCGGCCGCGAGAGGAAGACCGGAGATGGCTTACCGCATCGAGGTTGACCGGGACGTCTGTATCAGCTCCGGGATGTGCGTGGCGGACGCACCGGGACTGTTCCGCTTCGATGACGACAACCTCGCCGAACTAGTTCCCGGCGGCGAGCAGCTGCCAGACCAGGCGCTGGTGCTGCTGGCGCGCGGCTGCCCGTCCGGCGCGCTGCAGATCTTCGACGGTGACGAGGCGGTCAACGCGCTCTGATCGCGCCGCGGTGGACTCTGGGGGATTTCCTAGCTGACACGGCCGGGAATATCGAACTCAGCCCAGGCCGCCTCCCACAGCGTGCTGACGATCACCCGGATCCGCCTGGCCGCCGGGCCGACCGGCGGCCAGAACCAGAACTCCCAGCTGCCCTCCGGTGAGCCGCCGCCGCTGCCCGGCATGCCCTCATGCTCGCCACCGGTGTCATCCACCGCGCGGACCCGGAAACACGGCGTGATCATCGGCCAGTATTCGCCAATCACCCACGGGTGTCCGTACACCTGGACCGACACCAGGTTCTCGTGGGCGGTGATGTTCTCGATCACCGCGGTAGCCTGCCGCAACGGCAGGCCCGCGGCCAAGCCCGCCCGGGCTGGCTCGCCGTCCAGTGCTCGCCGCCACGCCCGGCGGCCCCACAAATGCGGCAGTGGTTCTCCCCAGTTAGCCGGGCCGCGCCCGGCGGAGGTCTGGCCTGCCAGCAGTGCGCTGTCCGGCGGCAGCGCCCCCACCCATAGCAGCGCATCGGCCACCGCCGCGACGATCTGCGCGGTGTCGAGTTCTACCGTGCGGCCATCCGTGCCGATCGACATGGACGTGACCGCGGCCAGCTCGGCCAGGTAGCACTCGGCCGGCGTTGGCCACGGCGGGTCGGCCGGGCCCGTCGCGACCGGGTCCGGCGCGGGCATGACAAGCCGGACGGCCGGACCAAGCGCAGGCGCAGACGCCGACGCAGGCGCGAAATCCAGCCAGCGGACCCCGTCGGCGGCCGCGAGCCCGGCGGCGCGCCCGGCGGGCTCGGCCAGCATCTCACTATCCCACCTGGCGGCCGGCGGCCCGGGCTCCCCGGATGGGATGGTGCCGCGCCCGCGGATCGGCTGCAGCCGGTACTTCTGGCCCAGGTTGTCAGTTATCGACACCCCGGCCTGTATCTTTTCGGCGAGCTGCTGACCCGTCGGCAGGCCAGCGGGGCGCTCAGGATAGCCGGACATACCGTCATCAAGTTCTCCGGTGGCGCGGAAGCCCAGCCGCACTCCGCCTGGAGTCAGCGTGGCCCCGGTCACGCTCAGCTGCACGCCATCGAGCGCTATCGGGATCGTCTCCGCGGCACTGGCCAGCGGAATACGGGTCAGGCCGCCCCGGCCGACCGCCTGTGCGTCCTGGAACCCGTGCGCGCCCGGAAGCACGCTCAGCTCACCGGTCAGCACACCGAACCGGAAGCCCTTAGCCGCCAGCCCGGTCCGGCACTCAGCCAGGATCTCCTCGACGCGCGGCCCGGGCAGCAGGCCCAGCATGACGAACGCGTTCGCGATCGCCTCCAGGCTGAACCGGACACCGGGCAGCGGCTCGCCCCGCCGCGCCGCGCTGAGCGGAGCCATCATCTCGCGCAGGAAAACCTCAGGATCCTCCGAGGACATAAGCCCAAGATACGTCGCGAGAAGCCGCCGCGCGGTTGCAGACTCCTCGCCTCCGGTCAGCCGGCCGGCTGCCAGAGGCGGAACGTGGCGCCCTGGTCGTCGACGCACTCGGCGAACAGCCCGAACGGCCTGCGCCCGGGCTCGTCCGCGCGGCCGCCTGCCGCCCGGACCCGCTCGGCCGCGGCGGCGATATCGTCGACGCGGTAGGACAGCTGCACCTGCGGCTCGGCGCCCTGCGGCGACACGATGCCCAGCGGCGGCCTGGTCTGGTCGGTGCGCCACGCGCCGGGGTGGCCGGAGGAAAACGGCACCTGCAGCACGGCCTCGTAGAACTTCTTGGCCTGGTGCGCGTCCCGCGCCACCATCGTCACGTTCGCGACGTCGCCCTGGCGCAGCCGGGTCGCCCGGGCCGGCGGCCTCAGCAGAATCCAGCGGTGCCCGAACGGGTCGACGATCACCGAGCCGCGACCGTAGGGCTGGTCGGCCGGCTCCCGCTCCACCGAGGCGCCGCCGCGGCGGGCCCGCTCGGTGGTCCCGTCGACGTCGTCGACCTGCAGGTGGAGGGTGTGGCTGAACGTCGCGGGGGACTCGGGCGCGCGCACGGGCACGTCGGGCCAGAGGCCGGAAGCTTCGGCGAACATCAGCACCGCGTCGCCCATGCCGACCTCGGCGTGGCCGATCGTGCCGTCCGCGTTGACGTGCGGCTCGCCGCGGGGCTGGGCGCCGAATACTTCGACGTACCAGTCCATGGCGCGCCGGGCGTCGGACACGACGATGTAAGGGGTCAGCGTCGGGGGCCCGGCGGGCTCGCGCTCGACCCGGGTCCCGACGGTCTGCTGGGACATGGTTCCTCCTAGGGGTGCGAAGACCTCCCGGTTCAGCCGCAGCCGCAGCCGCCCGGCGAAGTCGGGGTCGGGATCGGCTGGCGTGACGGGCTCGCGCAGAGCCTCGAACGGATCGGTCATCGCGAGCCCTCCTGCGCCTCGTAGATCCGGCGGAACGCGGCGCGGGCCCGCACCAGCAGCGCCTCGGTGGCGTGCACGGTGCGGTCCAGGTGCCAGGCCACCTCCGGCACCGGCAGCCCGTCGAGATAGCGCAGCGTGAGCGCGGCCCGGTGGTGCGCGCCGAGCCGGCCAAGCACCTCGCGGGCCTGGATCCGGTCGAGGGCCGTCTCCCACGGGTCTTCGACGCGGCCCGGCTCGCCGTCCAGCAGGCGCAGCCCGCGCTGCTCCCGCTCGACCCGCCGCCAGTGGTCGGCAAGCTTGTGCCGGGCCACCCCGATCAGCCACGGGGTCGACGGATCGGGCGCGCCCGGTTTGCGGACCGCATGCACGGCGGCCAGGAACGACTCGGCCGTGAGGTCCTCGGCCAGGCCAGGGTCACCGCAGCGGGCCAGCAGGTAGCCGTAGACGTGCGGCAGCGCATCGTCGTACAGCTTTAGCAGCCCGAACGCCGGGTCGGGCCGCACCTGCGGGTTGCTCACACCCTTATCGTCGCCTGGGCGGCCGGCCCTCCGACGGGCCGGCGCCGAATTTCTCCGCCGCCGCGTGCCGCGCTGGCCGCGGCCAGTACTTAGCCGACGCTGACCGCCAGGTCTTGATAGGCAGGCTGGAGCTCGGCCCACCGCACGTCGGCGTCGCAGCGCTCACGCCCGGCGAGGTGGGCGGCGAGATCTTCGACATGGATCTGGATCCCCGCCCCGTAGGCGGCGAGCAGGTCCAGGGGCATGCCCCGTTCCTCGACGACCAGAATGGTCTGGTCGTCCTCGCCGACCAGCGTGACCTCGATGACCTGGACGTCCGGCTGGCCCAGGCCATGGGCTAGCAGCAGCCGCCGCGGGGGCTCGCACGCTTCCACCCGCCCCGTGCCTTCCGATCCGCTGGCCAGAAAGCGAAAGCGGTACTCACCGCCGAGGCGCAGGTCGCCCCCTACCTCGCCGAGCCAGCGGGCCAGACGGCCGGGATCGGTGAGGGCCGACCACACGTCGTCGATATCGGTGTCGAAGCGGTCCTGCATGCGCACGACGCCCTTGCCATCCGCCGATCCCAGGCGACCCAGGATGCGCGGGCCCGGACGTGCGTTGCTGTTCATCTGGTGCTCCTTCGTTCGCGTTCCCGGCCAGCGGCCAGGTCCTAGCCGACGTTGGCCGCCAGCTCCTGATAGGCGGGCAGGAGCTCATGCCACCGCGCCTCGCCGTCGCCGCGCTCACGCCCAGCCAGATGGGCAGCTAGTTCCTCGACATGAACCTGGATTCCCGACCCGTAGTCGGCGAGATGTTCCAGCGGCAGGCCCCGTTCCTCCAGGACCAGGGTGGTCTGGTCGCCGTCGGCGGTCAGCGTGACCTCGATGGCATGCTCGTCCGTCTGCCGCACGTGCCTGGTGGTCACCAGCAGCCGCCGCGGGGGCTCGCACGTTTCCACCCGCCCGGTACCTTCCCATCCGTCGAAAAAGCGCGCGCGGAACTCACCGCCGAGGCGCAGGTCGCCCTCCACCTCGCCGAGCCAGCGGGCCAGACGGCCGGGATCGGTGAGGGCCGACCACATGTCGTCGATATCGGTGTCGAAGCGGTCCTGCATGCGCACGACGCCCTTGCCGTCTGCTGATCGCAGGCTGCCCAGGATGCGGTGGCCCGCAGGTGCGTTGCCGGTCATCTGGTGCTCCTTCGTTCGCGTTTCCCTCGGGCTATCTCGGTGTGCAGGGCATCCAGCCGCTGCTCCCACAAGGCCCGGTACCGGCCCAGCCACTCGTCGACCTCGGCGAGCGGCTCGGGGCGGAGACTGTAGACCCGCCGCTGCGCTTCCTGGCGGACCTCGACCAGCCCCGCCTCCCGCAGCACCCGCAGGTGCCGCGATACCCCTGGGCGGGCAATGGGCAGCAGCGCCGCCAGCTCACCCGCGGTGGCCGGACCACCGGTCAAGCTCTCCAGCATCGCCCGCCGGCTCTCGTCCGCCAGTGCCCGCAGAACAGCTTCCATGGCCTTAATGTACCAAGGTAGTTACGTAACCGTCAAGGTACATAAGAAACCTGCCGGTAGGGCCGAAAGAACGCGCGGAGCTCCGCTGCGTAGAGCTCGGGCTCCTCGAACGGGGCGAAGTGACCGCCGCGGGGGGCTCGGTCACGCGGACGGCGTTCGCGGTGCGCTCGAGCCAGGCCCGGGGCGGGCGGCTGATGTCGCCGGGGAACAGCGAGAAGCCGGACGGCACCTCCACCCGGCGGGCGAGCTGGGCGGGCGCGATCGCGGAGTTCGCGCGGTACATGCGCATCGACGAGCCGATGGTCCCGGTGAGCCAGTAGAGCGTGACGTTGGTGAGGATCTCGTCCTTGGTAAAGCTCCGCTCGACGTCGCCGTCGCAGTCGCTCCAGGCCCGCAGCTTCTCGACGATCCACGCGGCGAGCCCGGCGGGCGAGTCGGTCAGCCCGAAGGCGGCGGTCTGGGGCCTGGTTCGGTGCATGGCGGAGTAGGCCCCCTCGGTGGCGCTCCAGGTCGCCATGCTCTCGAGCCAGGCGCGTTCCTCGGGTTGGAGGTCCGCCGGGTCGCCGGCGAAGAAGGGCACGCCCGCGTCGGTACGGTGGACGGCCACGACCCGGCCGGGGTGATCGAGCGCGAGATAGCGGCTCACGTGGCTGCCGATGTCGCCGCCCGCCGCGCCGAACCGCGGGTAGCCGAGGACGTCCATGAGCTCGGCCCACAGGGCGGCCACGGCGATGGAGTCCAGGGGCGAGCCGGCCGGGGGTTCGGAGTAGCCGTACCCCGGCATGTCGGGCACGACCACGTCGAACGCGTCGGCGGGATCGGCGCCGTGCGCGCCGGGGTCGGTGAGGAGCGGGATTACCTTGGCGTAGCGCCAGAACGAGTCGGGCCAGCCGTGGCTGAGGACCAGCGGCAGAACGGGTCCGGCGGGCGCGACGGCCCGGACGTGCGCGAAGTGAATGCGCAAGTCCCCGAGCGGGACGCGGAAGCGGGCGAGCCGGGCGAGCGCCGCCTCCTGGGCCGGCCAGTCGAACCCGTCCGCCCAGTAGGCGACGAGCTCGCGGAGGTAGGCGAGGTCGGTGCCGAGCGACCAGCCGGCGTCCTCGGGCGCGTCCGGCCAGCGGGTCGCGCGCAGGCGCGCGCGGAGGTCCTCGAGGGTCTGGGGGGAAGTCCGCGAGGTGAACGGCTCGGGGCGGGGCCCGGCCGCTGGAGATGGGGCGTCCGGCATGGGACGCATCCTAAGCCCAGCTACCCGTCCGAAGGCAGGTCGCTGATCATCTGGATGATCTCGCCGCGGCCGTAGCCCTGCTGCCGGGGAAACTCCAGCAGGGTCCTGACCTGGGCCAGGACGGCCCCGCGCTCGGGTGTGCCCGCTACGGTGATGCCGCGTCCGCGCTCCAGCTGGCCCGCGGTGCCCCGCTCGGGACCTATGAGGACGTGGGCTGGGCCCGGTGGCTGCCAGGCGGTCACCGGCTCATCGTCGGGGCCGAACAGGGCAGCTACGCGGTAGACGCCCAGACGTTGTCGGTCAGGGCGCTCTCCTTCGACCCCGGTAACGACATCAACTTCTCCGCCACCGTCCTGCCTGTCCCGTAACCCGAGCGGATGGACTGGGTGGTGGGGTTAGCCGGATCGCAAGCGGCCCGTCAGGTATCCGGCCGCGGCCGACGCCAGCCCGGCCAGCAGGACGGTGAACCTCACGAACGCGGCCGGATCGCCGGTGGCCGACTGGCGCAGGTTGCGCAGCAGGGCCGCCGGGATCACCACGGCGACGTGCCGCCGTTCGCGCCCCAGCCCGGCCGAGGTGCCGCCCAGCCGGGCCACCCGGGCCTTCGACATACCCTCCTGCCAGCACCGTCGCCGGAAGTAGCTCATCGTCAGGCGCGCCGAGCCCGGCTGAAGGTCAACGGCCGCCGAAGGCACGTAGAACACCGCCGACGCGGGGCTGCCCGCCGCGAGCCGGCCGGCCAGCTCGCCCACCGCCCGCCCCGGCGACCGGGCCCCCGACCCGGCCC
>JALYVS010000449.1 GCA_030853115.1 Actinomycetota bacterium
GGCCTGCGCCTTGGCGGCCGGGGCCACCGCGTCCTCCAGGTCCAGGAACACCTCGTCGGCGGCCAGCCCGCGGGCCTTGGCGATGAACCGCTCGCTGCTGGCCGGCACGGCCAGGCACGATCGCCGGGCCCGGTACGGTCGGTCCACGGGCATCATCTCCCTCACACCGGAGCCCTCACACCGGAGCGTAGCGAACCGCCGATGACCAGCCAGCCAACGAGCACGGTGGTGGGCTCAGCGAGTCGGCTCGAGCACGAGCGCCGCCTGCCAGCGTCCCGGTAGGTCGGGGTGATACCACGGTCCGTTAGGCATTAGCGGTTGGCTGATTTTGGTCTTGGTGGACACGGGTTCGTAGCATGAAGGCATGACCTCCTCGACGATGGCCCCGCCCAGCCCCGAGCAAGTGACCAAGGCGCTGGACGGCGTGCAGGATCCGGAGATCCACCGGCCGATCACCGAGCTCGGCATGGTCAAGAACGTCGACATCGCGGCGGACGGGGCGGTGCTGGTCGAGGTGTGGCTGACCGTGTCGGGATGCCCGCTGCGGGACACCATCATCCGTGAGGTCACCGCGGCGGTGACCAGGCTGCCCGGCGTGTCCTCGGTGCGGGTCGAGCTGGACGTGATGAGCGAGGAGCAGCGGCGGGCGCTGCAGACACACCTGCGCGGCGGCAAGGCCGAGCCGGTGATCCCGTTCGCCCAGCCGTCCTCGCTGACCCGGGTGTACGCGGTGGCCAGCGGCAAGGGCGGGGTGGGCAAATCCTCGGTCACGGTCAACCTGGCCGCCGCGCTGGCCGCCTCCGGCATGAAGGTCGGCGTGGTGGACGCCGACATCTACGGGCACTCGGTGCCGCGGATGCTGGGCGTGACCGGGCGGCCCACCCCGGTCGAGAACATGATCATGCCGCCGTCGGCGCACGGCGTGAAGGTCATCTCGATCGGCATGTTCACCAAGGGCAACACGCCGGTGGTCTGGCGCGGGCCGATGCTGCACCGGGCGCTGCAGCAGTTTCTCGCCGACGTGTACTGGGGTGACCTGGACGTGCTGCTGCTCGACCTGCCGCCGGGCACCGGCGACATCGCCATCTCGGTGGGCCAGATGCTGCCCGGCGCCGAGCTGATCGTGGTGACCACCCCGCAACTGGCCGCGGCCGAAGTGGCCGAACGGGCGGGCGCGATCGCCGCACAGACCCACCAGCGGGTCAGCGGGGTCATCGAGAACATGTCCTACCTGGTCTGCCCGCACTGCGGCGAGCAGACGGAGCTCTTCGGCTCGGGCGGCGGCGCCACGGTGGCGGCCGCGCTCAGCCGGCTCAGCGGCGCTGAGGTGCCGCTGCTCGGGCAGGTGCCCATCGACGTCCGGCTGCGGGAAGGCGGCGACGCCGGGGTGCCGCTGATCTTGAGCGACCCCGACTCCCCCGCCGCGCTGGCCCTGCGGAAGATCGCCGACGAGCTCGGCGCACGCAGCCGCGGCCTGGCCGGGCGTAGCCTCGGCATCACGCCGCGCTAGCTGGGACGCGCAACAGGTACCTGGCCTGCGAAGGCTCGGCGGGGGTGCTGGCGGGGGTGCCTCACCGCTGCTTGCCCTGCCGGAAAAGGGAGATGGCCTTGTCGACCCGGCGCTGGCGGGTTTCGGCGGTCTTGGCGGCGTTGATGTTGTCGACGTGGTAGCGCTGCAGGCTGCCCGGCAGCTTTGCGAAGAACGCCCCGGCGGCCGGATCGGCGGACAGGGCGGCGGCGAGGTCATCCGGCACCGTGACCTCGCGGGGTCCGCTAGCGAGGGTGAGGACGACGTGGACCAGGTCGTCGGCCTGCAGGCCGGTGTCCTGGCGGATGGCGGCGCTGATGCTGATCATGTGCCTGCCACCCATGACCCCCACGGTGTTCCGGTACTCGTAGCCGTTCACGTTCACGACGACGGCCGGCCGTCGGCCCGCTCCGAGCCGCTCGATCATCTCGTCCGGGACCACGATGCCGGTGTTGTTGCCGGCCGCGATCACTTTGGTGTCGAACGCGACGCTCTGCGTCATCCCTGTCGCTCCCCTTTCGGCTGCCGGGTTTAAGCGGCTCAGAACTAGACTGTTCAGTACTATCACCTCGGTCCTAGACTGTCTAGTACTATTAATTCGAGGAGGTCTTCATGCCGAGCCGGATCGCAGGGCATGTCCGGGCCGATGCCGATGACACTCCGCTCGGACCGCCGCCGGGCAGCGGCCCGCACGTCCCGCCCGCCGGGGCAGAGCCCGGCCGGACGGCCCGCAAGCGCCGGGCGATCATGGAGGCCGCGACGGCGCTATTCCTTCGCGACGGCTACCGCAACACGAGCATGGATCAGGTCGCGGCCGACGCCGCGGTGTCCAAGCAAACCGTCTACAAGCAGTTCGCGGACAAGGAGCAGCTGTTCCGGGACATCGTGCTCGGCGTGACCGGCAACTCCGAGGCGATCATCACCGAAATGACATCGGTCCTGCGCAGCACCGACGTTGCCTCGCCCGCGGAGCTTCGAACCGTCCTTACCGACCTCGCCCGCCGGTACATCGACGGCGTTCTCCAACCGCGTGTCCTCGCCCTGCGACGGCTGATCATCGCCGAAGCCGAACGGTTCCCCGACCTCGCGCGGACCTACTTCGAACAGGCCCCCGCCCGCGCCATCGAGGTCGTCGCGAACGCCCTGCTGGCCTACATCGAGCGCGGCCTGCTCGACACTGCCGACCCCCGCCTCGCCGCGGCGCACTTTGCCTACCTCGCCCTGGCCATACCGCAGGACCGGGCGCAGTTCTACCCCGGCGAGCGCCCCTCCCCCGCCGAGCGGGACCAGCTCGCTCGCGAAGCGGTCCGCATCTTCCTCGCCGCGTACGCATCCCGCCGCGGGGCAGCTGGCGGCTCGTGACCGCCCAGCTAGGTTGCGTCGGAGTCGAAGGGCGGGCGCTCGCCGGGGGCGAGCATGACTTTGTTGGCGCGGGCCGCCCGCGGCGGCTCCGCGGCCGGCTGCGGCGAATCGCCGTTGAGGTCGTCGAAGAGGTGCTTCTGCACGAAACGCTTCGGGTTCAGGTCTTCGATCTCGAAGTTGGCGAACTCGGGCCCGAGCCCTTCCCGCAGGTCGTTCTTGGCGCCCTCGGCGATCCTGCGCAGGTCCCGCAGCGCCTGGCCAGCTTGCGAAGCCATCTTCGGCAGCTCGTTCGGCCCGAAGATGACGAGCGCGATCACCGCTAGGATCAGCAGCTTAGAGATAGAAAGGTCGAACACGCTCAGCTCTTTCGTCTGGCCGGTGAAGGCACACTCTCGCATGTCCACTGTAAACCGTGCTACGAGTCTTTCGGGGCTGCGGCGCCGTCGGCTTGGTCTAGTGGTGATCAGCCGAACGGATTGACCCAGGAGGCCAGCCGGACGAAGCCGTGTGACATGCGCTTCCAGAATCCGGGCGGCCCGTCGTGCGGCAGGGCACCGACCACCGCGTCGACGGTCTGGGCCGGCGCGTCGGCCATCACCGTGTACACAATGTCGCGGCTTGACCAGGTCAGGGACCGCTGATCCGGTTCCGTGACGTAAATCGCGTGACCGGCCACCATGGTTTTCTGCCAGCCGGCCAGCTTGACCGCCAGGTCCCCGCGCTGCTCGAACATCGAGATCACGGACAGGCCATCGGAGTAACCAAGATCAAGCACAGTCCCGGTGCCCGTGCTGGTGCGGGCTCCGGTGAACAGCGTCAGGCCGCCGGGCAGCCGGGCCGGGACGAGCCAGCCCTGCGCGTGCAGAGCCAGCAGCTGAGCCCGTGACAACGGGTCGGTCCACGGCCCGGGAGGATCGGCCGTGCCACCCGCAGCCGGGACCGCCGCGGGGACCGCCGCCGGCGTGTTCACCGCGACCCGGACCTTGATGAACACATCCTGGCTGATCACGTGCGCGGCGGAGTCGAAGACCTCCCGCTCGAGCGGGAGCTTGGTCGCGTCGTCGAGCCAGAACCTCGCGGCCAGGCTGCCGTCGGGCCGCCACGCCTCCACCACCTGCGCGGCCCGGCTGTCCGCCGAGCCCGCGCCCTCGTAGGCCACGATGTAATGCCCCCCGAGCAGCTGGATCAGCGGCATCGTCACGCCGAGCACGCCTTCGGGCTGCTGGCTGTCGTGGTCGGCCGACAGGTACGGCTGGCTGCTGAGCGCGCTCCCCGCGGCTAGGGTCTGGGTGACGGTCTGGCCGCCGCTAGTGTGCCAGACCTCGGAGACAAGCACGCTCCCGCTGCCGCTACTCCACCGGGTGACGATCTCCTCCCCCTGGTAGGAGGTCAGCACCGCGGCCTGAGCCGCCTGCGTTAGCAGCCGCAGGGCACGAGCGCTGCTCTGCCGCCGCCCCGTCAGCGGAGCCTGATCCGCGGCCCTCGCCGGGTCTGAGGCGCGGTCCGCGGCCGCAGCCGGGTCCGCGGCCGCCAGAGAAGGACTGGCCGCCGCGGCCGCGTCGCTGCTGGACGCCCCGTTGCCGACCGGGGCGCTGCACGCCGTGACCAGGAACCCCGGCACGGCCATCACCAGCGCGGCCGCCAGCAGCAGCGGAGACCGGCCATCACGGCTGGGCGCCGGGTGGGAACTTAGTGTCAGCACGCCGGCCTCACGGGAGTGAGGTGACGCTGCCGCGGGCGGACGCTGAGGGCTGCGCCGACGGAGGCGCGAACGGGACTTCACCGGTCGTGATGGCGTGCTCCACGCTGTACATCTCCACCGGGGGGGTGATCCTGGGCCCGGGAGCTGAATCGCCCCCGCCGCCGACCGTAAACGCGACCGTGCCCAGGCTGACGACCAGGGAAACCGTGCCCAGCATCAGGTAGCGCCGGCGCCGGGCCGATCGTGACCCGCGGGCA
>JALYVS010000450.1 GCA_030853115.1 Actinomycetota bacterium
CGGCAGCGGTCCGATACCGCCGATGCGGCCGGCGCAGATGCCGGGTCGGGGCGCCAGGTGCCGCGGTGTCGGCCTGCGCCTTGCTAGCGCAGCCGACCCAGCGCCTGGCTGCGGCAGCTTGCTAGTCGTCGCAGGCCAGCTCGCCGTGCCAGGCTTCGCGGCCTTCCCGGACGGCGAAATACGCGACGGCCAGGGCCGCGACCGGGTCGGCCTGCCACCAGCCGAAGGCGGCGAAGAGGACCAGGCCGAGGAGCGTCGTCGCGGCGAGGGTGGCGCACAGGATGGTCTCGGCGGAGTCGGCGACGACGAGCGGGTTGCCCAGCGCCGCGCCGACCCGCCGTTTCCGCCAGCCCAGCACCGGCATGACGAGCAGCGAGCTGACGGTCAGGCCGATACCGACGGGCGACCGCTCGGGGTGCGCCTGCGTGGCGAGGCTGATCGCGGCGCCGATGATCACGTAGCAGGCGAGCGCGAAGAACGTGACGGCGATGACCCGCAGCACCCGCCGCTCTGCCTGCTCATCCGCCGGGGCGCCGGCCTGTTCGGCTCGCAGGCGGCGCAGGACCAGGGAGGCCGAGACTAGCTCGATGACCGAATCGAAGCCGAAGCTGGTCAGCGCCAGCGAGCCCGCTATAAGGCCCGCCGTGACCGCCACACTGGCCTCGGCC
This sequence comes from Actinomycetota bacterium, assembly GCA_030853115.1. Classification (GTDB taxonomy): domain Bacteria; phylum Actinomycetota; class Actinomycetes; order Streptosporangiales; family Streptosporangiaceae; genus Palsa-504. Next base: position 669 of record JALYVS010000450.1, read on the forward strand.
AGCATCCACGCGATCGAGAACCATTCCAGCCGGACGGCCCGGTGCAGGAGGCTGCCCGGCGGGTGAGCGCTGGCCGGCCCTGCCGTATTCATCAGCGCTGGTCACCGGCGATGGTCAGCAGCTCGTCAGGTGCGTGATCAACCTGCAGGGTGGTGTGGTCGAGGCCGAACCGGTCGCACAGGAGCTGTTCCAGGTCGCGGCGTGCCTGGTGGCAGTCGGCCGGGCGGCGGACGAGCACGTGAGCGGACAGGGAAGGGAAGCCGCTGGTGATCAGCCAGACGTGCACGTCGTGGACGGAGGCGACCTCGGGCCGCGCGGTGATAGCGGCGATGATGTCGGCCGGTGCGTACCCTTCCGGTGCTGCCTCCAGCAGGATCCGCCCGGTCTCGCTCAGCAGGCCCCAGGCGGCGTGCAGCATCAGCCCGACCACGATCAGGGAGGCGATAGCGTCCGCTCGCTCAAACCCGGTGACGATGATCACGACCCCGGCGGCCAGGGTGCCGATGAACCCGTACAGGTCCGTGATGATGTGCGCGAAGGAGCCCCTGACGTTGATCGAGTCCCGGTTCGCCTTGGCCAGCACCCAGGTCGCCGCGACGTTGACGGCGACGCCCACGGCGGCGACGGCCACCACGATGCCGCCGGTGACCGGGAGGGGGTGCAGGAGGCGGGTGACGGCCTCGAAGGCGACCAGTGCGCTGATCACCAGCAGGGTGATGCCGTTGGCCTGGGCCGACAGGACCTCGGCGCGCTTGAACCCGAAGGTCCACGAGCCGGACGCGGGCCGCCGGGCGAGCCGGACGGCCAGCAGGCTCGCGGCCAGGGCGCCCGCATCAGTCAGCATGTGACCCGCGTCGGCCAGCAGGGCCAGCGAGTGGCCGGCGAAGGCCATGACGACCTCGAATAGCAGGAAGCCGACGATCAGGGCCAGGGCGATCGCCAGGTAGCGGCTGTCAGATTCCGCGGTGACACCGTGCCCGTGGCCGCCGCCGTGGCCGTGGTTCTCGCCAGCTCCGGCATGACCGTGCTCGCGCTGGCCGGACTCGGGGTGCTCAGCACCGCAGTCGGTCATGCCTCCGCCCGCTCGGGGTGCATCGCCCGGGTGTGCTGGGTGTGGGTCAGGGCCAGGTCCAGGAGCATCCGGACGTGCGCGTCCTCCAGCCGGTAGTACATCATCCGGCCCTGCCGCCGGGGGGAGGAGACGATGCGGTGCGCCCGCAGCCAGCGGACCGCGTGGCTGGCGGCCGACTCGCTCATGCCCGCTGAGGCGGCCAGGTCGCAGACGCACATCTCCCCGCCGGCCAGCAGCGCGACCAGCAGCCGCAGCCGGCCCGGGTCACCCAGCAGCGCGAAGACATCGGCGGCCTGCTCGACATCCTCATCCGGCGGCATCGCCTCCTGGACAGCGGCCACCCTCTCGCGGTCCACGACCCGGACCCCGCACGCATCCAGGCTTGCAACGACGTCTGAACGATCACTCATACGTTCTATCGTACCGCCGAGCATACGGTGCTGCCACCAGCCGTAGAGGCCGGTCGCGGCCAGCCTCAGGCAGCACGGCCGGCGAAGTACGGCAACTGTCTCCCAGCCACCAGCTCTGGCAAGCCACCTGCACCGAGCTGGCTGGGGTGACGGCCAGATGCCCGGAGCCGCTAGTCCGGGACGAAGAGGCGGCCGTGCCCGCTCAGGCAACCACGCGGGCCTAGCGGTCAGTTGCGGGCACGCCCGGCCGTCGGCCGGCCGCATCGACGACGCTGTCGTGCTTTTGAATGCACCCTCGCCGGCTGCGGGCGGGTCCTGGGGGACGTGCATCCGCTGACTCAGGCTGTCCAGGGCAACCTGCGAAGAGTCCGAAACCTGATATGAAAGCCCGCCAACCTGGCCTGTTTCACTCAAGCAGGCGCGTGGGGCATCAGGGTGCGCCTCGGCTGCACGTCGGGTGGCCGCGGCGTCGGCCGGCCAGCGAGTATGTGAGCCTCCTCATGGGGCAGGGGCGTGCTCGGTGGCCTGGGCTTCGAGCTGGGCGATCCGGCGGTCGGCGAAGCGGTTGTTGGACCGGGCTGCCTGGAGCCGTTCCTCCAGGGTCCGGTTATCGGCGGTGAGCTGGCGGATGCGCTGTTTGAGCGCGGCGTTCTCGGTGCTGATCCGTTCGATCGTGCCCGCTGGGAGTTCGTGTTCGACGTCGCGGAGCTGGCCGATGAGCTGGCCGATCCGGTTGCGCTGGGACCGGATCTCGTCATGCGCGGCTTTAAGTGCGTCCTCGGCGTTGAGTGCTCGCTCCCGCCATGCCTCATCGGCCTTACCGCACCCGGCCTGGCTGTGCTGCCGCTGATCGGCGTGCCGGGTGACGGCGTCTTCCATCAGGGCCCGCGCGCCGGCATTGTCGTAGAGGAACGTGCGGGACACAAAGGCCCGCCGGGCGACCGCCGGATAGGTCACGGGAATTTTCTCCCGCCGCATCCGCTTCAGGACGTCTTCAACGCGCTCGATCTTGTCCCGGGTGCGGCGGCGGCGGGCCTCGTTCGCTGCGGCTGTCTGCTGAGCCGGGACACGATTGTTCATGCCGTGGCCTCCAGCCGGCTGTCTTGCTCGTCGTTGCCGTCGCCTGCGGCTTGCACGGCGAGGTCGGCGGCCCGGAACGCGGTGTTCCACAGGCGCTGGAAGTAGTCCTGGGGGCGGCGCAGGTCCAGGGCGAGAGCGTCGTCGAGGAGGCCGAGCCCGGCGAGTGCTTTCTCCAGCCCGTCGATGGCGCGGGCGGTGGGCCAGGCCGGGCCGCCCCGCCAGCGCGGCGGGCGGCCCGGCCTGCTTTCACGCCGGCGGGCGGGTGAAGCCCACCACGGGCGACAGCCCTCCCTTCGACGCAGGGAGCCCGTAGGTGTCCTCTTCTACGGGGAAAGAGGTGGTGTAGGCGTTGATCATGGTGTGAGCGGCGGGGTCCAGGACGATGCCGACGTGCCCGGGGCCGGCCGCGGTGCCGTCGGCTCCGGCGAAGAACACCAGGTCGCCCGGCTGGATCTGGCTGGCGGGGACCTGCCGGCCGTAGGCCCACTGGGCCTGGCTGGTGCGCGGGATGACGATCCCGGCGGCGCGGTAGGCCATCATGGCCAGGCCCGAGCAGTCGAACGCGTCCGGCCCGGTCGCCCCGTACACGTACGGCTTGCCGAGCTGCGCTTCCGCGTAGGCGAGGATTTTCCCGGCGGTTCCGGCGGGCAGCGCCCCGAGGGCGGCCTGCTGGCACACGGCGCTGCCGGCGGCGGAGACCAGCTGCGCGCCCCCGGCGGCGTAGCGGGCGGCCTGGTCCAGGATCTCGGTGACATACCAGCCGGCGTGGTTGTAGGCGAGGATGGCCTGCTGGAGGTTGCCGGGCGCGCCGTTGGCGACGAGGAGGCGGGCGGCGGCGGGGATGGCGTCGTCGGGGTTCATGATGTTCCCGCCGTCGCCGTACAGCGCCCAGGTCGACGGCTCGAACTGCATGGGGCCGAGGGCTCCGGCGCTGGACGGCCCGTCGTTGGCGCCGAAGCCGCTTTCGACTTCGCCGATGGCGGCCAGGACGGTCCACGGGATGCCGTACCTGGTTCCCGCGGCTTTGAAGTCGGCGAGGTAGTTCGCGGGGATGGAGGCGGCGGTGCTGCTGGCGGCGGGCTGGGCGGTGCAGGCGGAGGCTTCCTGCCCGGTGATCCCGCCGACCGCGCCGGCGATGACGGCGAGGAGCAGGAGCAGCACCGCGGCGGCGGCAGCGAGGGTGACGGTGGCCGAGCCGCGCTCGGCGGCCGGAGGAGGCATCAGGGCCGCCTTCAGGAGTTGCCCGCGCTGGCGGGCTCGATGTCCCACACCAGCCAGCCGGAGCCTTCGGGGGTGAGGGTGACGGCCCAGGCGGCCGTAGCCCGGCTGGTGCCGCTGCTGCCCGTGATGACCTGGGCGGCGGTGACGGTGACGGTGACCGAGCCGGGGCTCAGGTCCCGGATCGCCAGCGCGGTCACCGTAGCCGTGGCCGCCTGGCGGGCGGCTGTGCGCTGGGCGAGGACGCTGCGGTCGCCCGCGGCCTGGACGAGGGCGGGTTGCAGCGAGGCGGCGGCCATCGGCTGCAGCGCGGCCAGCCACGCGGCGGGAGGCTGCTGCCAGGACCAGGAGTCCCAGGCGGCGGTGAACTGTCCGGCGAGGCCGGCGGCGGCCTGCAG
>JALYVS010000451.1 GCA_030853115.1 Actinomycetota bacterium
CCGCCGGCGTTGACGGCCAGCGCCTGCTCCTCGGACGCCTCGGCGGCGTCGACAGCGGTCCAGGCCGCGCAGTTGACGACCACGTCCGGCCGGGCGGCCGCGATCGCGCCGGCGACCGCGGCGGTGTCGGTCACGTCCAGCCCGGCCCGGTTCATCGCCGTCACCGGCTCGCCGCGGGAGGTCAGCGCCGCGACCAGGTCGGTACCGAGCATGCCGTCGGCCCCGGTGACCAGCCACCGGGTCACGGCATTTCCCCGGTGACGGCCTGGACCCCGGCAGCAGCCGGGGCCGGAGGGGCGGCCGGCCCTCTGAGCGGTTCCCACCAGGCGCGGTGGTCGGCATACCAGCGCACCGTGGCCTCCAGGCCCTGGCGGAACGGGACACGCGGTGCGTACCCCATCTCCCGCAGGACGCTGTCGTCCAGGGAGTAGCGCCGGTCGTGTCCCTTGCGGTCCGCGACCCGCGTGACCATGTCCCAGCTCGCGCCGCAGCATTCGAGCAGCGCGGCGGTCAGCTCCAGGTTGGTCAGCTCGGCGTCGCCGTTGATGTGATAGGTCCTCCCCGGCTGGCCGCGCTCCAGTACCAGCTGGATTCCCCGGCAGTGGTCATCGACGTGAATCCAGCCGCGGACGTTGCGGCCGTCGCCGTACAGCGGGACCTGCTGCCCGTCGACCAGGTTGGTCACGAACAGCGGGATGACCTTCTCCGGATACTGGTACGGGCCGTAGTTGTTGCAGCAGCGGGTGATCCGCACGTCCAGCCCGTGGGTGCGGGCGTAGGCCCCGGCCATCAGGTCGCCGCCGGCCTTGGCGGCCGAGTACGGCGAGCTCGGCGCCAGCGGCGTCTGCTCCGTCCACGAACCCGAATCAATGCTCCCGTACACCTCGTCGGTGGAAACCTGCACCACCGGCCCGACTCCGGCGTCCAGGCACGCCTGCAGGACCACCTGCACCCCGGCCACGTTGGTGGCGACGAACGGCGCCGCCCCGCTGATCGAGCGGTCCACGTGCGTCTCGGCCGCGAAGTTGATCACCGCGTCATGGCCGGGCACCAGCGAGCCCACCAGGGCCGGGTCAGCGATATCGCCCCGGACGAAGCGCAGCCGGGGGCAGCCGGAAACCGGGGCCAGGTTGGCCAGGTTGCCCGCGTAGGTCAGGTTGTCCAGGACCGTGACCGCGGCATCCTCGTAGCCGGGATACCCGCCCGCCAGCATGGTGCGCACATAGTGCGAGCCGATGAATCCGGCTCCCCCTGTCACCAGGATTCTCACGCCGGCCTCCGTGATCGCGAATTGATCTGCGCTTACTGACTGATCTGCGCTTACTGACTAATCTGGGCTTACTGACTGATCTGCGCTTACGAGCTGATCTGGACCTTGCTGTGGTCACCGAGCACCAGGCGGTGCGCCTGGCACACCCGGGGCGCCGGGGTCACCTCGACATGGTGCCCGATGAGAGAGGCCTCGATCCGGCGAACCCCGCGGATCGAAGCGCCGGCTAGCACGATGGAGTACTCGATCTCGCTATCGTCGATCACGCAGTCCGCCGCGACCGAGGTAAACGGGCCGATGTAGGAGTCAGTCACCTCGGTCCCGGCGCCGATGATGGTGGGTCCCAGGATGCGCGACCCGGTGACCTTGGCTCCGGCTTCGACGATCACCCGGCCGATCAGCTCGCTCGCCGCGTCCACCAGGCCGGCCACGGCCGGCTCGGCGCTTTCCAGCACGACCCGGTTGACCTCCAGCATGTCCGCGACGTTGCCGGTGTCCTTCCAGTATCCGGAGATGATCGTGGAGCTGACCTTACGGCCGTTGGTCATCAGCCACTGAATGGCCTCGGTGATCTCCAGCTCGCCGCGCCCCGACGGTACCAGCGCCGCGACCGCCTCGTGCACGGCCGGGGTGAACAGGTACACGCCGACCAGCGCCAGGTCGCTCTTGGGCTGCCGCGGCTTCTCCTCCAGGCCGATCAGCTGGCCGTCGCCGTCGAGCTCGGCTACCCCGAACTGCTGCGGGTCCGCCACCGAGGTCAGCATGATGTGGGCGTCCGGCCGCGATGCCCGGAACTCCTCCACCAGCGTGGTGATGCCGCCCACGATGAAGTTGTCGCCCAGGTACATCACGAAGTCGTCGTCGCCGAGGAACTCCCTGGCGACCAGGACCGCGTGGGCCAGTCCCAGCGGGGCGGACTGCTGGATGTAGGTTACCTCCAGCCCGAACGCCTGGCCTGAACCGACCGCCGCGCGGATGGCCGGCTCGGTATCACCGACCACGATCCCTACCTGGGTGATTCCGGCGTCGCGAATCGCTTCCAGGCCGTAGAACATGACCGGCTTGTTGGCGACCGGGACCAGCTGCTTGGCCGAGGTGTGGGTGATCGGCCGCAGCCGCGTTCCCGAACCCCCGGCCAGAACGAGGGCTTTCACGGTCCGGAAGCCTATCGTGGCGGGCCGGCCAGTGTGACCCCGTTGACCCGCTATGGCTTAGTCAGCACCACGATGAGCAGCCCGGAGACCACCAGCAATGAGCCCACCCAGGTCATGACATTGGCCCGCTCGTGCAAGACGAGAATGCTCGCGATCAAGATGACGAGATAGCCAAGGGCATTGAACGGATAGGCCACGCTCAGCGGGACCTTGGCCAGCGCGGCCAGCCAGGCGATCGCGGAGACGCCGAAAACCACCAGCCCGAGCAGCACCCACGGCGAGGTGGCCGCGCGCAGCGCCAGCGATCCGCCCGACTGAGCCGCGCGGGACGTCGCGATCTGCATGCCGTGCTTGAGCATTACTTGTCCGGTCGCCGCCGTCGCCACGGCGAATAGCAGCAGCCCGATGCTTGCCAGGGTCAAGTGACGCCTCCGATGTTCATCCTCAGACCCCGCCAGGCCCTGCTCCGGCGGCAGGCCGGGCCTCCCGGCCGGAGGGCTGTCCCGGCGGAGCGGGGTATCCGCATCAGGTGACTTCGCCATGGCCGTCCCGTCTGCCTTAACCGTGGCTCGCTCAGCGAGCACCCGGGCACGTCGGTCTCCCATGTTAGCCGTCGGTTCGCGCCGGCTCCCCGACCTGGGCGGCCAGTTCGGCCGCGGTGCTGGCCGGCGGGATCCGGGCCGGAGCCAGGAAGGGCTCGACGTCGAGGTAAGGGTACTGGCGAAAACCGTACTTGCGCAGCCGGTACTGCCCGCTGGTACGCAGCACGCCGAGACCGTACTTGACACTCCGGCGCAGGTTGATCGACGACGCCTCGGCGTGGTAGCGAGTCGGGCAGGACACCTCGCCGATTCTGGCGCCCGCCGAAATGGCCTGCGCGATGATCTGGTTGTCGAAGACGAAATCGTCGGAGTTGCGCTCGAAGGGCAGGCCGGCCAGCAACGTGCTGCTGAAGGCGCGCAGGCCGGTGTGATACTCGGACAGTTTCTGCTGCAGGAAGACGTTCTCGACGCCGGTGAGGAAGCGGTTGGCGACATACTTGTAACGGGGCATGCCGCGGGCCACCGAGTTCTGAGCCAGGATGCGCGAGCCGAGCACCATGTCGTATTCGCCGTAGGCGATCATCGAGGCCATGGCCGGGACGAGCAGCGGTGAGTACTGATAATCGGGATGCACCATGACGATGATGTCCGCGCCCAGGTCAAGCGCCCGCCGGTAGCAGGTCTTCTGGTTCCCGCCGTAACCCAGGTTGACGTCATGCAGGATCGGCTCCAAGCCGAGTTCGCGGGCCAGGGTCACCGTCTGGTCGGTGCTGGCGTCGTCGACGAGGACGATCTCGTCGATGACATCCCGGTCAAGTTCAGCTACTGTTCGTGACAATGTTACGGCGGCGTTGTAGGCGGGCATTACGACACTTATCCGGTGACCGTTAATCATTCCGTCAGTGTATGGAACGCCGGACCGCGACGGTCGCAAATGCGGCCAGCTGCAATGGTTTCGAGCCCGTCGGCGTGATGATGTCCGCCTCGGTGCAGGCGCCGGGCCCGTGGCATCCCGCCAGGACGTCGGCGTGGTGAGATAATGGCGGCATGTTGCGGCGAGTCGTCAAACCGGTCCTGATCATCGTCGGCGTTGTCGCGGGGATCACCCTCGCCGGCCGCCGCCTCGGCTATAACTTCGGCACCAATACGGTCGTCCGGTGCCGTCAGGGCCATCTCTTCACCACGGTCTGGATTCCCGGCGTCAAGGTCAAGGAACTCGACCTGATCGTGGCCCGGGTGCAGCGCTGTCCGGTGGGCCGGCACTGGAGCCTGGTCGTCCCGGTCCGGGACGCCGGCCTGACTGACGCCGAACGGCGATTCGCCCGAGACCACCACGACATCCGGATTCCCTGAGCACGGCCCTGGTCGCGCCGTGATCTCCGTCCGCAGCGCCAGCACCCGGGAAGCCCTCCGGGTGGCCACGATCGCCGTGCTGCTCGTGGTCACGGTCATCGGGCTGCGGGCCCGTGGAACGTTCTCCCGCACGCCGGACGCCGCGGCGGCGGGCGCCACCGGAGCCGCCCTGGCGACCGTCCTGACCGCCTGCGAAGGCGTCGCGGTCGTGGCATTTGTGGTGATGCTCGTATCGGCGCGCCGCCAGCGCGTCCCGCGCAAATCCGAACCCGGCCAGCTGATCTTCCCTTGGTGGGCCAAGACCCTCGGCGTCTTGCTCGCCGTGGCGCTGCTCGCCACGCCGCCCTTCATCCTGATCACCAGCAGGGCCCGCAAGCACACGCCCGCGCCGCCGCCGCTGGCCCATCTCACCAACCCGGTCAGCGGAGCGTCGCTGAACTCCCCGGCCGCCTCCCCGGCCTGGCCGCTGATCGCCGGGTTGGTCATCGCGATCGCGGTCGTGCTCGCCGCGGCCTTGCTGACC
>JALYVS010000452.1 GCA_030853115.1 Actinomycetota bacterium
GGCCGAGGCCATCGGCGCGGTGCTGGTCCACCACGACACCAACCGCTACGACCTGACCATCCGCGCGAACGGTCGCACGGGTGTCATCGGCACCACCAGCAACCACCCCTTCTGGGACGCCACCACCCGCCGCTGGGTCAAAGCCGCCGCCCTCAAATACGGCACCCACCTGCGCACACCGGCCGGCAGCACCGCCACCGTGGTAAGCGGCTATGCACCCGAGGACCGATCAGGTTGGATGTGGGACCTCACCATCCCGGGCGACCACGATTTCTACATCGACACTGCCGCCGCCGATATACTCGTTCACAACTGCGTGATAGACCCTTCCACAGTTAGGTACAGTCAGGACTCGGCTACATTCCGGTTCGGTAATGGATCTACCATCTCGGATACGGCCCAGGGGTTGCGAGAAGGGACCATAGACCCAGAGAGCATTCCTCCCATACGGCTTGTAGAACGTGATGGTAATCTCTTCACACTCGACAACCGCCGACTGGTGGCCTTCCAGGATGCTGGGGTAGAAGTTCCATATCGAATGGCGACCGAACGGGAGATAGGAAGAGAGGCATTTAAGTTCAGCACCCAGAACGGTGGAACCTCAATTCAGCTCGCACTATTCGGACGAGGAGGGCTATAAGTGCCAGCACCCGGCGATGATCTCCTTTCGTATAACGCCGATATTCCTGACCGACATACCTTCGCAAGATTCCTAATCTCTCTAGCCGACGATCTTAAGGATCGACCGCAGGACTGGGCGCGTACGGATCTAGAACAATACCTGCGAGTGATGGCTAGCTGGTTGATGAACGGGCTGGATGCCTTTAACGAGAACATGCGAGGGGAAACTACCTCCGATTCCCCTGATTGGCGGCTCTTTGCTGATCTTTTGTCTGCGGCCAGAATTATTGATGGCTAAACAACATTACTAGCTCCCGAGGGTCTGAACCCGGCACGCTCAAATACGGCACCCACCTCCGCACCCGGTCCACCACGACACCAACCGCTACGACCTGACCATCCGCGCCGGCGGCCGGACCGCCGTTATCGGCACCACCACCAACCACCCCTTCTGGGACGCCACCACCCGCCGCTGGTCAAAACCACAGCCCCTCAAATACGGCACTCACCTGCGCAGCCCCGCCGGCGGCACCGCTGTCGTCATCGGCGGCTACCGGCCAGCCGACACCACAGGCTGGATGTGGGACCTCACCATCCCCGGCGACCACGACTTGTACATCGACACCACCGCCGCCGACCTACTCGTCCACAACTGCGGCTATAACCCTTCAGGTGGTGCCAGCGAATACAGCCGTGAGGAGATAGCGCAGCTCACGTATCAACACATTGGCGAAGGTGATATAGCTGGTCGCCCGTCACTTGAAGAGATTCGGGCGACACTGGATAAGGGTCTGTCAATTTTTCGGTGTAACTGATGTTGCTGGTTTACTTCCGTCCCGCTCTGAGGCGGCCGTCGAAGGTGATGTCGAAGGCGTTCAGCGCGGCCTTCCAACGGTTGGTCCACCGTTTGCGGCCCTTCCCGGTCGGGTCCAGGCTCATGATCGTCAGGTACAGGCACTTCATGGCTGGGCGGATTCAACCGGTCAACGCAACACCGGGTGGATGTTGTGGTCTGGATAGTAGCTCGTCGAGGGCTTCTGCCGGGGTACGCCAGGCCAGTCGCTTGCGTGGCCGCCGGTTTAGCTCGCTGGCGACGAATTCGAGATAGTCGCGGTGGTACCCGGCAAGGCTGGTGCCTTTCGGGAAGTACTGCCGCAGCAGGCCGTTCGTGTTCTCGTTGCTGCCGCGCTGCCACGGGGAATGCGGGTCGCAGAAATAGATGTCCAGCTCGGTCGCCGCGGCGATCTGGACGTGGTTGCACATCTCCCGTCCCTGGTCCCAGGTCAGGGTCCGGCGCAGGGAAGCCGGCAGCGAGCTCATGGCCCTGACCATCTCGTCCTGGACCTCCGATGCTCCGTGCGCCCCGGGCAGGTGCAGCAGCATCACGTATCCGGTGGCCCGCTCGACGAGCGTGCCGATCGCGGACTTGTTCTCCGCCCCGGTGATGAGGTCGCCTTCCCAGTGCCCGGGAACGGCCCGGTCACTGGCTTCCGGCGGCCGCTCGCTGATATTGACCATGCCGGCGATCCGGCCGCGGCGCCCCGCTGCCGTGCGGCGGGGCCTGCGCAGCGCCCGGCCCGTGCGCAGGCAGGCCGTCAGCTCCCGCCTCAGCGCCCCGCGGCCCTGCACGAACAGCGCCTGGTAGATCGCCTCGTGCGACACCCGCATCTCCGCATCGGCCGGGAAATCCACCAGCAGGCGCCGGCTGATCTGCTCGGGGCTGTACTTGGCGTGCAGCTTCTCCTGAACGTACTCGCGCAGCCGGTCATGCCGCGCCAGCAGCGACGCCTTCGGGCGCCGGGCGCGGCCGTCAGCACGGGCCTGGGCGACAGAGGCCCGGTACCCGGTCTTGCGGCGGACGGTGCCCCGCGCCAGCTCACGGCTGATAGTCGACGGGGAGCGCCCGAGCGCACGGGCGATCTCGCGGACACCTCCGCCAGCGGCCCGGCGGCAGCTGAGCTCTTCCCTCTCGGCAAAAGACATCCGGGGGTTCAGTACTGCGGCGATCGGCACGGCACGGGGCATCACCCCGCCAGCCTCGCGGAACCACCGCCACGCCACCGTCTTCGACACGCCGGACGCACGAGCCGCGTCCTCAAGCACCTCACCATCGCGGATGCGGGACCAGAACCGCCGCCGGACATCGACCGGCAGAGCAGGACGACCCATAATCGAGCCTCACCTCAGGAGAGGTGTTGCGTTGACCGGTTGAATCCGCCCACCACCGCGTCCCCGGAACCGTCCACCCGGCTGACCTCCAGCCCGGATAGATGGGGAAACAGCGCCTCCAGAAGCTCCCTGGACTGCGCCGGTACCTCAACCCAGCTGGCCTGAGGATCGCCGCCTGCCAGCGCAGGCAGCATGACAAGATGAACCAGCAACGAGGCTCCCCGGCGAAGAGATCTTGGCAAACCTCCGCGTCATACCGGAGCCTCGTTGTCTCCCGCCGCCCCCGCGCCCGATCGTGACAAACCCGGTACTCCCGCTCACCCGAATCACTGTCAGCGATCGATCACGAAACTCGCGGAAGAGCCCGAAATACGGGCCGGATCCGCTTCGGGTTGACAGTGCCAGATTAGCCAGCCTGTCGTGTTCATGCCGAGAGCGTAGGCACGCGGCCCGATCGCCTCAGCCGGTCGATGACCATCACCAACAGGCCGGGCGCAGCAGACCGCCCGGCTCTGCTGCGCCGCCGGAGCCGAGAAGCAAGCCATCTCCGGCTGGATCGCCGAAGGACGCAAGCGAGCGGAGGCAACCCGGGGGAACTGCCGGGAAACGCATAGCAGGAATCTGGAACCTTTGCGGATTTTACGGGTGGATAGTGCCGCGGCCGCTCAACACGGGCGGGGGGGCATGGCGGCCCCGGCTTGTGGCAGGATGGCTCCGGTGTTCCTGAGTGAATGGATGGTGACGCGGAGATGCCAAGCCCAGACAGCAGTGCGCTTAATGATGGCGAGCTGGTCATTCCCGGCCACGACGGCAGGCCGCTGATTACCGCACGCCGGGATGGCGATCACGTCACGGTGGCCGCTCACACTAGGTACCTCGGCAGGGCTGCGCGGATTTCCCCGGCTCAGGCTCTTGATCTGGCCGCCGCGCTGACTCACCTCGCCGCTATGGGGGAGGCGGTTCCCGATCCCGGCGAGCCGGCGGATGAGTAACGCTCGCGATTCGGCCCGCTGCGGGCTGTGACCGTGCTCAGATGGCCTCAGAGAGGCTCCGGGGCATCTAGTCACGGAACCACCGCAATAACCCGTTGGCGAAACACAGCGGTTACTGCTACCTTGCCGGGGGCCGGGCGAGAGAATGAGGAGGTGGTACCCGTGAACGCAGTATCGACATGGGTGCTTCCCTCCGGGGTCACGGTCGGGCGATAGGTCGTCCGGGAGCGCCATTCAAGAGCACTCCCGAAAGGCACGACCATGCAATTCACTTCTGAACAGCAGCTCGACGACGGCGTCCTCGAACGCGAATTCACTCTCGGCGAGATCCCCGGCATCCTGTGGACACCCGCATCCGCACCGGCCCCGCTGATCCTGCTCGGCCACCCCGGCGGACTGCGCAAGATGTACCCCCGGCTGGTTGCCCGGGCCCGGCACTGTGCGGCGGAGGGCTACGCCTCGGCCACCATCGAACTCCCCGGCAGCGGTGACCGGCCCCGTTCCGCCGCCGCCGAGCTGGCCCGCGCCGATCTGCAGCGGGCGCTGGCGGCCGGCGAGCCGGTCGCCAGCGAGATCGTCGACCGGCTCGTCCTCCCGCTGGTCGACAAGGCGGTCCCGGAATGGCGGGCCACCCTGGATGCCCTCCTTGCGCGGCCCGGGATCGGCGGCCCGGCCGGGTACGCGGGAGGGGTGATCGCCATCGGCGTCCGGCTGGCGGTGGTCGAGCCGCGCATCTGCGCTGCCCTTCTGTTCGCCGGGAGTTTCGTGCCCCCATCGGTTACGGCTACGACGCTGGCAACGACATCACCTCGATGACCACCAGCGGCCTGGCTACCGCCGGCGGCGGGACCGGGACGGTGGCCAACACCTACGGTTATGACCAGGCGGGCCGGCTGACCTCCTGGACCGCCGCCCCGGCCGGCGGGTCAGCCACCACCAAGACCTACGGATACGACAACGCCGGGAACCTGACCGGTAACAACGGCACCACCTACAGCTACGACGCTCGCAACGAGCTGACCTCCGACGGGTCGAACAC
>JALYVS010000453.1 GCA_030853115.1 Actinomycetota bacterium
GTACGATCGTGCGCTGCCGGTGACGCCGGTATGCCCTCGCGCCAAGCCCCGCCGGCACCTGCAGCGCCGCGGTAAAACTGTCCATACTGTCGCGCACCAGGTTCTCGATTTCGGTACTCATGTTCGTCATCTCCGGCTTGCCGGATAGTCATCTTCATGCCACTCACCGGCCAGTTTGCGCATCCTGGCCAGGCCGCGGGAGCTCGCCGACTTCACCGCGCCGACCGAGCAGCCGAGCACCGCCGCGGCCTCCGCCTCGCTGAGCTGCTCGAAATAGCGAAGCACGATCACCGCGCGCTGCCTGTCTGGAAGCTGCAGCAGCAGGCGGACGACGGCGTCACGGATGTCCACCGCGTCTGTGGCGTCCGCGGCCGGCGGGGACACGAGCATCACCCGCTTGGTCTGCCACAGCCCATGCCGCCGCCAGCCGTCGGCGGCGAGGTTGTACAGCATGCGCCGCAGGTAACCCTCCGGGTCACCATCGATGCGCCGCCAATGGCGCAGCAGCCGCTCCAGCGCCGCCTGCAGCAGATCTTCGCCGGCCTCGCGTGTCCCCGTCAGGAGCACCGCGACCCTCAGCAACCGCTGCCCCCGCTCGGCGACGAACTGCTCCAGGCTTTCGGCGCTCACATCATGCCGCACGGCGCGGTCTCCCTTCCGTCACCCTTAATACGAGTGAGACCGGCACGAGGTCGCATCAGCACTAGAATTCGCCCGGCCGCGCCCCTTCAGCGGTACCTGTTCAGCCTGGCCTGGGCCTCACCCACGTCTGCCGGGATGGCTGGTGAGCGCGCTCGTCACACCTTTGGTTGCCTGCGGGACGGTAGAGCGGTGCGGCTCGGGGTAAGCGCGGTAGATGTCATTCGACTCGGCTGACGTGACGCGGCGCCGGTGGACGCCGAAGCGGGTCGTGGCCACCTCGGCGGCTTACGACCATCCGCACGGCCGCAGGATCATGGCGCTGGTCGAGGCGGAGGGCATCGAAGTGGAGCGGTTGCGGGGCAACCGGCTCACCGGCCTGCGCGCGGACAGCGACCGCCAGACGTACGCCCGGGCCAAGGCCACCATGGCGATCGTGGTGAGCCCGCCGTCGCGCCGCACGCTGCAGCCGATCGCGCCCAGCGCGGACTGGCGGTTCGACCTGGCCGAGGGCTGCCCGGCGCACTGCCAGTACTGTTACCTGGCCGGCTCGCTGTCCGGGCCGCCGGTGACCCGGGTCTACGCCGACCTCGACGACATCCTCGCCGGGCTGCCGGACTACGCGGGCCGGGGCACCGTCACCAGCCGGCGGGAGACGCGGCGCGGTGAGGGCACCACGTTTGAAGCGTCCTGCTACACCGATCCGCTGGCGCTTGAGCACCTGACCGGCAGCTGGCGGCGGGCGGTGGAGTACTTCGGCGCCTGGGACGCCCCGGTGCAGCTGCGCTGAACGACGAAATTCGACGACGTGGACAGCTTCATCGGGCTACCGCACCACGGGCGCACCCGGGTGCGGTTGAGCGTCAACTGCCGCCCGGTGACCACCCGGCTGGAGGGCGGCACCAGCCGCCTGCAGGACCGGCTCACGGCACTGCGCCGCCTCGCCCAGGACGGCTATCCAGTCGGCGTCACGATCGCGCCGATCATCGCGGTCCCGGACTGGCAGACTCATTACGGCGAGCTGCTGGACGACATCGCCGAGGCGGTCCGCGGCGTGCCCGGCCTTGACCTGACCGCCGAGCTGATCACGCACCGGTTCACCCCGGGCAGCAAGGAAATCCTACTGGGCTGGTACCCCCACACGAAACTGGAGATGGACGAGGCCTCCCGCAGCCGCAAGCACGGCAAGTTCGGCGCGGTGAAGTACGTCTACCCGGCTGCCACCATGGCCGGGCTGCGGTCCTGGTTTCATCACCAGATCGCCGAGCGGCTGCCGTCTTGCCGCATCCTGTACTGGACGTGACCTGGCCCCGCCCCCACATGCAAGCCGCTGAGACTCCTACGATTAGGAACGGGGATGGCGGGTAGCGGCCGGCCATGTCAGATCCCACTATTGCCGTCCTGGACATTGACGGGACGCTGATCGATTCCAACTACCAGCATGCCCTCGCCTGGTACCGGGCCCTGCGCTCGGTGGGCAAGACCTATCCGGTGTGGCGGCTGCACCGGCTGATCGGCATGGGCGGGAACCAGGTGGTCCCGGCTATCGGAGGTGAGGACCTGGAGCGCCGGGTGGGCGATCAGGCCCGGGAGCAGCAGGGCAAGGAGGTCGACGCGCTGCTGGAGGAGATGGAGCCGTTGCCCGGTGCCCGCGACCTGCTCGTAGCCATCAAGAAGCGTGGTCACCGGCTCGTCCTGGCCAGCTCCGGTCAGCAGCGCCACGTGGAGGTCTTCCTGGACAAGCTGGACGCCCGCGGCATCGTCGACGACTGGACGACCAGCGGCGACGTCAAGGCGTCCAAGCCGGCCCCGGACCTGCTGCAGGTGGCGCTGAAGAAGCTGGGCGCGTCGCCCGGCGCGTCGCCATCGCTATCTACGACACCCCCGGCGACCTCGCGAAGGCACTAGACGACACCCCTCTCGGCTGACGCCGCTGCGCCGCCGGGCCTCAGCCGGATCCCGGCACCGAATCCGGCCGTGCGGCTAGAGCGTCCACGGCCTTACCCAAGGGAGCACCGCAACCGATGACCGCCAACCAGACAGACCCGGCGACGGGGACGAGAAGCACCGGTCCCGAGGCGTCGGCCGAGGCCGCGAGCGATGCGCCCACCGGCAACCCTTCCCAGCCGCGCCCCACCCTGCCCGAGGGGATGGGCGAGCTCGATCGCCGTGCGATCGACACCGTGCGCGTGCTGGCGATGGACGCGGTGCAGAAGACCGGTAACGGCCACCCCGGCACCGCGATGAGCATGGGTCCCACGGCCTATCTGCTGTTCCAGAAGTGGCTGCGTCACGACCCGGGCGATTCGAACTGGGTCGGCCGTGACCGTTTCGTCCTGTCGATGGGGCATTCGAGCCTGACCCTGTACATCCAGCTCTTCCTCTCCGGCTATGGTCTGGAGCTCTCCGATCTGGAGGCGCTGCGCACCTGGGGGTCCCGGACGCCGGGCCATCCCGAGGTCAATCACACACCGGGTGTGGAAACGACGACCGGCCCGCTGGGCCAGGGCGTCGGCAACGCCGTCGGCATGGCGATGGCCGCCCGCCGCGAGCGCGGCTTGCTGGACCCCGATGCCCCCGAGGGCCAGAGCGTGTTCGACCACACGATCTGGGCGTTCGCCTCAGACGGTGACCTCGAGGAGGGCATCAGCAGCGAGGCGTCGTCGCTGGCCGGTACCCAGGAGCTGGGGAACCTGGTCCTGGTCTACGACCACAACCGGATCTCGATCGAGGACAACACCGGCATCGCGTTCACCGAGGACGTCGGCGCGCGGTATGAGGCCTACGGCTGGCACGTGCAGCACGTCGAGGACGGCGAGGACCTGGCGGCGGTCGACCGCGCGCTGGCCGCCGCCCAGGCCGAGACCGGCCGCCCGTCGCTGATCGTGCTGCGGACGATCATCGGCTGGCCCTCGCCGAACAAGCAGAACACCGGCGCCGCCCACGGGTCGGCGCTGGGCGAGGACGAGGTGCGGGCGACCAAGGAGATCCTCGGCTTTGACCCGGGCAAGACCTTCGAGGTCGCCCCGGAGGTGCTCGAGCACGCCCGCCAGGTCGCCGTCCGGGGCCAGCAGGCGCACGCCCGCTGGCAGCAGCGCTTCGACGCGTGGCGGGCCGGCAACCCCGATGGCGGCGCGCTGCTGGACCGGCTGTCCACCCGCACGCTGCCGGAAGGCTGGGCGGACACCCTGCCGACCTGGGACGCCGATCCTAAGGGCGTGGCCACCCGGAAGGCCTCCGGCGAGGTCCTCGCCGCCCTTTACCCGGTCCTGCCGGAGCTTTGGGGCGGTTCGGCCGACCTGGCGGAGAGTAACAACACCGCGGTCAAGGGGGCGGCCTCATTCCTGCCCGCGGACCGGCAGACCAAGATGTGGTCGGGCGGCCCGTACGGGCGCACGCTCCACTTCGGTATCCGCGAGCACGCCATGGGCGCGATCATGAACGGGATCACGCTGCACGGCGGGACCCGCGTGTATGGCGGTACATTCCTCACCTTCTCCGACTACATGCGCGGTGCGGTCCGGCTGGCCGCGCTCATGCAGCTTCCGGTCACGTACGTGTGGACGCACGACTCCATCGGGCTGGGCGAGGACGGCCCCACCCACCAGCCGGTCGAGCACTACGCCGCGCTGCGGGCCATCCCCGGCCTGGACTTCGTCCGCCCGGCTGACGCCAACGAGACCGCGGTGGCGTGGCGCACCATCCTCGAGCACAACGACCGCCCCGCCGGACTCTCGCTGTCCCGGCAGAACCTGCCCGTCTTCGACCGCACGGAGTTCGCGTCGGCCGAGGGCGTCGCCAGGGGCGGGTACGTGCTAGCTGAGGCCTCCGGGGGCACTCCTGAGGTCATTTTGATGGGCACCGGCTCCGAAGTGCAGATCGCCGTCGCCGCCCGGGAGGTGCTGGAGGCCGAGGGCGTCCCGACGAGGGTCGTGTCGCTGCCGTGCTGGGAGTGGTTCGCGGCCCAGGACCGGGCCTACCGCGAGCAGGTCCTGCCGCCCGCGGTGCGCGCCCGGGTCAGCGTCGAGGCCGGGGTGCCCATGGGCTGGCGGGAGTTCGTCGGCGACGCCGGCCGGATCGTCGGCCTGGACCACTTCGGCGCCAGCGCGGCTTACACCGTGCTGTACGAGCAGTTCGGCCTCACCGCCGACGCGGTCGTCGTCGCGGCACGGGAA
>JALYVS010000089.1 GCA_030853115.1 Actinomycetota bacterium
CCCGGACGCTGAGCGCGCGGTGACGCGGGACTGCGCTCGCCCCTACCGCGCGCCGAGGCCTTGGTCCCTGGCCAGTGCGACCGCTTCGGCGCGTGTCGCGGCCGGAAGCTTGGCCAAGATGGCCGAGACATGGTTGCGGACCGTCTTTTCGCTGAGCCCCAGATGCTGGGCCACGCGGGCGTTCTGGTAGCCGCGGGCGACCAGCTCGAGCACCTGGCGCTCGCGCTCGGTCAGGCGCGGGAACGGTACCGGCGCGCCGGGCAGCAGCCCGCGGTGAACGGCCTCAAGCACGCGCGTGGATACCCGCGATCCCAGCACGGTCTCGCCACGCGCGACGGTGACCACAGCCCGGGCGATGTCGTCGGCGGCGGCCTCTTTCAGCAGGTAGCCGCGCGCTCCGGCCCGCAGGGCGGCGAACAGCGAGTCGTTGTCCTCGCTCATCTTGAGGACCAGCACCGCGACGCCCGGGTGCGCCGCCAGCAGCCGCCGCGTCGCCTCGATGCCGCCCAGGCCGGGCATCGTCAGATCCATCAGCACCACGTCAGGGTGATGAGCGGCGGTGGCCTCGATGGCCTCCTGCCCGTCGGACACCTCAGCGACGACTTCGACGTCCCGCTCCCGGAGAATCATCGCGAGACCGTCACGGAACACGGGATGATCGTCGGCCACCACGACCCGCAGCCGGGGGGAGCCGGCGTTCATCCGGCCTCGAGGGGGAGCCTGGATGAGACGGTCGTGCCACCCGGCGCGGAGCGGATCTCGAGTGACCCGCCGACCTCGGCGGCACGGTCATGCAGGCTTTGCAGGCCCACTCCCGCGGTGGCCTCGGCGCCGAAACCCGTCCCGTCGTCGGCTACGGCCAGCGTGAGCCAGCCCCTCGACGCAGCACATCGACGCGTGCGCGTGCCGGATGACGTTGACGCAGGCCTCGGCGGCTATCCGGTAAGCCGCCACCTCGACCGCCGCGGGAAGAGGGCCGAAGGTGTCCGGAACGCGGACAGAAAACGCCGGCTCGGCACCCGCCGCGCCGAGCTGCCGGAGAGCCTCGGCGAGTCCCAGTTCGTCAACCGCACTCGGGCGCAGGCCTTCGACGATCCGGCGGATCTCGGTGACGGTGTGCTGCAGCCGGTCGCGCAGCCGGACCGCGCGTTCGGCCAGGTCCGGACGGCCCTGCAGGTGCGACGCCAGGCTGTCCAGCTGCAACGCCATTCCCGCCAGCTCCGGGCCGAGCCCGTCGTGCAGGTCGCGCCGGATCCGCCGCCGCTCCTCCTCGCGGGCGACGACGATGCGTTCCCGGCTGGCCTGAAGATCGGCAGAAAGATCCGCGGCGTTCAGCACGCTGGCCACGCGCTGGGCGACATCGGTCAGGGCCGAAGCCTCCTCGCGCCTGAAGCGTTCTGTCCGGTGCCGGTGACCCACGCGCAGCACGCCGACCTGGCGGCCGCGGTAAACCGCGGGCAGGTCTTCCACCCAGGCCACCGGACGGCCCGATTCGGCGCAGGCGGCGGACCCCCCAGCCGGGGCGGTGGGCTCGACCGCGACATACGGAAGGGCGAGCACGTCGCGCACGGTGGCCACGAGGTTCGCGAGAGCCTCATCGGGTCCTTGTGCGGCGGCCACCGAAACGCCTACGCGGCGCACCACCTCATAGGGATCCCGGCGAGCCCCGAACAACCTCCGGTCGACGAAGCGCTGAAACCTCGACCGCGCCGCCGTCAGCGCCGCGGCAATCGCCGCCGCCAGCAGCGGCGCATAGGGTCTGGTACCCGCCCGGGCTCCCGTGGCGGCCAGCAGCGCGGCGTAGGCGGTGAGACCGGCCGCGGTCAGGGCTCCGAAGACGACGGCCCGGTTAACGACCAATTCGACGTCGAACAGACCATGCCGGATCACGGCGATAGCTATCGCCAACGGGATCAGGCCGAACGCGACCGCCAGGCCGTAGTGAACACCTGGCACGCTGGCCTCGAATAGGCCCACCCCAATCAGCAGGAGAAGGCAAGCCGTGAAGCCCAGCAGCAGCCACTGCAGTTGCGCCCGGGTGCGTCCGACGGCGCCGCGCTGCCGGGCGGCGAGCGCGATGAGGGCCGTCGGCGCGGCCCCCAACGCGAGTATGAGCACCGGGCCCAACACCAAGAGGTGCCAGGGCGCCCCGACCTGAGCTGGACCGATCGCCAGCGGGTTGCGGACGCCGAGCCCGTCGACATCGAGTCGGGCGTGAACATGGCCACCACGGTCGCCGCGGCAATGACGATCAGCACAGCGGCTACGAAGCGGCGCCACCGCCGGGACGGGATCTTCCCGTCGGGGAAGAACACCGGAAGCAAGCTGACCTGGAGCCAGTAAGGGGCGAACGTCCAGCCTGCCAGCCAGACCGCCACCGGCACCAGCGGCAGGGACCCGGGCCGGGCGAGCCCATCATGGGCCCACTCATGGCTGAAAGCCGAAACGGCCACCAGCCCGGTTGACAGCAGGACCCAGCTACAGCGGTTACCCGGTTCGCGGACCGCTATGAGCGCCCCGGCCAGCGGGAACAAAGAGCCCACGACCAGATCGCCGGAGACGTCGTAGCTGTACGGGTGATGAGCCGGCGCGAGCCACAGCAACGCGAGCGCGCCCCCGCACAACGCCACCGACACCGCCGCGATACCGAGCGCCGCCGGCTTGGCCAGCGCAGCCGCCCACCCGGCCCGGCCGTCGTACGGCCGCGTGCCGGGCCGCAGCGGCGTCAGCTCCAGGCGGGCATCTCCCACGACGAGATCATGCCTGAACGCGGTCCCGGGCGGAAGGGGCAAATGTCCCGTGCACCCGGGACGTCGGCCTGCCCATGGACGTGGCCCTGCGGGCCAAGGGGTTTCTCCGAACCAGATCACGCCCTCGGCCACGACGAACTTTGCGGCCCTGCATTAATGTCACGCACCCGGTGGTCCGGACCGGGCGCGGAATATCGGCGGCAGCGGATAGGCTTGGTGAGATACAGCGTTGATCCGGCTATCACCGGGGAGCTTCCGGAAGAAAGGGCCGCAGCTGGCCTGAGTAGAACCGGGCGGGTCCGGCCCGTTATAGCCGGCCGACGAGCGGTTGCTGGTCCAGGCCAGGACACGGGCCCCGGAAAACCCGGACCCGGGTCCCGGACACGGGCCGGCGGCAAGCGAGGTGGTACCGCGGTGCACCCGTGCGGGAGCGGGCGTGTCGTCCTCGTGGAATAGTCCGAGGATCACACCGCGAGGAACCACGATGGCCGTCTATCCGCGCTCCGCCACCACCGGAGCCAACGCCGAAACCGGGGCCGGCCCCCAAGCCACCACCGGAGCCACCACAGGCGTCCCGGCCCAGCCAGACTTTCCCGCCCTCGAGCGCGACGTGCTGGGGCACTGGCAGGCCCAGGACACTTTCCGTACCTCGGTGCAGCAGCGCCCGGCGGACCGCGAGTTCGTCTTCTACGACGGGCCGCCCTTTGCCAACGGGCTGCCGCACTACGGCCACCTGATCACCGGCTACGTCAAGGACGTGGTGCCCAGGTTCCGCACCATGCAGGGGAACCGGGTGGAGCGCCGGTTCGGCTGGGACACCCACGGCCTGCCCGCCGAGGTAGAAGCCGAACGGCTCCTCGGTATCTCCGGCAAGGCCGAGATCGTCGCCATGGGCATCGACAAGTTCAACGCCGCCTGCCGCGAGTCCGTGCTGCGTTACACCCATGAGTGGCGCGACTACGTGACCAGGCAGGCCCGCTGGGTCGACTTCGACCACGACTACAAGACGCTGGACTTGCCCTACATGGAAAGCGTCATGTGGGCCTTCCGGCAGCTGTGGGATAAGGGCCTGGTCTACCAGGGGTTCAAGGTGCTGCCCTACTGCTGGCGGTGCGAGACCCCGCTGTCCAACCACGAACTGCGGATGGACGAGGACACCTACCGGGACCGGCAGGACCCCTCGGTCACGGTCCGGTTCAAGCTGGAGACCGGGGAGTGGCTGCTGGCCTGGACGACCACGCCGTGGACGCTGCCGTCCAACCTGGCCTGCGCGGTCGGCGCGGACATCAGCTACGTGGTGCTGGAGCGCGAGGGCGAGCGGTACATCCTGGCCCGGGACCGGCAGGCCGCCTACGAGCGGGAGCTGGAAGGGGTCACCGAGGTCGGCACGCTGACCGGCGCCGAGCTGGCCGGGCGGCGGTACACCCCGCTGCTGCCCTACCTGGCCGACACCGAGAAGTTCGGCACCCAGGACGCGTTCCGGGTCATCGTCTCCGATGACGTGACGACCGAGGACGGCACCGGCGTGGTGCACATGGCCCCGGCCTATGGCGAGGCCGACGCCGAGGCCTGCGGCGCGGCCGGCATCCCGACCGTGCTGACCGTGGACGAGGGGGCCCGGTTCACCGCCGTGGTGCCCGACTTCGAGGGCCAGCACGTCTTCGACGCGAACGCCGGGATCGCCGCCAAGCTGCGCGAGCAGGGCGACCTGGTCCGGCTGCAGACCTACACCCACTCCTACCCGCACTGCTGGCGGTGCCGTAACCCGCTGATCTACAAGGCGCTGTCCAGCTGGTTCGTCGCGGTGTCCACGTTCAAAGACCGGATGGTCGAGCTGAACGAGCAGATCACCTGGGTGCCCGGCCACGTCAAGGACGGCCAGTTCGGCAAGTGGCTGGCTAACGCGCGGGACTGGTCGATCAGCCGGAACCGGTTCTGGGGCTCGCCGATCCCGGTCTGGCAGAGCGACGACCCGGACTATCCGCGGACCGACGTGTACGGCTCCCTTGAGGAGCTGGAGCGTGACTTTGGCGCCCGGCCGGACGACCTGCACCGCCCGGCTATCGACGAGCTGACCCGGCCGAACCCGGACGACCCCACCGGCCGGTCCACCATGCGCCGGGTGCCTGAGGTGCTCGACTGCTGGTTCGAGTCCGGTTCGATGCCGTTCGCCCAGGTGCACTACCCGTTCGAGAACCGGGACTGGTTCGACAGTCACTACCCGGGCGACTTCATCGTGGAGTACATCGGCCAGACCCGTGGCTGGTTCTACACCCTGCACGTGCTGGCCACCGCGCTGTTCGACCGGCCATCTTTCCTGGCCTGCGTCAGCCACGGCATCGTGCTCGGCGACGACGGCCAGAAGATGTCCAAGAGCCTGCGCAATTACCCGGACGTGAACGAGGTCTTCGACACCTTCGGCTCGGACGCGATGCGCTGGTTCCTGATGTCCAGCCCGGTGCTGCGCGGCGGGAACCTCGTCGTCACCGAGAACGGCATCAGGGACGCGGTCCGGCAGGCGATCTTGCCGCTGTGGAACAGCTACTACTTCTTCGCCCTGTACGCCAACGCCGAGTCCTACCAGGCGCGGGCCCGCACCACCAGCGAGCACGTGCTGGACCGCTACATCCTGGCCAAGACCAGCGCCGCGGTGACCGAGATGGAACAGCAACTCGACAGCTACGACATCGGCGGCGCCTGCCAGAGCCTGCGGGAGCACCTCGAGGTGCTGACCAACTGGTATATCCGCCGGTCGCGGCAGCGGTTCTGGGACGGCGACCGGGCCGCGCTCGACACCTTGCAGGCGGTGCTCGAGACCCTCTGCCGGGCCGCCGCGCCGCTGCTCCCGCTGACCACCGAAGCGATCTGGCGCGGGCTGACCGGCGAGCCGAGCGTACACCTGACGTCGTGGCCGGAAGTCAGCAAGGCCGCCGGCTGGCCCGCCGACGGGGAGCTGACCGGCGCGATGGACCTGGTCCGCGCGGCCTGCAGCACCGCGCTCGGCCTGCGCAAGGCCCGTCAGCTCCGGGTCCGGCTGCCGCTCGCGTCGCTGACCATCGCGCACCCGGACGCCAAGTCGCTGACGCCGTTCACCGGCCTGATCGCCGAGGAGGTCAACGTCAAGAAGGTCGAGCTGTCCGCCGACCCGAGCCGGCTCGGCACGTTCGAGCTCGCGGTCAACCCGCGCCAGCTCGGCCCGCGGCTCGGCGCCAAGGTGCAGGAGGTCATCCGGGCGGTCAAGGCGGGCGACTGGGTCCGGTCCGGCGACGGCATCAGCGCGGCGGGCGTCCAGCTCGAACCCGGCGACTATGACCTGAAGCTGGTCGCCGCCGACCCCGACTCGACCTCGGCGCTGCCCGGCCAGGCCGGGCTGATAGCGCTGGATACCCGGGTGACGCCGGAACTCGCGGCCGAAGGCACCGCGCGGGACGTGGTGCGGATCGTGCAGCAGGCCCGCCGGGAGGCCGGCCTGGCCGTCTCGGACCGGATCCGGCTCACCCTAGGCGCCGACGCCACGGCGGCCGAAGCGATCGAGACTCACGCCGCCTTGATATCCGCCGAAACCCTGGCCGTCACCCTGGAGATACGCCCCCTCGCCGACGTCGACACTCCCCCGCACCCCGTCGGCCACGGCACCGTCAAAGTCGCCCTCACCCGCGCCGCGCCGTGACCGGCGGCGAGCGGCGGCGGCGGCGATCAGAACCAGCATGATCCCGAACGATCCGGCGCTCACCGCCAGCGTCTCGTGCGGGCGAGCGGAAGGCCGGCCGCGCGGGCGGTCCGGCCCCGTCGCATAAGCGCTTCGTCCCGATGCTTGCTCCGGTTAGGGACGGCGGAGGCGGCCGGCCGACGGCTCATCACGGCACCGGTTATTACTTGCTTCTTACGAGCCAGGCCGGCTTTGAGCCGAAGCCTGCCGCCGGACGTAGTTGAGGTTAGTGGCCAGTGCTCGCGGCCGCCGCGAAAGATCACCGGTCTGGCGACGATCTGCCCGTCAGATGGTCACAGGCCGGTGAGCCGTGTCCTTTCGTCCTGGCAGCCGCGGCACTGGTCCTGAGCGGGGCTGATCTGATCGGGGCTGGTCTGATCGGGGCTGGTCCTGATCGGGGCTGGTCTGATCGGTGCTGGTTTGATCCGGCCGTTCGGTGAATTATCGGGCCGGAATTTCGCTGTGCCCGAACCATCTCGCTCCCGGCAACGTGCCATGGGTGGAGACATTCTCCATCGGAGGGAGCAGCATAGAAATGAAAGCGACACGAAGACACACGGCCGCGCTCGCGGCGATCGTCACCGCCACGGCCGGCCTGCTGGCCGGCACCGGCCTGACGGCCGGGGCCGCGAACGCGGGCGGCTTCCCGGCCTTCGTAGGCCCGTTGCACCATGTCGCGACGCTCGGCTCGACGGTACCGGGCAACGGCGACGTCAACCCCTACGGGATGGCGGTCGTACCGCGCAGCACCGGTGACCTCGGCCGAGGCAACGTGCTGATCAGCAACTTCAACAACTAAGCAAACGTGCAGGGCACTGGGACCACGATCGTGCAGGCCACACCGTCCGGGCACATATCGCTGTTCGCCAGGGTCAGCCCCCAGCTGCCCGGCTGCCCCGGCGGAGTCGGCCTGACCACGGCGCTGACGGTACTGCGCAGCGGCTGGGTCATCGTCGGCTCGCTGCCCACCAAGAACGGCAGCGTTTCCGGATCGGGCTGCCTGATCGTGCTTGACCAGTGGGGGCACGTCCGGGAGACGTTGACCGGTCACGGCATCAACGGCCCCTGGGACATGACCGCCGCCGACTTCGGCGGCACGGCCGAGCTGTTTGTCACCAACGTGCTGAACGGCACGGTCGCGGCCAACGGTGCGACCGTGCACCACGGCACCGTGGTGCGCCTGTTCCTCATCCTCCCGTCCTACGGGCTGCCTTACATCTTCCGGGCCGACACGATCGGATCCGGCTTCGCCGAGCACCTCGACCCAGCGGCGCTCGTCATCGGCCCGACCGGTGTGGGCCTGGCCCGCAACGGCACCCTGTACGTCGCCGACACGGTCGAGAACAGGATCGCGGCTATCCCCCACGCGGCTCTGGCGGCTGACCGACGCTGGCCGCGGTTACACCGTCAGCCCGGGGCAGCACCTGAACGGCGAACTCGGCCTGGTGGTCGCGCCCGGCGGTGACATCCTGACCGTCAACAGCGGCGACGGGAATCTCGTCGAAGTCACGCCGTCCGGGTTCCAGATCGCGGTCCGCACCCTGGACAGCTCCGGTTCTCCGGCGGGCGCCGGCGCCCTGTTCGGGCTGGTCGTCAAGCCCTTCCACCGCGCCGTCTACTTCGTCGACGACGCCACCAACACGCTCGACCTGCTGCACTAACCCCGGCCGGGCCCACGCTCTAGTCCCGTGCTTGGGGGCGGGACTAGAGCGTGACGCCCACCAGCACAGGTTCAGGTGTCAGCGACACCCCGAATGCGTCCCGTACCCCGTCCCTGATCTCCCGGGCCAGCGCCACCAGCCCGGCCGTGGTCGCCGACCCGGAATTGACCAGGGCCAGGGTGTGCTTGGCCGAGATCCGGGCGCCGTCCCCGGGGTGGTAACCCTGGCCGAACCCGGCCCGCTCGATCAGCCACGCGGCCGGTACCTTCACCAGCCCGTCTCCGGCGTCGAACCTCGGCACCCGGGTCTGTGCACCGCACCGGACCCGGGCGGCCGCCTCGACGCCGGCCAGCATGAGCTCGTCGAGCACCGGGTTGACGAAGAACGAGCCGGCGCTGCGGGTATCGGGGTCGGCCGGATCGATGACCATGCCCTTGCGCCGCCTGAGCTCGATCACGGCCGCGCGGGCCTCGGCGGCTGGCACCTGGTCCCCCACGGCGACGCCGAGCGCGGTGGCCAGCTCGGCGTACCGGACCGGGACCGACAGGGTCTGGACCGCCAGCGAGAAGGTCACGCTCAGCACCACGAAAGCGTCTGCCCCCCGGAAGCGGCTGGTGCGGTAGCCGAAATCGCACTGCCCGTTCGGGATATGAAGGATCTTCTGCGTGGCCCGCTCGTAGACGCGTACCTCGGTGATGGTCTGCGAGACCTCCTGGCCGTACGCGCCGACGTTCTGGATCGGGGTGGCGCCGGCCAGGCCGGGGATGCCGGATAGACACTCCAGGCCCGCCAGTCCCTCGCCCACCGTCCGGGCGACCACCGCGTCCCAGTCCTCCCCGGCCGCCACGGTTACCAGCGCCGGGGCCTTCGGGTCCGGCGCGTTCGGGTCCGGGGTCTTCGGATCCGGGGCGTTCGGGTCCGGGGCCCGGGCGAAGCCGCGGGTCGCCACCTGCACGACGGTCCCGCCGAAGCCTTCGTCGGCGACCACCAGGTTGCTGCCGCCGCCGAGGATCAGGACCGGCTCGCCGCTCGCGTCGGCGGATCGCACCGCCTCGATGAGCTCGGATTCGGTGCTGGCCCGGACAAAGTCACGGGCCGGGCCACCCAGCCGGATGGTGGTGTAGTCGGCCAGCCTCACGGGAGACGGACGACGGCCTGAGCGCGCGTGAGAACCTTGGTGTCCGCGGACCTGGCGGTAACGTCGACCGTCACCAGGTGCCCGTCGTCGACCTTCCCGGTGACGACGCCGCTGATCTCGACCAGGGCGCCCTTGTCGTCATCGGGCACGACGACCGGCGAGGAAAACCTGACGCCGAATTCGGTGACCGCGCCCGGATCGTCGGCCCATTCGGCCACGAACCGGCCCGCCAGGGCCATCGTGAGCATGCCGTGCGCGATCACGTCGGGCAGGCCGACCGACTTCGCGATCCGCTCGTTCCAGTGGATCACGTTGAAATCGCCGGAGGCGCCTGCGTACCGCACCAGGTCGCGCCGGGTGACCTGGTACTGGCTGGGCGGCAGTTCGGTGCCCGGCTGAACGTCGTCGTAACTGGGGACTGGAGCGTCGGCTGGCATCATTTCCCCCTATGCGCCGCGTTCGACCAGCGTCGACCGGGCGGTACAGACATGCTCGCCGTCGACGGTCCGGATCTGCGTCACCGTGGTCAGCGTGGACATGTCGCGGATCTGCCGGACGGACTCGATCGTCGACTGGCACACCAGCACGTCGCCCGCGTGCATCGGCCGGGCATGGGTGAAGCTCTGTTCGCCGTGCACGATCATGGCGTAGTTCACGCCCAGGCCCGGGTCGGAGGTGATACGCGCG
This sequence comes from Actinomycetota bacterium, assembly GCA_030853115.1. Classification (GTDB taxonomy): domain Bacteria; phylum Actinomycetota; class Actinomycetes; order Streptosporangiales; family Streptosporangiaceae; genus Palsa-504. The sequence continues at coordinate 9,946 of JALYVS010000089.1, forward strand.
GTGTTAGCCGCGCTGACCACGATCGCGAAGGTGGGCGGCGCGATGACATCCGGATAGCCAGCCGCGCGGGCGGCTTCGCGGTCGCGGCACAGCGGGCTAGGCTCGCCGACCGCCACTGCGAACTCGGCGATCTTGACCCGGCTGACCTCATACGGCGCGGACGGCTCGAAGGTCCGGCCGATGTAATCGATGTTGATCGCCACAGCCAGGGCTCGCCTGCTAGCGAGTCTCGCGGTGCGCCCGGTGGCAGCGGCAGTTCGGGCAGAATTTCTTCAGCTCGAGCCGGTCCGGGTCGTTACGCCGGTTCTTCCTGGTGATGTAGTTCCTGTGCTTGCACTCCTGGCAAGCCAGCGTGATCTTCGGCCGGACGTCGGTGGCAGCCACGGTGGAGTGCCTTTCTTATCGTCGCTTGGATCCCGGCCCTAGACCGGCGGGACTGGTCAAGTGTAGCGGAGGCCGGACTTGAACCGGCGACACAGCGATTATGAGCCGCTTGCTCTGCCTGACTGAGCTACTCCGCCATCGCTAACGCAGCAAGGGTACCCGATCTTCCGTCCCCGGACTCATCGCCGGGTTCGCCGATCAGGAGAGCGAGCATCCTCGGCACCAGGGTCAAGCGGACAGAAGACCCCCGTTTCCTGACCACCGGCGGCGTCTACACCATCGACGTCGCCGACGAGCAGCTGGCGGGCGCCTGCCATGTGCACTTCGTCCGGTGCGGCGTCGCGCACGCGCGGATCGGGTCCGGCGTCGCGCACGCGCGGATCCGGTCCATCGACGTCAGCGCCGCGCTGCAGACACCCGGGGTCATCGCCGCGTTCACCGGTGCCGACCTGCCGGTGCCCGCGCCCCCGATGGCCGCATGATCAACGCGCAGATGGGCCAGCCGCTGCTCGCCCTCGACGTGGTCCGGTACGTCGGCGAGCCGGTGGCGGTGGTCGTCACCGAGGGCCCTTATCAAGGCGAGGACGCCGCGGACCTGGTGGACGTCGACTATGACGTGCTGCCGCCGGTCATCGACATGTCCGAGGCCGCCGCGCCGGGATCGGCCGTGCTGTTCCCGGCCGTGGGAAGCAACGTCACGGCCACGTTCGGCGACCGGGCCGCGTTGGCGGCGGACCTGTTCGACGACTGCGAGGTCGTCGTCTCCGGGACCATCGCCAACCAGCGGGTGGCACCCGCGCCGATGGAGGTCCGGGCCGCGGCCGCGGCCTAGGGCGAACGGCCGGCTGACGGGCGCAGCGCGTTCGCGGTGGCCGGTGACCCGGACGCCTCGGTGCCACTGGCCCGGCTCGCGGAAGGCGAACGGCTGTTCGTGCGGGCCGTGTTCAGCGCGCCCGGCGCGACCTTCCGTTCGGGGCGCACGTGGCCGTCGTCGAGGTGGACACCGAGACCGGCAAGACCGTGCTGCGCCGGGTGGTGACCGCCGACGACGCGGGCACCATCGTCAACCCGCTGCTCGCGGAGGGCCAGCGGTATGGCGGTATCGCCCAGGGCGCCGCGCAGGCCTTCCTCGAGGAAGTCGTCTACGACACCGACGGCAACCCGCTGACCTCTAGTTTCGCCGACTACGCGTTCCTGTCGGCGACCGAGGTGCCGAGCTTCGAGCTGGCCGACATGGAGACGCCGACCAGCTACAACCCGCTCGAGGTCAAGGGGATCGGGAAGCCGGCGCGATCGGCTCGACCCCCGCCGTGCAGAACGCCATCATCGACGCCGTGGCCCACCTCGGCGTCCGGCACATCGACATGCCGGCCACGCCGCAGCGGGTCTGGCAGGCCCTTAAGTGGGTGACTCTGTTAATTTGTCGGGGGTTCGTCCAGGGCCTGGAGTCCACCCGGGGCCCGAGGCTCCATGGCCATCCCCGGTGATTTCCGGGACCTCCGCTTAGCGGGCAGTCCTGCTGGCCACGCCAGGACCGCCCGTGACAGCCATCACGGCGGGTCTAGCCGGCATGATGAACCCTTGTGCCGGGGCGGGGCGGCACGATGAACCCTTATGCCGGCGCGGGCCGGAGACCGCGCAGGCACGGGAGCCGCAAAGCTCGCGGGGGCCAGAGAAGCCGCCGGGGGCGACCAGCCCCCGACGAATTAACGGGGGACCCACTATGCTGCGCTCGGCCACCGACGACATCCTGCGCCTGATTGACGGCGACGATTCTTCCAAGACGGCCAGCCTGGCTTGGCAGCTCCAGGCTGCCGCTAGCCGGGTTCCTGGCCCACCTGACCAACGAATTTGCCCGCCCTACCCAGGTGAAATGCCGACGCTCTCGGGATTGCCGGTACATCATCTGGCGCAACAGCCTCTGGCGAGAACAGGAAAACGGAATCTGTTATCAGCTGTCAAACCGGGTATGTCGTCTGTCCCCCTCGCAGGCATCACCTTTACGAGACGCGACACCGGTGCTTGTCGGAGCTGTCCCGCTAGTGCAGCAGAAACATTTCTCAACGATGTGACCCCGACCATGCCCGGCTCTTACCGATGAGGCCGCCACGGTTCTTCCGATTGGCACGCCGGGGTATGAGGTAACTGGATATTCACCTGACCTGCGTCTCGCGGCGTAAAAGAACGACATTCTCCCCTTTTGTAAAGGGACGAAATAGCGACCCGGGCCGAGGCGGCGAGATTGGTGATTTAGCTCCGGGCTCGCTTTTGCTTGGCCCCAGGTTGTACTCAGGCCGGGTTGGTCGCCGGGGTGCGGAATCCCGGTTTAGATGGGCACTCGTCAGGGTTGGTGGTGTATTTGCGGCGCCCGGGGTTCGCCAGACCAGGACACCTGGTTCAGGCTGGGTGAGCTACCAGCCTTTGGCCTGCTGGCACCGGTGATGATAACGGCACAGCGGGAATTGACTACAACTGCAGATATAGCTCTTGAGCTGCGGAAACAGCTTACCGTGCCTGGCGCAGCGGCGGGACCGGCCTGGCCGTGCCAGGGCGTAAGTTGTTCACGCTGCCGGGATCTGCGATCGGCCGCGGGCGCGCGAGCATTGTATGGACCATAAAATCACCGCCGCCGCCAGCTGAGGGCCGTCAGCGCGGCCGCGGCAAGTAAACCAGGCGTCGGATCTGCCAGACTGTGCAGATGGATGAAGCCAGGGCAGCACGAGTGATGGGGGAGTCCGCGGCCGTGCTGAGGAACGCCGGGGCGCGGTTCGCTTACCTGCATGGCAGTCGCGCATCTGGGCAGTACCGTCCGGATTCAGATATTGACATCGCTGCATACTTCGGCGGCGAGCCGCCGAACGTGTTCGACATCCTGATGCCGCCTGGCGTGGATCTCCTGGTCCTTGATCATGCGCCGCTGGAACTGGCCGGGCGGGTAGCAGCACGCGGCAGGCTGCTCTTCGATGATGATCCCGTCAGCCGGGTCCGGTGGGAGGCCACCACCAGGAAGATCTACTTCGACGAGCTGCCGCGCATCACCCGCGCGCACCGGGAGTTCGCGGCCAGTGTCACCGGCAGGCGCGGGTAACCCGTGGTAGACAAAGATCGCGTGCTGCGGCTGCTCCGGAGCATTGCCGACGATACTGCCGTCCTCCGGCAGGAAGCGGAGGCCAGCCAGGAGCGCCGCCAGGATCCGATCTGGCTGCGCGGCGTGAAGTACACATTCGTGACCGCCATTGAGGCTTGCGTTGATGTTGCGCAGCACATCTGCGCGACAAAAGGCTGGGGGCCTCCGGCTGATAACGGCGGCGCCGTCGGGCTGCTCGGAGAGCACGGGGTCCTCGCAACTGAGCTGGCCGTCTCGATGCGCAAGGCCGTCGGTTTCCGCAACGTACTCGTACATGATTACATCGAGGTCGATGACTCGATAGTCACTTACCGGCTGAACAGCCTGGATGATCTCGAGGAATTTATACGTCAGGTAGCGGCCTACGTCGCGGGCGCGCAACCTGGGCCCGAGTCGCCGCGCCGCTAGCAACGGAGATAGCATCCGGCAGCCGGTGCCTACGTTCCGGCGGTGACCAGGTCGCGGGCGTTAGCGGCGTCCAGGATCCCGAAACCGCCCGCCTCCCTGGCGTCCCGGACAGGCCCAGCTGGGTCGTTAGCGGCACAGTCAAGGGTTCTTCGTATGTTTGGTCTCATAGTTACTGCGCGTTGTCCGTTTCTCTTAACACGCGCGCGTACGCGCGTCTGGACGCGTTGGGGACACCCGCGTCGTGAGACGAAACAAGACAGTTATCCAGAGTGATGCGGCCGGGCAACCGTCGCGTTAGTGCAAGCGCACCGCGCATCAGCGACCCTTACGTGCGGACACGCGTGAGCCCATGCATATGAGTGTGCACTTCGCGTCACACCGCAAGGGTGATGGTCTACAGTCGGTTAAACGCGCGTTCTTTACCGGAGAATATAGTTGATGAATTCTTGAACCTTGGCGACGGCATCTACTAGAGCGTCGAACCCGCCTGCGCCAGCAGAGATCTGGGTTAGAATCCCGCGGACTACCTTAAGATCCGGCTTCTTACGAGTCATTTCCTCTTTGGCTGTGACAGCAAACGGCCGGAGGCTGGAGCATTGCGGCCATTCATCGGGACACTCCGAAAGCAACTGAATTAGCTCGTCGAGGCCTGCGCGTATATCTTGAATAGATTGCTTGCTCGGATTGCCATCACGGATAGCTTTAGATTTCTTACCGATAGCCACTGCAGAGCCTTTTATGGACCCCGTTTTAACCCTATTACCCATATCGCCTCCCGGCTATGCCCATTAGGGCGATTAAGGCTGCGTCCGTTTATTCTGAGCGCTAGATTTATCTCCAATCACCACAGCCGAATTACTGACATTGCCTAGATGAATGTTATAGAACTTAAAAGTTTCTTCTTTGATAGCTTTCACCTGAATATCGAACTCTCCTAGGCTGACGTCTTGCTTCCGCAGGAATGCCCTAACCTCTCTTACCAGGATCTGCTGGGACATGAGAACGTACATTATCTCGTCTCTGGCTAGAAAATAATGTTGGCGGCTCGTGCCGCAAGCGCTTTCTCGAATACTCTCCGAAGCACCGTAATCGTATTCTTGACCTTTCTCGATCGCATTTTTCTGAAAAGCACTTCGCCGCTTCACAGTTATCATCCGATGGAGATCTCGGACTACAAGGAAGGGTGCCTTGAAGAGGGCAGGAACGAATCTTACTGCTCCCCATATCAAGGCGCCAAGCATCTGCTTACTAAGCGGTGTCCCATAAAGAAGATCAATGTTAAGAAATTCTCCGCCAAGCGGTGGGAGGACATGATACTCCCACTCAATGTAGAGCGAACCGCCAGCATGGACCGCACGCGCGAACAATGTAACTATTAGCTGGCCTTGCCAGCCCGGCATCTCCACGCATACGTACGCACGCGCATCGGGGGTTGGGTGTAGCACAGCCTGTTTTAGCAGGCTAGGGCTGACATATGACGCGGGAGGCGCCACCTCACCATGGGGAAGAAGAGTATCGCTCCCCTTAATATGACGCCCATTAACGAACAATCGTTCCTCGACATGAATATCGGCGAAGCCAATCTTTCTCATTGCCGCTAGCAAGGCGCAATGTACGTCAGCATTCGTGAACTTCTGCGGTTTCTGCGGCTTACCGTTTTTTATTTTCCTTCCCCGGCTCACATCAATAACGATATGTTCCCGGCTAAGCCGCCCTCCGCTACCAACAAAGGCAGACTGCCCACGAAAGACTATGAGATTCCCACGTCTGCGATCCGAAACGGCAGCAATGCGTTTTCGTACCCAGTCGTAGGACGGTTCAGGTGCTTCCTGAGAAACAAAATTATCTTTCAGCATCCGCCCGACCACGACACGATAGGTCCGTTTCCAGTACTCCAACGACACGATTACCCATGCGCAAATAAACATTGCAACTATCACAGCAACGATTGACACTGGCCATGCAGGCGCAAGCCAGGCAATCACAACGCCAGCGGTAAGGGTGGCGAACAGACTCATATCACGCCGCGACCTGCGCAAGACGGAATCGACGGCCCACCGGGCGACCACAGCAACGTCAGCGCCATATGTAGGCGCTACAGCACGAAAAGGTTCACCCACCACGCTGCCTACGACGCGCTGCGCATAGTCGACGTTGAGTTGCGTAGCAGCCGACAGGTACCGGGTAGTTTCCCTGTCCATATCCTGCCGAGCGTAACGGCCCACGTCCCAGACCTGCCCTGTTTCTCCGTTCCCTTTATCGGGCCCCGTAATTTCTTGCTGAGACAGATTACCGTTGGGCAACGCCGAATCCAGTGAGGATGGCTCAAACGGTTGCGTAATGTCCATTTTTTCCCCTCGCCCATGTGCCGGACATTAGGCGAATAAATCTGACACTAGATTCGCTTCTACCACGATATGGCCCAGGGGACAACCCCTCACTCGAGATCTCGGGGGACTTAGCGTTGGAATTGGTTACACCAGCATCGCTACTCTTCTTTATTCACTTGAGGCACTGAACCTTTTTCATCCTCCTTATGCCTCGCGGATTTACAGCACGTGGATGGCTTTGGCGAGCTGGCCTGCGGGCCAGGGACAGCAGCGGAGCTTGCGGAGGATCCGCCAGCTCTTGAGCCAATACGGCTTAGTTAGCGAATGCAGCTCGGCTGTTTACACATATCCACAGGATAGCCTGTTAATAACTGGCCTTTTGGCTGATCCGCTTACACCAGCGGGTGCTGCGTGCTATTCCTTCTGGGAT
>JALYVS010000090.1 GCA_030853115.1 Actinomycetota bacterium
CCCCGGCCAGCGCACGGCACCCGGCGGCACCTGGCCACCAGATACCGTGACCACGGAAGGGTCATCTACCAGTCGTGTTGCGACGACCCACTGAACCCGAGGGCTAAAAGTCTTCGTGATCATGAACCGGCCCCGGCGCGAGGCACCGGCACCAGGCACCGGCCCCCGCCCCGGCGGCAGGGGCGGCACCGGCGCTGACGGCGGTGACCGGCGCCCTAGGGTTCATGCGCCTGGCCGTCTGCTACGTTGCCAGCAACGATGAATGAGGCTGTGCAGCACGACCAGGCCAGGGCGCGGCGCGCACGGGACGGCAGGGACCGGAGCCGGAGCGCCATCTTGCACGCGGCCGCGTCGCTGGCCGCGCAGGACGGCCTGGAGGGCCTGTCGATCGGCAGCGTGGCCTCGGCGATGGGGATGAGCAAGAGCGGCCTGCATGCGCATTTCGGCTCGAAGACCGACCTTCAGCTGGCCACCGTAGCCGAGGCGGCCCGGGTCTTCGCCGAGGAAGTGGTGCAGCCCGCGCTGGCGGCCCCGGCGGGCCTGGCTCAGCTGACCGCGGTGTGCGAGGCGTTCTTCACGCACCTCGAGCGCCGAACGTTCCCTGGTGGCTGCTTCCTGGCCAGCGCGGCGCTGGAGATGGGGACCCGCCCCGGGCCGGTCCACGACTTGATCACCGCGCACCAGGCCGAGTTCGGCCGGCTGCTGCGGGGTTTCGCGGCCACCGCGGTGGCGCAGGGCGAGCTGCCCGGCCGCGAGGATCCTGACCGGCTGGCTTTCGAGCTGAACGGGATCATCCTGGCCACCGACACCAACTTCGTGCTGCACGACGATCCGGCCGTGCTGACCCTGGCCCGGCAGATCATCCACCAGCGGCTGGACGCCGCTGACACGTAAGGGCCACTGACGCTTAACGGCCACCGCCCGGGAGGCCTCAGGACGCGGGTGAGCACCGGGACGCGATAAGAACCGGGACGCGAGTGAGGACCGGTTAGCCGACTTCCCAGGTGTCGTGGCCGGCCAGCAGGGCGGCCAGGTCGCCTGGGCCGCTCTGGCGGCGTGCGGTGACGATCTGCTCGGCCATCAGGTGGTCGTAGCTGGGCTGGGAGACCTTGCGGAACACCCCGACCGGGGTGTGCCGGAAGTCGGAGCTGTCCAGCCGGGACAGCGCGAACGCGTAGGAGGGGTCGGCCCGCTGCGCGTCGTGAGTGATCAGCGTCTCGGGGTCGGCGCTGGCCACGTCGACCGCCTCGAGCTGACCATGCCGGCCGAAACGCAGCCCCCGTGAGCCGCCCGCGAAGCGGATGGGCTGGCCGTCTTCCAGCTTGATCAGCCGGTCGTCGACGGTGCTCGCTTCTTTCAGCGGGGCGAACGCGTCGTCGTTGAAGATGGGGCAGTTCTGGTAGATCTCGATGAACGCGGCGCCCTGGTGATCCGCGGCGGCCCGCAGCACCGAGGTCAGGTGCCTGCGGTCCGAGTCGATCGTCCTGGCCACGAAGCTGGCATCGGCGCCGAGCGCGAGGGAGACCGGATTGAACGGGTGGTCCAGCGAACCGAACGGGGTGGACTTGGTGACCTTGCCCTGCTCGGAGGTCGGTGAGTACTGGCCCTTGGTCAGCCCGTAGATCCGGTTGTTGAACAGCAGGATCTTGATGTTGACGTTGCGCCGCAGCGAGTGGATCAGGTGGTTGCCGCCGATGGACAGCGCGTCGCCGTCCCCGGTGATGACCCAGACGGACAGGTCAGGCCGGGAGGTCGCGAGCCCGGTGGCGATCGCGGGGGCGCGGCCGTGAATGGAGTGCATCCCGTAGCTGTTCACGTAGTACGGCAGCCGGGAGGCGCAGCCGATCCCGGAGATCACGACGATGTTTTCCCGCGGCACCTCGAGTTCGGGCAGGAACGCCTGGAAGGCAGCCAGGATGGCATAGTCCCCGCAGCCCGGGCACCAGCGCACCTCCTGGTCAGATTTAAAGTCCTTAGCGGCCGAACGAACCCCAGCTCGAGGAACCAGGCTCAGCGAGGCGAGCCGGTGGCCTTCATGGCCCGACATGCCATCGCCGTCCGCTTGACCGCCCGCCTGACCGTTCCCCTGACTGGGGAGGTCGCCGGCGGGGCCGCGACCGTTCGTCTCAGGCATGCCCGATCACATCCTCTATGACATCCGCGAGCTCGGCCGCCTGGAAGGGCAGGCCGCGGACCTGGTTGTAGGAGATCACGTCGACCAGGAACCGGCCGCGCAGCAGCAGGGCCAGCTGGCCGAGGTTGATTTCCGGCACCAGGACCTGGTCGTAGCCGCGGAGCACGTCCGCTAGGTTCGACGGGAACGGGTTCAGGTGCCGCAGGTGGGCCTGGGCGACGGGGTGCCCGGCGTTTCGCACCTTGCGGACCGCGGCCCCGATGGAGCCGAACGTCGAGCCCCAGCCGAGCACCAGGACGCGGGCGCTGCCGTCCGGGTCGTCGACCTCGAGCAGCGGGATGTCCGCGGCGATGCCGTCGACCTTGGCTTGGCGCAGCCGGACCATCCGGTCGTGGTTGTCCGGCTCGTAGGAGATCGCCCCGGTGATGTCGGCCTTCTCGATACCGCCGATCCGGTGCTCGAGCCCGGGGGTGCCGGGGATCGCCCAGGGCCGGGCCAGGGTGACCGGGTCGCGCCGGAACGGCTCGAATTCCCAGCCGCCCTTACCGCCGCCCGCTACGCTGGCTGCCCCGCTACCCTCCGGGGCCGTGGCGAAGCTGAATTCCTGGCTCAGGTCGGGCAGGCTCGCGGTGGCCGGAATCCGCCACGGCTCCGAGCCGTTGGCCAGGGATCCGTCAGAGAGCAGGATCACCGGGGTACGGTACTTCACCGCGATCCGGGCGGCCTCGATCGCGGTGTTGAAGCAGTCGGCGGGACTGGCGGCGGCGACGATCGGGATGGGTGACTCCCCGTTCCGGCCGAACATCGACTGCAGCAGGTCAGCCTGTTCGGTCTTGGTCGGCATCCCAGTGGACGGGCCGGCTCGCTGGATGTTGCAGACGATCAGCGGCAGCTCGACCGATACGGCCAGGCCGATGGTCTCGGCCTTCAGCAAAATGCCAGGTCCGGACGTAGTGGTGACGCTCAGCGAGCCGCCGAACGAGGCGCCCAGCGCCGCGCCGACGGCAGCGATCTCGTCTTCGGCCTGGAACGTTCGGACCCCGAAGCGCTTGTGCCTGGCGAGTTCGTGCAAGATGTCCGAGGCCGGCGTGATCGGGTAGGAGCCGAGGAACAGCGGCAGGCCGGCCAGCTGGGCGGCGGCGATGAGACCGTAGGCCAGGGCGGTGTTGCCGATGATGTTCCGGTAGGTGCCGGGCTTGAGCGGCGCGGGCTTGACCTCGTACCTGACCGAGAAGGCTTCGGTGGTCTCGCCGAAATTCCAGCCCGCCTGGAAGGCGGCCACGTTGGCCTGCATGATCTCGGGCTTGCTTGCGAATTTGGCCTTGAGGAAGCCGAGCGTGCCGTCGGCGGGCCGGTCGTACAACCAGGACAGCATGCCGAGCGCGAACATGTTCTTCGCCCGCTCGGCGTCCTTCCTGGTGATGTCGAAGGCCTCGAGCGCCTTGACGGTCATCGACGTGATCGGCACCGCGTGCACGTTGTACTGCTCGAGCGAGGCGTCTTCCAGCGGGCTGGCCGCATAACCGACCTTGGTCAGGTTCCGCTTGGTGAACTCGTCGGTGTTGACGATCAGGTCACCGCCGCGCGGCAGGTCCTTGATGTTGGCCTGCAGGGCGGCGGGGTTCATCGCGATGAGGACGTCCGGTGCGTCACCCGGCGTGAGGATGTCGTGGTCGGCGAACTGCAGCTGGAAACTCGATACGCCCGCGAGAGTGCCGGCCGGGGCGCGGATCTCGGCCGGAAAGTTCGGCATGGTGGACAGGTCGTTTCCGAAGACAGCCGTCTCCTGGGTGAACCTGTCTCCCGCGAGCTGCATGCCGTCACCAGAGTCGCCGGCGAATCTGATGATGACGTGATCGAGCTTCTGGACCTGCTTGGTCACAGTAGGAAGACCTCCTCCACGCACCGCGGCCAAGCGCTCTGGAGCGCACCACCCCACGGCCGGGGGCATGACTTTAGGACGGAACAAATCTTACGCCAAAACAAGCGATCAAACGAACATTCAACTGTCCCACGATATTCCCGTGGCGATGTCCGATTGAATGCGATCGTGCCGCCTGGGGCCGCGATCCCGGTTCCGCTGCCCAGGTCAGGGACGTATGTACGTACGGCCAGGGATCGTGTCATCATGCCACTGGCGGGACGTGAGCGTGGCTGCTGGGAGGTGGAGGCTGTGCGCGATTACGCACTGCTGGCCGCCGGGCGGGCGGCCGGGCGGGCGGCCACGATCGCCGGGCTGACGACCGCGGTAGTGGTGCTGATGGCCGGATTCGCCTTGGTCGGGGTGGGTGTGGCCGGCGCGGGCGGTGCGGTCGCCGGGATCGCGGTCGCGGTGTCGCTGACCGTGGCTGGCTACGCCTGCGGCGACCGCCTGGCGCTGTCCGCGATGGCGGCCCGGCCGGTCAGTGAGGTGGAGCAGCCCGAGCTCTACCGTCTAGTCTGGGAGCTGGCCAAGGCCGGCCGGCTGCCGGTGCCGCGCCTGTACGTGTCTCCAGCCGAGCAGCCGAATTCCTTCACGGTGGGCCGCGGCCCGCGCACCGCGGCGGTGTGCTGCACCGAGGGCCTGCTCCGGCTGCTGGACGAAGCTGAGCTTCGCGGCGTGCTCGGGCACGAACTCGGGCACGTATCCGGTTACGACATCCTCGCCGCATCGATGTCCGCGGGCCTGGCGGCCGTGGTCACGTTCCCAGCTACCCTGGCCAGGTTCATGCGGCCCAACTCGCGGCGCCCTATCGGTGTCCCGTCCGCGGCCGGTGTCCCGTCCGCGGCCGGTGTCCCGTCCGCGGCCGGTGTCCCGTCCGCTACTGGTGTCGCGTCCGCTGCTAGGGCAGGCGACGGGTCCGGCCCCGGCCTGGGCCAGCTCGAAGCGCTGCTGATGCTGCTGTTCGGGCCCATCGCCGCCGTCCTGGTCCGGCTGGCCGTGAGCCAGGAGCGCGAATACCGGGCCGACGCCACGGCAGCTCAGCTGACCGGCGACCCGGTGGCCCTGGCCAGCGCCCTGCGAAAGACCGACGCTGGAGCGGCGAGGCTACCGGTGGCTCCGGACGGCCGACGGATCCCGGTCGGCCACCTGATGATCGTCAGCGCGTTTCGTCCTGAGGGCGTGGCCCGGCTCTTCCTGACCCACCCGCCCGCGGATGAGCGGATCCGCAGGCTGGAGGCGCTGGCCGGTTACCGCCGCTGACCCCGCTAGGTCACCGGTAGTTGACGAACTGCACGGCGAAGTCGAATTCCTGGCCCTTCAGCAGCGAGATGACCGTCTGCAGGTCGTCCTTCTTCTTCGCCGAGACGCGAAGCTCCTCACCCTGGATCTGGGCCCGGATGCCCTTCGGCCCCTCGTCCCTGATGATCTTGGAGATCTTCTTGGCGTTGTCCTGAGTGATGCCCTCCTTCAGGCTCACCGTCATCTTGTACTCCCGGCCCGACGGCTTGGGCTCGTCGGGGTCCAGGGTCTTGAGCGAGACGCCGCGCTTGACCAGCTTGTCCTTGAATACGTCGAGGACCGCCAGCGCACGCTCTTCGCTGTTGGCCCGGATGTCGATGTGCTCGCCGGACCAGGCGATGGTCGCGCCGACACCGCGGAAGTCAAACCGGGTGCCGATCTCTTTGGCCGCCTGGTTGAGCGCGTTGTCAACTTCCTGGCGGTCCAGCTTGGACACGATGTCGAATGAAGACTCTTGAGATGCCACGGCTACCAGGCTAGACCACCGGCACGAGCCCAAGTCGTTACGCCGCCAAACGCATCCGGCTACACCTGCGGTCGCGTCGTGGGCTATCCTTCTGGGTGCCGCTAGCACGTGCGGTATGAGGCAGGTTGCCCGAGTGGCCAAAGGGAGCGGTCTGTAAAACCGTCGGCTAAGCCTTCGTTGGTTCGAACCCAACACCTGCCACACCCTGGGGAAACGGTCCGCTAGCTGGGAATTCTCGGCTATGCGGGCCGTTTCTTCTCTGTCCCGTCATGTGTCATCTTGTAGCGCTGTAGACCGGCGTGTCGCGGTGTCCACGGACATATAGCGGACGGGCGTCCGGGCCACTATGACGGTCGGTGTGCACCGTCGGCTTTCCACGGACAGCCACGGACGGGCCGCGCCGGTCGCGTGTTCCGGCTTGACGCGCACTGCCGGATCGGTGGTGCATCCCGCGAACCGCACTCGCCGAGAGCCTCGGGTTCCGGTTGAGGACCCAATGGATGAATATCGTCCGCGCCGCACCCAGCTCTTACCCGGCCGCCCCCGGGCGGCAGCACGGCCTCTAGCCGGACCTGCAACGATCCTTCATGAGCGACCCAGACCCATCCATCGATGCAGCACGCCCAGACGGCCAGCTACAACCGGCCGCAGTACACCAAAGGTAAATGACAAGTACACGCGAGGTACATGGCAGCTGCTAAGCCCCGCGTCCGTCGATGAGCTATGTTCCGAAGTTCCAGGACCGGGCGTGGTGCGGGTGCCGCAGCGCGTAGTCCAGGCCGTCGATCTCCGCCTGCGGATCGGATCCGTCCAGGCCGCGCTCGTTCCGGCGGAAGTCCACCGTGATTATCACCTACCCGAGCTGGCTGGTCGGCCTGGCCCCGGACGTCGACCGTCTGCCGCACGCCCGTGCCAGGCGGTTGGACCGGCGTTTGCCGCAAACCCGCGCAGGGTTAACGTGCCAGGAGCAGCTGGTCGATCAGCCGGGTGGGGTTGGCGAGCAGGGCAATGAGTTCCAGCCGTCCCCATTCGGGGAGCCGGAGCGGCAGGGTTCCGTCATGGATCGCGAGGAATTCCTGTGTGGCCGGGCGGCCTAGATCGTAGCCATGGAGCGTGTTGCGTCTGATATCCATGTATTTCGCGAAGAAACGCCTCACGGGTCAGCCGCTGCCCCTTTCCGGGCCCGACGCGGATGGCCTGTTTCGTCCGGCGAGCGGGGTCGCTGACACCGTCGGCTACTTCGCTGATCCACTCGTCGCGGAGGTCGGTGGCGTACTGGGTGAACAGATCGGCGAGGTTCCCGGGAAGGGTGCTCATGGCGGGCAGGATGTCCTTGCGCCAGTGCGGCTCGGCGAACACCTTGTCCAGGCCGCCCATGAGGGTGCCGTAAAGATCAAAGAGGTCCCAGAAGTCCGAGAACCGGGTCGCGGTCTCGCGGGAGGCCAGCAGGTGGGCTGTTACGTTCAGGATCCGGTTGAGGTGCATCGACCGTTCCTGCATTACAGCCGGGCGGATCTGGCCGGTCTTGGTCCGGTAGTTCTCGAGACGGATCAGGTGATCCGCGGTCGCGTTGAAGCGCTGCACGAACCACTCCCGCAGGGCGTCTTGCTGCAGGAGACCCGGCTGCGGCCCGGAGCGGATCCGGAGCGCGTCTGGTGAGAGGTAGTGCGCGTCCGCGACTGAGTGGACGTAGCGGATCCCGAGGAAGTCCAGCGGATGCTCGTCCTTCAGGTTCATCCCGAACTCGAAGATGAACCGGATCGGCAGCGTGTTGACCGCCACGCCGAGGCCGAACTCGACGCGTTCTTCTTCCGCCTGTACGGCATCGATGACCGCGACGACGTGGACTACATCCTGGAGACGTTCCAGACGGAGACCGGCGGCCTGAAGCACAACGAGATCAGAGACCACGGCGAGTACCGCACCAAGCGCCTGGTCCTAACCGAGTACGACCGCATGGCCACCGCCGATGCCGCAGGCGTTCCGTATGAGTCCCCGCTTGAGCTACCTCCGGGTCAGGGGCCGCGCCACCCAGTGAGCCGTCGACCCGCCAGCCTTGAGGTTGCTACAGGGAACGGCTGATCCATGAGCATGTGGCACGGACAGCCGTCCGGGTCCGGGCCGGGGCGGCAGTCATCGGCCGTGGTTGCCGGGTCCGGGCTAAAGTTGCGCGGCAAACCTCTCGAGGTCCCCGATGCTCCGCTTCCCACTGCGAAGGTCATTCTTCGCCTGCTCTACGTCCGCGAGTGTCACCAGCCCGTCTAGTGCGATGGCAGCCTGGAAGCCGATCCGTTCGCCGGCCTGGGCGACAGCTGCGTTGAGGCGGTCCATGATCAGGTCACGTAGGCCGATCGTGAACTCCAGGAACCTGAGTCGGCGCCATGTGTCGTAGGGCTCAAGGTGGTTGTTCTTGAAGAGGTCACGGGCGTTCCAGCCGATGGGCCCGGTGGCCTTAGCGATCAGCTCGCCGAGCTTGCGCTGGTGCGCTGAGAAACTGTATGTGCCCCCGGCGTCCTGAGAGAGTGCTAGTTCGGCTCCGTCGAGCGCGCTGGCGGACCGGAGGAACTTGATGATCTTCCGAACCTTGGCTTCGTCCGCTGGCGGGAGTTGGAAGGTGACGAGGGTCGCCGGGTCGAGTTCGACGTAGGTCATGCCGGTCTTGTCCTGCGGGCCTCCGTATGCTGCGGGGATGTACTGGATTGGCTGGCGTCCGTGGTGGTCGAGCGTGCCTGGGATGATGAGCTCAAGTCGGAATCCAGTCGGAGCGGAGTCGGGTTCCTGGTCGAGCCGGTAGAGGTAGTCGATCTCGTACGTGGCTGACCCGCTGAAGATGAGGGGCCGTACGGTGGTGCTCGCGAAGTCGCGGACTGAGTCGTAGAGCAGGTGCCTATGGCCCTCGATGTCGATCGCCTGCTCGATGAGGGGATGGGCCTTGAGAGCGTCAGGGCCTGTTACCCGGGCGTGGAACCTGGGCGGGTGTCCCATGCTGTAGGGCATCACCCGGTCGAGGTCCTCGTGCAGGTAGAAGGCGTAGGTGCCGGCAGGAGAGGCGGTCCGCATGCGCGCTTGCAGGGCTGGGTCAGTCGGGTGGAACGTCCGGGACCTGCGCGTGCTCCGCAGGTCATCCGGTGGCCGCTGGCGCATCACTCGGTCTCGCCTTCGTCCATGCCGGGGCTTTCGGGCGGGACCTGCTGCCGGCGGAGATCGATGGACTCTCTCAGGTTCTTCGCGCGGCGTGGCATGGGAAGGTCGTCCATGTCCGTTCGTCCTTTGAGGTACTCGGCCATGAACAGGTCGGCGAGGTCAGCCAGAGGCAGGCCGACGCCGTGGGAGTCGAACACGGCGATGATCGGGTTCGCTGCCGGCCAGGTGATGCCGTGGCGGCTGAGGGCGACGGCCAGTGCCTGCTTCCGCTCGGTGCGCCCAATGCTGCCGGATGTGAGCGCGAGCAGGTTCTCGTGCGTCGCTAGTGCGGCTGACATCTGCCTGGCGCGAGCCTGGGCAGTGTCGTCCGACAGGACACCATCCCAGAACGCCTTGATCTCTGGCCAGATGCCAGGTGGGCTAACCTCCGACATCAGCATGGCGAGCCCGCTGAGCTCCATCATGTCGATGATCGGCTCGCTGCCGAAGATAGCCTGGTTCCTGGCCCGCTCGGAGACCAGGTCATCAGATAGTCGTATCCGCGCCCGGTCTGCCAGTGGGATGACGGCAAGGGTCAGCAGGCGGGCGGTGTCTGCCTCTTCGCCCAGGATCGCCTGGAACGCTGCGTTGAACAGGTGCCGGTAGCCCTGCCCGAAAAGGTCCGGCCCTGCGCTGTCGCGAGTGCGGTACCCGAGGTGCGGGACGACCTCCGCGAGCTTCAGGTCCAGCTGGTGCCCCAGGACTGCGGGAACATCGTCGGACAGCGTCCCGCTTGGCCACAGCTCATCATCGGATGGCACATGCCGGAGCCCTTCTAGAGCGGCGAGGGACTTGCGGGCGGCGGGCAGATGCGCGGCCAGCTTGCGGGCCAGCTCAAGGCAGCTGAGGATCTTCATGGTCTCCAGGGCGGCGTCCTGCCCGGCGCTGAGTGCCAGGGGGCGGATGAGCTCCTCCTGGACATCGTCGAAGAAGTCCGTCGTCGCGGCGACCAGGATCTGAGACAGTGTCCGGGCTGCCACATGATGCACCCACCATGGCGGAGTCACTCGCTGACGCTCGGTGCGCCGCTCGAACTCGATGCCGGCCGCGAACTCCTCAAGCTGCTCCAGGAGACGGGGCGGCGCGCCAGACCGGTAAGGGCCACCGGCAGTGTCTACGGCATCGTCAAAAGCTGCCGCGACCTGTTTCGCCTCGGTGTGCGCCATCCCGGCCGTGAGGCCGAGCCAGAACTTCGTGAACACGATCACCTCACGCTCGGCGATCGCAAGCCGGAAGGCGTCCCAGCCGGAACCTGGGTCTGGGCTGCCTGCTTCCGGTACGGCGGTCACGGCCTCGCGGAGGTACCTGGTCAGGGTGCGGCGTAGCAGCCGGGCCTCGTCTATTCGCAGAGTGCCCGCGAGCCAGTAGACGAGCTCGCTGGCATGGTCCACGATCCTGATCGCGCGGTCCCAGCCATCCGGCCCGGACATGACGGGCAACAACTGGGCAAGGCACCGGCTGATGAGCTTCTCGGCCCACAACGGATCAGGTCCTGTGTCTGGCTGGATGGCAGTGCCTGTGGACAGGGCAAGGCTGAGCCGCTCCTGGCCCAGAGTCAGCCAGTTGGGGTGCCGCGGTGCCGGGGAGAACCACTGGCTCTGCGACGGGATGGCCGACTTGACTTCCGCCATGTCCTGCCAGCAGCCGAGAAGCTGCAGCGCGATCCGTTCCGGGGCTCTCGCCTCGGCGACGTCCCGCTTCCTGATCAGCTCGGCCAGCTGCCCGTAGACGCGGAGGACCTCGGCAGCCCTGGCGTGCGCTGCCTGCTGCTGTACCTCGCCGGGGATCGACCGACTCGATGCAGCGGCCGATCTTACTGCGTGGAGGAAGCGTCGTCGCAGGGGAAAGGAGATGGCTGACAGGTCAAAGAAGCTGAACAGCCCTGTGCCTAGGTGGACAAGGGACAGCACGGAGAAGCCGGTAATGACGGCGAAGGCGGCCACCGTCAGCACGTGCGGCTGGTAGCGGGATACCAGCGGCATCGTCAGCAGCGCTAGGCCCACCAGGAGGGCTACTGTCACGCTCCGCACGTAGATCACGCTGGTCCGCTCGCGTACGAAGAGGCTGCGGATCTCCCCGGGCACCCCGTTGTAGGTGGTCGAGGCGATCACGCCGACCGTCGTGTAGAACAGGCCAAGGAACACGGCCTCGGCACCCACGGCAGCACCAACCATGGTTCCGTAGCCGTTCGGGTCGGCTGGCTGGAACAGCAGGCCCCAGTGCAGGTGCCGGGTGAGGGCATCCGCGACCGCTTCCAGGGCCGCGACCAGGGCCGCCGTCCCCAGCACGGCGAGCAGGACGTCCCTGATCATGATGGCAAGGATCCGGCCGTCTTGCCGAAGTTGCCCCGCGTAGCCGAGCAGGGCCACCAGCGCCTGCGACAGCCTCAAGCGGCGCCGCTTCCGCCTGTCCAGGCGCCTCCAGTACCCGATGCCCGACGTGCGCCTGAGCGCGCGTTCAGCGGCGCTCGGTCGTCTCCAGATGCGCATTCGGCGCGGTTCTCCTAGCTCGCCGGGATGGCCGTGTTGCGGGCCACGGCCAGCAGGCGGTCCTCGACGCGATCGAGGATTCGCATCAGGAGGCTCGCGGTCTGCACGGCCTCCGCGGCCTCGGACAGGCCCGCGTAGTCGACCTGCCGGTGACCGGCGGGGTTGCGGAACACGGCGTAGGCTCCGGCGAACAGCATCCGGGTGCCCTCCTGCTCGCCCTTGACAGCGGAGATGTCGGTGAGGAACCCGTTCGGCCCGAAGGCCCTGTTCATCAGATCGACGCCGGTCACGTCCTCGCCGAGCCCGGCGAGTCGCCGGACCTGGATCTCCACCGCCCTCATGGACGCGAACACGCCCTGTTCGGGCTTGCCGATCAGGAACTGCGGGCGGGCCTCGGCCTCGATGAGCGGGTGCAGCCTCGACGCTAACCTGCTCCATCAGCTGAAGGCCGCTCATACTGCGGATCGGCCCGCCGTGGTAGGTCTCCCCCTGAATGATCGCCCGCAGGATCTCGATGTTGTCCCACCGGAAGGCCATCCGCGTCTTCCTCATCTCGTCACCCGCCGCTGAGACAGAGCGTACGGGCACCGCGTGGCTGGGCGTGCCGAAAGGAAGGTCTACGACCGGTTGGTTCGCCCGGTGCTGCCTTCCGCAACTGGACACCGCCGCCCTGTGCCTGCGAACGTTCCTCGCCAGCATCGGCCCCGGCAGCCCGCTGCCAGCGATACCAAGCTGCGGGCCGTCCGGGGCGCACACAGCCCCCGTGCGGGCGCCACCGTACCCGGCGCCGGGAATCCCGCCGGGTCCGGGAATCCGGCCCGGCTGCGGCCGTCCTCGCCCCCGCTTGCCGGGCACGTCAACATCCGGTGCACGCTGCTGCTGTCCCCGCGCACCCCCCGTAGCCTTGCCCGGAAGCGCGTACAGACGGAAGTACCCAGCGGATTAGCCGCTTCGAGCGCCGCGGCAGCCGGCACCGCCACCCGGAAGCACGTTGCCGCCTTCCCGCGCATCCCTGGCAGGCAACCGGCCGGTCCGGTGCGGCAGCGCCACCGGTGTATCTATCATGGGAGTGCCGCTTACCAGCAGGTGTCACTGAACGTGACAGCATCGGCATAGGGGACTCTGGGCGCGCTCCCGGTGCCCGTCGGGAGGTCTAGACCATTGGTCTAGTGAGCCCGGGGCAGCGCCGACCGTACGAGACGGCGCGGTTCCAGGGCGAATGCCCCCGCATCAGGCGCCGCGCGGCCCGTTTTTGACAAGACCCGGATTGCTGGGTCCGTGCGCGCGAGCAACCACGGAGCAACCAAGGGGACAAATCGGGCACATAAAAAATGACCTGGGGCGGTAAAACCCCAGGTAAGACCGGGTGCACCGCCAGGGACTTGAACCCCGAACCCGCGGATTAAGAGTCTTCTGCTCTGCCAGTTTTCCGGTGTCGGCTAGTTCCGGAATATGCCATGACGTGCCGAATTGTGCGGCACCACTCAAGACCCGCTGTCGCCTAGTACCGGCTGATACCGCGCCGTACCGCGACATACAAGCAAACACGGCATCGTCGGGCCCATGGCCTGGCGGCAACTGTCCGTAACTGCGCTGCTGGCGCGGGCACGAACGAAGCCTAACGGGCACTACGGGTCGCTGTTGGTACGCACGGCGCAAACCAAACACCAGCCGCCTGGCCAGCCGACCAGGACACGTTCTGTCGGCCGTCATGTCAGCGGACCGCGTAGAACGGTCTGCGGTACTCGCTCCACCTCGATGATCACCGCCTCGCGGTCCCCTTCGCCGGTCCCGGTACCAGCCCCCAACGGAGCCGTCGGCGGCATGGGACGACGAGCCCGGCGGCCCGTGAGCTTGTGCCGGACTCGCTCATGCCGTTAACTGGGACTGCGGCCCTGATCGGCCCGGACCTTGCCTCTCCTTGCCGCTCGTCTAGGTCTCCGCGGAGAGGTTATGAGCACTCCTATCGATATCCCCGCGGATCCCGTCCGGACAGATGGATCCCGGTCACCGCTGGATGCCGGAATACCGGGTGGCGCCCGCGCCGCGGATGCGGTGAGCGGACTGGGTTTCCCTGACATGCCGCGGCTGGAGCTGGATCAGCTGCTGGTGCAGCTGGTAGACCGTGCCGATGACGTGCTGGCCACTCAGGGGCGGCTGCGCGGGCTGTTGCGTGCCAATGCGCTGGTAGCCGGGGAGCTGAGCTTGCCGGTGGTGCTGCGGCAGATTGTGGGGGCGGCCCGGGACCTTGTCGGTGCCCGGTACGCGGCGCTCGGCGTGCTGGGCCGTGACGGGGAGCTGGAACAGTTCGTGCATGAAGGGATGGATGAGGAGCTGGTCGGGAGGATCGGTGAGCTGCCCAGGGGCCGGGGGATTCTCGGGCTGCTGATCTCCAAGCCGGTCCCGTTGCGGCTCGCTGACCTGTCGGGTCATCCGGCGTCGGCGGGGTTCCCGCCGGGGCATCCGCCGATGACCGGCTTCCTCGGTGTCCCGGTCCGCATCGGGGAGGAGGTCTTCGGCAACCTGTACCTCACCGAGCGGTCCCGGGGCGGGGAGTTCTCCGCGGAGGATGAACAGCTGGCGATCGCGCTGGCCGCAGCCGCCGGCGCGGCGATCGCCAACGCGCGGCGGTTCGCCGAATCCGAGCGGCGGCGCCGCTGGCTGGACGCCTCCGCCGAGCTGGCACCTTTGCTGTTGTCCGGAGAGGCAGTGCAGCCGTACGCGCTGATCACCCAGCTTGCGGCCGACGCTGCGGACGCGGACTTCGCCGCGCTGGCTGTGCCTCACGGCGCAAGCCAGGTTATTGTCGCCGGCGTCACCGGCGAGCTCGCCGCCGGGATGATGAACCAGGTAGAGCCGCTGGCGGACTCACTGACCGGGAAGGCGATCCTCACCGGCAAGCCTAGCCTGGTCACCGGAGAGGGCCGCCAAGCGGCCGCCGCTGTGCTGAGCGCCGGTACCGGCCCGCTGATCGTCGTGCCGCTGGCGGTGGGCGAGCAGGTCCGCGGCGCGCTGCTGCTGGGCCGGCTGGCGGTACGCCCGGGGTTCACCGAGGCAGACCTGGGCATGGCCGCATCCTTCGCCAGCCACGCCGCGGTGGCGATGGAACTCGCCCGGGCCCGCACCGACCAGATCGCCCTGGCTCAGGCCGAAGACCATGACCGGATCGCGGGCGACCTGCACGACCATGTCATCCAGGAGCTGTTCGCCCTCGGCATGAGGATGCAGGGCCACGCCGCCCGCGGCGACCCGGTCGCCGCAGAACTGGTCAACAGTTACGTTGACACCCTGGACGAGGTCATCAAGAAGGTCCGCACCAGCATTTTCGGGCTCCACCATCCCCGCGCGGCCCCTGCCGGACTATCCGCCCGGGTCACGGAGATCATCGAGGAGCACGCCGCGCAGCTCGGCTTTACCGCCGGTATCCGCTTCGCCGGCCCGCTTGACCCTGGTCCGGACGAGGCGCTGGCTGATGACATTCTCGCCGTCACCCGCGAAGCCCTGTCCAACTGCGCACGCCACGCCCACGCCACCGCCGTCACCATCTCCCTGGTGCTCCAGGACGGGCTGGTCACCCTCGACATCACCGACAACGGCCGCGGCCTCGGTACGCCCGCCCGCTCCAGCGGGCTGTCCAGCATGCGCCGCCGTGCCGAACGTAACGGCGGTACCTTCCAGCTGACTACCCCCGCAGATGGCGGCACCCGCCTGGCCTGGACCGCCCGCCCGCACTAGTCACCTCAGCCCGTTCTGGGAACAGACGTAGGGACCACGTCCGCCCCGGCGCGCCCGTTGCTGTTTTCAACACCGCCGCCGTCAAGGTAGCGCCTGTGCCAGGTCACCGGTTCGGTAGCCGTGACCATCACCGGAATGGCAACAGGCTTCCTTCTGGCAGGCTGGGGTGCGAACCAGTACAAGCTGGGCCCCGGCGGTCTCTATAGCTACTCGGCCCGTGCCGGGTTACGGCACCCGGGGCTAGCGCTGCCTGGCGGGTCTACGGCGTGGGCCAGGAGCCCGGCCGGGGCCGGCGGGGTGGCTGCCCGCGGCCGGGCAGCCGCTGGGGCTTGCTGGCGGTCAGGCTGGTGAGGGTTTCGGTGCCGTCGATGAAGGCCCGGGCCAGGTCGGACAGGGGGAGGTTGCGGTTCCGGGCGAAGCCGCGGAGGAGGCTGAATGCCTGGTTCGTGTCGGTGCCGAGGCGCTCGGCGAGTTTGCCTTTGGCCTGCTCGATGATGACCCGGCTGTTCAGCGGGTCTGCAGCTGCTCGTTCAGGGTGTCGCTGTGGCGCATGCTGCGCTCGTGCAGCAGGCTGATGGTGGCGACGTCGGCGAGGGCCTGGCCGATGCGGATGGCGGCGGGGTCGAAGGGGCCCGGGTCGGCGCGGAACAGGTTCAGGGCGCCGATGTTCTGCTCGCGCAGCCGCATGGGCAGGGCCTGCACGGCGGTGAACCCGGCGTCGCGGGCGGCGGCGCCGAACCGGGGCCAGCGCCCTGCCTGGGTGGTGAGGTCGGCGGTGACGGGCTGGCCGGACCGGAAGCAGTCCAGGCAGGGTCCCTGGTCGCTTTGCAGCTGGAACAGCTCGAGCAGCCGGGCTGCCTCGCTGGAGGCGGCCACCACGCGCAGGTCACCGCGCGGGTCGGCCAGCAGCAGCCCGGCGGCGGAGACATCCAGCAGCTGGACGCTGCGGCCCGTCAGCATGTGCAGAAAGTCGATCATGTCGAACCCGGCGACCATGGTGTCGGTGAGCTCGACGAACGTTTCTGACAGCAGTTGTCCGTCCATCTCCGCTTCCACCTCTCAGGAGGGCAGTACGTCCCTGGGGGCGCGGTCAGCGCGCTGGTGACTGGAAGCCTTTCACGCTGGGCTGCCCTTGCCCGGAACCGGCGGCCTTGTCGGTCAGTGGTGCCTTGGTTTCCTGGTTGACTGGCCCGGAGCAGCGGGCTGCCGCCGGCCGGGCAGATGACGAGCTGAACGCTGATGTGGTGACGGCTGCAGAGGAGCATGCCTGCCGGCCCGGGCCTGGCCGGGCAAGCAGGAACACGGTCACAGCGACGCGCCCGGTCGCGGCGAGAAGGGCCGGCCGCGGCCG
>JALYVS010000454.1 GCA_030853115.1 Actinomycetota bacterium
GCGCTCCAGCACGAAGTCGTCCGGGTCGCGCGGCGGGCGCGGCCCGGCTTGCTCGGCCGGGCGGCCGACCGCGATGGTCCCCATCGGCTGCCAGCCGGCCGGCAGCTCCATGGCCCGGGCGGCGACGTCCTGGCAGAACAACGTGCTGGAGATCCACGCCGAGCCGAGCCCGTCGACAGCCAGCGCAATGAGCAGGTTCTGCACCGCCGCGCCCATCGAGACGGTGAACATGGCCTTTTCCGCGGCGCGGCGCCGTTCGTCCGGATAGTCGTGCGCCGCCTCGGTGACCAGGCACGGCACCACGATCAGCGGGGCGGCCCGCAGCGGCTCCCCGCGCCGGACCCGGCGGCCGATCTGCTCCGGCGTGAACCCGTCCCGGCGCAGGTCGGCGATCCAGGCCTCGCGCATGGCGTCGAGCAGGGCGGTCCGGGCTCCGGCCGAGGACAAGATCACGAAACGCCACGGCTGGCTGTGGTGCGGGGCGGGTGCGGTCAGTGCGGTGGCGACCGCCCGGCGGACCACCCCGGTGTCGACCGGTTCGCTGGTGAACGCCCTGATCGTCCGGCGGGCCAGCGGTACGTCCGCCGAGCCGAGCCGGAACATGTCCTCGGCGGCCGGCCTGATCAGCGCCCGTGCCCCCGGGCCGTCCTGCTCGGTGACGAACTCGGCCAGCCCGCGCACGACCGCGACCGGGACGTGCCGTGCCTTTCCCTTCACCAGGTCAGCAGCCGCGGCGATCTCGTCGGCGACGGCGGCCACGGTGACCTCCAGGATGTTGCCGAACGTGTCGGTCTCACCGCGGTAGTCCCGGACCGGGACCAGGCCCGCCGCGCCGATGGCGTTGTCGGTCTGCCCGGCCCGCCACGGCCGGCCCATCGTGTCGGTGACGATAACGCCGGCTCGTACGCCGGTCCGCCCGTACAGCGCCTTGCGCAGCTGCCGGGCGGATTCGTCGGGGTCGGTGGGGAGCAGCACGACGGTGCCCGGGGCCGTGTTGGACTCGTCCACCCCGGCCGCGGCCAGCACCAGGCCGTGCCGGGTCTGCGCGATGGTGGTGGCGCCGCGCCGGGCGATCACCCGCACGGTCTCCGCCTCGATCGCCTGATCGCGGGAGGTGGTCACCACCCGTCCCTCAGCCTTGCTCACGACCTTGGAGGTAACGACGAGGATGTCGCCGTCGCGCAGCCCCGGGTCCGGCCGGACGGCGTCCGCGATGAGCGTGGCCAGGTCGGCGCCCGCGGCGACCTCGGGCAGCCCGGTGACCGGGAAAACGGCGAACCCGAGGCCTGCCCCCTCCCCGGATGTCACGCCCTCCCCGGACGTCTCCCGCTCCCCGGACATCATGCCCTCCCCGGCGCGAGGTCGGCGGCTAGGTCCAGGGCCGCGCGGGCGATCGCGGTAGTGGCGGGCAGGTCGTGCATGAGCAGCGGCATCGCGCGCACCTCGATTCCGGCCAGGGCCGGATCGTCGGCGGCGGCCTTGTCCTGGTCGTCGACGAGCCAGCCGTCGATCAGCCCGGCTCCGTAGTGCGCGCCGACCGCGGCGGCCGAGGTAGCCACCCCGATCGCGGTCAGGCAGGCGTCGGCCATCCCGCGGACCGGCGCCCCGCCGATGATGGGGGAGACACCGACGACGGTCTTGGCCGCGACCGCCGCCCTGATGCCGGGAACAGCCAGGATGGTGCCGACGCTCACCACGGGATTAGAGGGCGGGAACAGGACCACGTCGGCGCGGCCGATCGCCTCGATCACGCCGGGCGCGGGCCCGGCCTCGGCCGCGCCGACGGCGATGATCTGCGCCGCGGGCGTCTCGGCGTGCAGTCTTACCCACCACTCCTGGAAGTGGACCACGTCCGGCTCGCCGGGGCCGGCCAGCACGACATGGGTCTCGACCGGGTCATCCGACATGGGCAGCAGCCGCACCCCGGGCTGCCACCGCTGGCAGAGCACCTCGGTGACCGCGGACAGCGGCTGCCCGGACGCGAGCAGCTGGCTGCGCAGGATGTGGGTGGCGAAGTCCAGGTCCCCGAGCGCGAACCAGTCCGGGCTGGCGCCGTAAGCGGCCAGCTCGGCCCGGATGCGATGAGTCTCGTCGGCGCGCCCCCAGCCCTGTCCGGTGTTGATCCCGCCGCCCAGCGTGTACATGACGGTGTCCAGGTCCGGGCAGACCCGCAGGCCGAACAGGGTGATGTCGTCACCGGTGTTCCCGATGACGGTGATCTCGGCGTCCGGAGCGGCCTGTTTCAGGCCGCGGAGGAAGCGCGCGGCCCCCACGCCGCCCGCGAGCACGGTAATGCGCATACCCGCAAGTGTGGCAGGTCTCCGCCGGCCGCCGGCGGCGCGGGCACTCGCTTCGGCCGGCCCACCGACTCCACCCTGTTCGGTACCTCCCGCCGGCCGCCTCGCTCCGCCTCGGCCGGCGCCCTAGCCGAAAGTGACGCCTGGTACCAGCGTGTGTTTACCGGGATATACGGAACGTACCGCCCCTGGATTCTTTCAGTGATTTTTCTCGCATCTCGGGCAACGAGGCGACCATTATCACCTTTTCCACTTGACTTGAAGCAAGACACGCGAGTGTAATTTCATTGATGTGATTCTCGCCGCCGGGGGAGCGGCGAGTTCGGGGGATCGAGGTTGGGGGAGGGAGGATGCGCTATGACTGAGGTCATCGTCCCGCTGGCGCAGGTCTTCGTCAGTCCAGATGACGTCGAAGAGCTGGGCTGGCAGGACCAGGCATTGTGCGCGCAAACGGATCCGGAGGCGTTCTTCCCGGAGAAGGGAGGATCGACCCGGGAGGCGAAGCGGGTGTGCCGTGGCTGCGATGTCCGGGCTGAGTGCCTGGAGTTCGCGCTCGAGAATGATGAGCGGTTCGGTATCTGGGGCGGCATGTCGGAACGAGAACGGCGCCGCCTCAAGCGCGAGGCGGTCTGAGACTCCCCGGCCTGCGGCTGGACATCGTGCGTTCGGCCCGCTGCGCGGCTGCGGGCTGTGTATCTTTAGTGCTGCGTGAGCACGGGGGTCGCTGCTTACGTGGTCCAAGCGCTCTTGCCTGGCGGGGTAGCCGAGCTGGGCGCTGATGCCCAGCCACCAGACAGGTCCTTTGCCACAGAACGCAACGCATCTTCGTCACGTCGTCACCGCAGTGGTGGTCACGCACGATGGCGCCCGGTTGCTGCCAGGCGTCATCCAGACGGTGCGCGAGCAGACACATTCCGTGCATCGTACCGTCGGGGTCGATACCGGCAGCCGGGATCGCAGCGGGGCGGCGCTGGCTGAGCTAATCGGATCGGACGCGGTTTTCGGCATGGAGCCGGAGACGGGATTCGGGGCCGCCGTCTCCGCTGCGCTGCAGCATCCCGCGGCGCGCAGTGCGGTGGCCGCCTCGGCTCCGGACCAGGAAGACCCGGTGGAGTGGATATGGCTGCTTCATGATGACTGCGAGCCAGCCGCCGATGCACTAGAGCAGCTGCTCAGAGCGGCCAGCCGCAGCCGCTCGGTCGCGGTGCTCGGACCCAAGCTCAGGGACTTCTCCAACCGGCGCGTACTGCGCGAGGCCGGTGTCACCACCGACCGGGCGGGGCGGCGTTTCACCGGGGTCGAGCCGGGTGAGATCGACCAGGGTCAGCAGGACGGGAGCCGCGCGGTACTCGCGGTCAGCTCGGCGGGCATGCTGATCCGCCGGGACGTCTGGGACCAGGTGGGTGGCTTCGACGCCAACCTGCCCCTGTTCCGTGACGACATCGACTTCTGCTGGCGGGTGCACGCGGCCGGCTACGAGGTGCGGGTAATCCCGGACGCGGTGATGTATCACCGCGAGCTGTCGGCCCGCCAGGTCCGCAAGACGCCCGCCACCGGCGGTCACCCGCGGATGCTGGACCGGCGCAGCGCGCTCTACGTCTTGGCGGTCAACCTGCCGCTATGGCCGATGCTCACGGTGCTGGGCGGCTGCATCGCCGGGTCCGTGGCGCGGGCCGCTTATTTCCTGGTGACCAAACAGCAGCGCAAGGCGGCCGCTCACGTCGGGGCGGTGGCCTGGCTGCTGCGTCACCCGGTCTTGCTCCGGCGGGCGCGGGCCCGCCGCGCCGCCCACCGCAAGCACGGTTACGCGGTCCTGCGCCCTCAGCTGCCCCGGGCCAGAACGCTGGCCCGGCTGGCCGAACGTACCTCTGGCCTGCTGTCCCACGGATCTGGTTACGAGAGCGGCGGCCATCACGCGGTCGTGGACGAGCCCGGCGACGACATGCTGCTGCCCGCGACCAATTCGGTCATCCGGCGGGTGCTGACCAGCCCGGGCGTCCTGCTCTTCGCCGTCCTGGCCGTCGTCGCGCTGGTGGCGGAACGGTCGCTGACGGGCTCGGTGTTTTCCGGATCTGGCGTCCTCGCGGGCGGCGTCCTCGGGCCGGCCTGGGGCGGCGCCGGTAACCTGTGGCACGAGTACCTGGCCGGCTACCACGACGCGGGCGTCGGCTCGACCGTGAGCGCTCCGCCTTATCTGGGCGTGATGGCGGCGTTGGCCACCGTGCTGGGAGGAAAACCCTGGCTGGCCGTTGACGTGCTGCTGTTCGGATGCGTTCCGGCGGCCGGGCTGACGGCGTTCCTGGCCACCCGCCGCATCACCTCCGTGCTCGCGGCCAGGGTCTGGGTCGCGGCGACCTATGCGCTGCTCCCGGTGGCGATGGGAGCCATCGCGGCCGGGCGCATCGGTACCGCCGTCGCCTTCGTGCTGCTGCCGCTCGTTGCCGTCATGGCCGGGCGGATACTCGCCGGGCCGCCGCGGGCGGCCCGCCGGGCGGCCTGGGC